>DASUPO010000090.1:0-8654 GCA_036281075.1 Actinomycetota bacterium | reverse complement strand
GGGCTGCGCTCGGCGGGGGCAACATCTCGCTGCCGTACCTGGAGGAGGAGGCGTTCGGGGCCGTCCCGCCGCGCTACCGGGTCTACGGCTTCGTGAACGACGCCGAGTTCATCGAGGAGTGCGGCCGGCGCGGCATCAAGGTCTTCGGCGTGGTGTTCGAGCACGCGTGGGAGTACCCGGTCGAGCTGAACGAGGCCGAGGACACGGTGCTCGCGCTGAACGAGACACGCGACGTCGGCGCGGTCCGTGACTGGCTCGGGATGCGCGAGTTTTGGCAGGACCGCTACCCGAAGCTTTGGGCGCCGCGCGCGAAGTATTTCCCCGAGCCGGTCGTGAACGCGTGGGGCGAGTCGGTCGAGGACATCCTCGAGGAGTGCGCGCAGCGCGACATCCACGGCGAGCCCTGCCATGCGCTGTGGATCGAGTGCCCCGACCGGGAGCACTGGAACTACATGATGGATCGCAACAACCCGGTCTGGCGGGACTACCTCAAGGCGATCGTCCGGATCCAGATCGACGCGGGGGTGCACGGGGTCCACTTCGACGAAGCAGAGGTCCCGCTGACGTCGCTCCAATACGGCGGATGCTTCTGCGACACCTGCGTCCACGGCTTCCGCGAGTACCTGCAGGAGATGCCGTCGGACCAGCTGCCCGAGGACCTGCGTCAGGTGGACCTGTCGGATTTCCACTACGGGGCCTATCTGCTCGAGCGGGGCTTCGACTTCCGCTCGAACTGGGCCAACTCGCCGATGTTCTACGACTACGCCGCGTTCCAGCAACGGAACATCAAGCGCTACTTCACGGAGCTCGCCGAGTACGCGCGCGAGTACGCCCGGAGCGTCGGTCGTGAGATCCTGATCTCGGGCAACTTCTTCAACCTGTTCGAGCACTACTACACGATCGAACCTGCCGTGGACGTGATCGTCACCGAGATGCGCAACACGCTGTGGCGCTTCCCGGAGTGGTACCGGTACGCCGCGGGGTTCGGAGGGCGCAAGCCCGTCGTCGTCGTCGAGAACCCGTACGGCGGAGTCGTGATGGAGATGGTCGAGGGGCTGAAGCGCGGACGGATGCACGACCGGTTCCGGCAGTCCCTCTACGAAGCCGCGGCGCTCGGCGTGAACATGAGCGCTCCGTACGGCTCCTGGATGGGAAGCGTGGTCGAGGACGCGTTCTACGCGTCGCACGACCTGGTCACCGAGATCCAGACGTTCCTGGCCGACCACGAGCACCTGTACGGCCGGGATCCGACGTGCGCGGAGATCGGCGTGGTGTACGGGCTCACGAGCAACGCGACCACGCGATCGACGGCCGAGCTGCCGGCCGACAACCGGCTGAACGTGATGGCCGATCGCGACATCCTCCCCTTCGACCGCGTCAGCCGGCTGCTGTGCGCCGCGATGCAGCCGTACGACGTCCTGTTCTTCCCGGACGGCGCCTTGCGCGAGGACTCCCTCCAGCCGGAGGACCTTGATCGGTACCGGACCCTCGTGGTGCCCGGGTGCGACATGCTGACGGGCCGGCAGGCTGAGCTGCTCGACGGCTACGTCGAGGGCGGGGGCCGGTTGATCGTGGCCGGGGACATCGGCACGAACCTCGGCCACCGGATGAAGGCGGTGCTCGAGCGGCCCGGCGTCACGGTCGGCGAGGCGTTCGGCTTCGAGCTGGCTCAGTTGCCCCACGGCCCGCAGGTCCGGCTGATGGAAGGACGGACCGACGCGGCGCTGGCGCTCCACCGGGTCGAGGGCGGATGCGCCCTGCACCTGATCCGCTACGACTACGACGAGGACGCCGACCGCGTCCCGCCGCTCGATCGGCTCACGATGGAGGTGCGGCTGCCGTTCGAGCCGGACGACGCCCAGGCGTTCAGCCCCGGCGGAGAGCTCGCCGTCACGGTCGAGCGGGCGGCCGGCGGCGTTCGCCTCATCCTTCGGCAGGTGCCGGTGTACGGGGTCGTGTGGCTTCCCCGGCGTTCCTGAGCGGCGAGACGAGCGCGTAGAAGAACGGGATCGCGTAGCCGACGGCGACCACGACGACAGCCGGTCGGAGCCCGAGCGTTTCGGCCAGGATGCCACCCAGGAGGGCTCCGGCGAGCCACAGCACGTCGCCGAGGAAGCTGGCGCTCGCGTACACCCGTCCCAGGAGGCGCTCGGGCGTGATCGACTGACGGATCGCCTGGAGCCCGGCATACTGGATCACGCCGCCGAACCCCCCGATCAGTCCCGGAAGCGCGAAGAACGCCACGTTGACCCAGTCCGGGAGCGCGTCGTTCGCGGCGACCATCGTGTACGGGCTAGCACCGACCAGGGCGAGCCCCCACAGGATCGCCCCCGAGACGCCGAAGCGGCGCTCGAACCGCGGGGCCACCAACGAACCGATCACGAAGCCCACCGAGCTCAGCGCGAACGCGAGGCCCATCAGTCCTGGCGACAGCCCGACCTCCCGGATCACGTAGATCACGATCACCGAGAGCGAGAACGCATCGAGGAAGTCCAGGATCGCCCGGGGGATCGTGACCGCGCGCTGCATCGGGTCCAGGAACGTGACGCGCAACCCCTCCCGGATCCGGGCGAGCATCTTCCCGACCACGTCGTCGCCAGGTCGCTCCTCGATCCGCGGTCGGACCGTCGCGAGGAACGCGGATGACACGACGAAGGAGCCCGCGTCGAACAGCAGCGCGAACGGCGCGCCGACGGCCTGCACGAGGATCCCGCCGAGGCCCGGCCCGATCACGCCGGTGGCGGACCACGAGAACATGAGCTTGCTGTTGGCCTCGAACAGCAGATCGCGCTGGACGACGGAGGGTAGGAAGGCGTTCCACGCCGGCCACCAGAACGGACCGAGCATGCCGAAGCACAGCGCGACCGCGAGCAGGTGTTCGAAGGACAGCGGGCCGAGCGCGTGGGCGAACGGGATCGAGGCGATCAGTGCGGCTGCGATCAGCCCGGTCGAGATCAGGAGGCCCTTCCGTGAGACCCGGTCCACCCAGACGCCCGCGAAGAGACCGATGAGGATCGCCGGCGCCGCGCCCACGGCCCGGAGCAGCCCCATCTCGCCCGGCGAGACCTCCAACGTGATCACCGCGACGAGCGGGAGGGCGAAGCCGGTCACGCTCGACCCGATCATCGAGATGCTCTCGCCGAGCCAGAACCGCATGAACTGCTTCTGGCGCCAGATCGGCGACGGGCGGAGACGCATCGTTCCGACCATCGTTCCCTATCCTGACCGGCGGTGGCACGCGGGGAGGAAACGGTCCGACTGGTCGGCGTCTTCGCTCACCCCGACGACGACATCTACACGCTGGGCGGATCGATGGTGCTCGCGCGTGACGAGCTCGACGCCACGCTCGTCTTCTGCACGAGCGGCGACGCGGGCCCGATCTGGATCGACGGCGTCGAGCCCGAGAGTCTCGGGCCGGTCCGGGAGCGAGAGCAGGCCGCCTCGATGGCCGCGCTCGGCGTCGAGGCGGACGTCCGCTTCCTCCGGCACCCGGACTACCACGTGCCCGAGGTTCCACCCGCTCTGCTGGGGAACGAGATCGACGCGATCCTCCGAGAGAGGGAGCCACACCTCGTCGTCACGTTCGGCGCCGACGGCCTGACAGGGCACCACGACCACATCGCGGTCGGGGCGGCAACGGACGCGGCCGTCCACCGAGCTCGCGCCGAGGAGGGGCTGGTGACGAGGCTCCTCCACGTCGCGATGCCGGGATCGGCGATCGCGAGGCTCCAGGACGAGCTCCGAGCGTCGGGCGATCCCACGAAGGAGGAGCGCAGCCTGCTCGCGCTTCGAGGCGTCCCGGATCACGACATCGCGATCGCGGTTGACACCCGCCCGGTCCGTGGGGCCAAGCTCGCCGGGATCGAGGAGCACCGAACGCAGATCGGCGAGCTCGAGCGCCTCCCGGAGGCGCTCCGCTGGATCGTGCTGGACACGGAGTGGTTCGTCCAGGCGTGGCCGGAGCGGCCGGCTCCGCCGCCCGCTCCGGCCACGACCATCCTGGGAGGGTTCGACGATGCCTGAGATCCCGAGCGTGGGTCTTCGGAACGGCGTCGAGATGCCGGTCCTGGGATTTGGGACCTGGCCCCTGGACGAGGCGGAGGCCGAGCGGATGGTGAGCGCCGCGCTCGAGGCCGGGTATCGGCTGATCGACACGGCCGAGGAGTATGCGAACGAGCGCGGCGTCGGCCGCGCGATCCGCGCGAGCGGCATCGCCCCAGGGGAGCTCTTCGTCACCACGAAGTTCAACAAGAGCGGGCACGGCGTCGAGGAAGCGCAACGAGCGTGCGCCGACAACCTCGAGCGCCTCGGGCTGGAACGGATCGATCTCCTGCTGATCCATTGGCCGAATCCCGGGCACGGGCGCTACGTCGACGCGTGGCGCGGAATGCTTCGACTCCTCGAGGACGGCACGGTTCGCGCGATCGGCGTGTCGAACTTCACCCCCGAGCATCTGCAGCGGTTGATCGACGAGACGGGCGTCGCACCGCACGTCAACCAGATCCAGCTGAACCCGTACCTGCCCAGGACCGAGGAGCGGCGGTTCCACGAGACGCACGGCATCGTGACCGAGAGCTGGGCGCCGATCGGATCCGGGCGCGAGCTCCTCCGCGAGCCCGTGATCGAGACGATCGCCCGGGAGCACGGGAAGACGCCCGCCCAGGTCGTGCTCCGCTGGCACGGGCAGCTGGGCCTCGTCGCGATCCCCAGGACGACGACCCCGTCGAGGCTTCCGGAGAACCTCGACGTGTTCGACCTCCAGCTGACGCCGGAGGACCTCGACCGTCTCGCGACGTTGGACCGGCACGGGGCGGGGATCCTCGATCCCGAGCGGTTCGGGCACTGAGGCTCGCAGGTGTCGCCGGCCGCTAGCAGCGCGGCGGCACCCAGAGCGCGTCGCGGAGCGGGGCCTGCTCCAGCGCCCCAGCCAGCGAGCGGTAGGCGGGTTTCGGCTCGAGCTTCTCGTCGAACGGCAGCGGACGTCGCGGCGCGCCGTCCTCGCGCGGGTAGTCCTCCTGGAGCCACGTGTAGCGGTCCGAGAGACCGAAGGTCATCAGCGAGGCCACCGCCGGCTCGTCGAGGGCGACCTCGAGATAGGCCCTGTACACGTCGGCGACCGCGCGGTCCCGCTCGGCGGGCTGCGGCGGCAGGCCGTCGTCGAGGACGTCCATCTCCGTGATCAGGATCCGCAGGCCGCGCGCCGCGAGCTCGGCGAGGAACGCGCGATACGCGTCGGCGTCGAATCCGTCGGGGAACCGGTCGGCGAGGAGGTGGGCCTGGACTCCGAACGCGTGGACCGGGACGCCGGCTCCCAGGAGCTCGTCGAGGTAGTCCAGTGTCACCGCGCGCTTGTCGGCGGCGGAGCTGAAGTCGTCGTCCGTCTCGTACCCGAAGTCGTTCAGCACGAGCGTCGCGTCCGGGTCGACCTCGTGCGCCAGGTGGAAGGCCTCCTCGACGAAGCCCTCGCCGATCGTCTCGTACCAGGGGACCTCGACGCGGAATCCGAACGAGTCGAGGACCTCGTTCACGACGATCCACCCCGCGATCCGCCCGCGGTATCGCTCGACGGTCGCTTCCACCGTGCCGAACAGCAGCGACCGAGCCTCGTCCTCGCTCAGGCCGCGCAGATCGCTTTCGGTCCACCCCTCGCCGAACCCCTCGTCCCATACGAGATGCGCCCCGAAGACGAGCATCCCCTGCCGCTCCGCGTAGTCCACGATCCGGTCGCCGTAGCGGAAGTCGAGCTCCGATGTGGGCGTCGGCTTCAGCCGGTACCAGAGGAGGTCGTCCTCCGTGAAGAGGATCGACGCCTCCCGAGCGTGGAGCGCGCGGTACGCAGTGTCCTCGAGTTGCCAGGTGGCCGCCGACGAGCCGTAGACGAGCCCCTGCTCGATCGGGCGCGCCCAGAGAGGGGCTCGGGCGCCGGTGACCTCCATCTCGCAGAGGACCGGCTCCGGGGTGGCGGTCGAAGAGGGGCTCGCCGGCGATGCGGAGCTGCCGGCACGGTCGTCCGATTGGGTCGATGGCGAACAGCCGATCAGGGCCGTGGCGGTCCAACCGGCGGCCCCCAGGATGAGGGACCGGCGGCTGAGCGGTCGATCGAAGGGATGCCCGACCACGGGACTGAGCCTACGGGCCATGCGTCGGTCGCCCGATCGCCCTCAACCCGCACCGGCGAGAAGCGCTTCTGGAGCGGATGCGTCTCATCAGCGGGCAACTCCAGATCGTTCTCCCTGGGAAGATGGCTGGTGTCGCTCCTTGTTCCCGCTCGGCTGGCTGCCAACTGCGAAAAGACTCCGGCTCGGCGAGCGTGGCTCCGGCAGCTTCCGAGCGTCGTGGAGGAGCTCAGCCGGCGCTGGTCGTTGACGCTCGGCTCACCCTTCGACGGCCCGGAGGTGAGCGCGGCTTGGGTCTCACCGGCCCTCCGAGCCGACGGCGGTGCCGCGGTCCTGAAGATCAGCATGCCCCACTTCGAGGGCGACCACGAAGCGGCCGGGCTCCGGTTCTGGAACGGTCGACCGACCGTCCGTCTCCTGGACGAGGACCCGCGGTCCGGGGCCCTGCTCCTGGAGCGATGCGAGCCGGGCACATGGCTGCGCGCCGTCCCCGAGGAGGAGCAGGACGTGGTGATCGCGGGGTTGCTGCGTGTGCTCTGGCGGGCACCCGGTGCGGGGCATCCGTTCCGGCCCCTGTCGACCATGGTCCGCGAATGGATCGAGGAGACCGAGCAGAACGAGCCGAGCTGGCCGGATCGGCAGCTCGTCCGTGACGGACTGCGCATGTTCGAGGAGCTCGCCGAGGATCGCGAGGGTGATGTCCTCCTCGCCACCGACCTCCATGCCGGCAACGTTCTCCGTGCACGGCGCTCGCCTTGGCTCGTGATCGATCCGAAGCCGTTCGTGGGCGATCCCTCCTATGACGCCACGCAGCACCTCCTTAACTGCGAGGCACGGATGCGGGCGGCACCTCTGCCGACGATCGATCGGTTCGCCCGCCTCCTCGGCGTCGACGCCGACCGGGTTCGGCGATGGATGTTCGCGCGAGCGGCCGCGGAGAACCGGGACGACTGGCACGACGACGAGTGGTCGGCCATCGCTCGCCGCCTCGCCCCCTGATCGTCACATCGGGTGGGTTGCCGGGAAGCCAGCGCCGAACGATGCTCGGCCGGTGACTACGAGCGACGTCGGGGCGACCGAGGTGGGCACCGGACGTTCGATCCTGCGCGACCGCAACTTCCGTCGCTTCTGGATCGGCGAGACGGTCTCGATGCTCGGGTCGTCGATCACGCTGTTCTCACTCGCGGTGATCGCGGTCGACCTCCTCGACGCCAGCCCGGCGCAGATGGGACTGATCCGGATCATGGGCGAGCTGCCTGCCCTGGTCGTCGGACTGGTCGTGGGCGTCTGGGTGGACCGCCTGGCGAAGCGGCGGCTGCTGGTGACGCTCGACGTCCTGGCGGCCCTCGCCGTCGCTACCGTCCCCGTCGCCTACGCCTTCGACCTGTTGTCGATCGGGCAGCTGTTCGCGCTCGCGATCGTCTTCGGGATCCTGGACACGTTCTGGGATCCGGCCTGGAACGCGTTCCTCCCGCGGGTCGTGGTGCCCGGTCGGCTGGTGGACGCGAACAGCAAGATCATGCTGTCGGCCTCGGCGACGGGCATCGTCGGGCCGGGCCTCGCCGGCTTCCTCATCGACGTGTTGTCGGCGCCGATCGCGCTGGTGGTGGACGCCGTCTCGTTCCTCTACTCGGCGGTCTCCGTGGGTGGCGTGCGGAGCCGGGCGGGCCCGAAGCCGGAGACCGAGCAGGCGGAGGACGCCGGCGTGACGATCCGACGGCGGATCGCCGAGGGCCTCCGCGTCGCGTTCCTGGACCCGCTCCAGCGCGCGATCACGGCGCCGAGCGCGATCCTCGCCCTCGTGGACGCATTGTCCCTCGCCGTCTACGTGATCTACGCGCTGCGGACCGTCGCGATGCCCGCCTGGGCCTTCGGTGTGGTGTTCATGGCGGGGTCCGCCGGGTTCCTGCTCGGCTCCGCCGTCGCGCCGAGGATCGAACGGCGTCTCGGCGCGGGGCGCGCCGCCCTGCTCGGCCTCGGCCTGGTCGGCGCGAGCCCGTTCACGATGGTGCTGGCGAACGCCGTCCATCCGCTGTGGCTGAACCTCGTCTTCTTGGGGATCCCCGGCCTCGTCGGCGGGTTCGGCGGGATCATCCAATGGGTGATGCTCGCGAGCATCCGCCAGGCGACGGTCCCCGAACGGCTTCTGGGGCGCGTCTTCAGCAGCATCGGCGTGCTCCGGGCGGTGATGGGCATCGTCGGGGCGGCGCTCGGCGGCTGGCTCGGGCAGACGGTCGGGATCCGCCCGACGATCCTCGTTGCGGCGGTCGGATACACGGTGCCGTTCTTCTCGTCGCTGTTCTCCCCGCTGAGGACCGCCACGACGGGCGCCTCACCATCCGGCGCGGAGGCAGCCGATACCATCGAGCGCGATGCGTGACGGGCGTCTCGGGGTCGCGATCGTCGGCGGTGGGTTCGCGGCGGCGGCGCACCTCGACGCGCTCCGGCGCGTCGACGGTGCGACGCCGCTCGGTGTCCTCACGAGCTCGCCGGAGCGGAGCCGCGAGGCCGCCCGGCGCCTGGGCGTCGAGCGCGCCT
>DASUPO010000089.1:0-11923 GCA_036281075.1 Actinomycetota bacterium | reverse complement strand
CCAGGACCCGTTCGCCGTCGCGCTCGGCCACGGCGTAGGGGGCGTCCGGCGCGACGGCGACCCCCGTGTTCGCCGGGAGGGTCCACGGGGTCGTGGTCCACACGAGCAGCGAGGTCTCGACGAGCGACGGGTCGGACGCCTCGACGATGGGGAACCGTACCGAGATGCTCGGGTCCTCGGTCGACGCGTACCCCAGCGCGACCTCCGCGTCGGACAGCGCCGTCCCGCAGCGAGGGCAGTACGCGGTGACCTTGTCGGCCTCCACGAGGAGTCCGCGCTCGTGCAGGCGCTTCAGCGACCACCACACGGACTCGACGTAGGCCGGATCCATCGTCCAGTAGGCGTCGTCCATGTCGATCCAGAACCCAATCCGTCGCGTCAGGTCCTCCCAGTCGCGGACGTACCGGCGGACGGACTCGCGGCATCGCTCGTTGAACGCCGCGACCCCGTACGCCTCGATGTCGCGCTTCCCTGAGGTCCCGATCTCCTTCTCGACCTCGATCTCGACGGGGAGCCCGTGGCAGTCCCAGCCCGCCTTGCGGTGGACGAGGTGCCCGGTCATCGTGCGGTAGCGCGGGAAGACGTCCTTGAACGTGCGCGTCACCGCGTGCCCGATGTGGGGCCGGGCGTTCGCGGTCGGCGGGCCGTCGTAGAAGACCCATTCCGGCGCGCCCTCCCGCCGCGCGATCGACCGGTGGAACACGCCGGCCTCGTCCCAGAATGCCAGGACCCGTCGTTCGAGCTCGGGGAACCGCACCTTCGGGTCCACCGCCCGGAACCGGGGCTCGTCCTTCGCCATCCGTCCGCCTCCCGACACGCGAAACGCCTCGTCCTCGCTTCGCGAGGACGAGGCGCGAGCCCCGCGGTACCACCTCGCTTGCCGGACGCCTCGCGGCGTCCGGCCGCTCGCGGCCGCGATCACGGCCTGCCGCTGTCACGGGCGGACCCGCCTGCGCCTACCGCGAGCCGGTCGGCTCGGGTTCGGGCAGGGGCTCGGGGAGGATGCCGTCGGGCGCTCGGCACCGGGCTCCCACCGTCCCCGGCTCGCTCTGGCTCCGCGGTCCTTCCGGCGCGTTCCCGTCGTCGCCTGTGCGTGCATGCTACACGCGTGGGGAGCCTCTCCGTCCGCGTCGTGCCGAGGTCGCGCGACGCCCGTGTGGACGTGACCCCGGCCGGCGTGGTGATACGCGTCGCGCGGCGCCCGAGGGAGGCCGGGCCCCCGACGAGGCTCGCCGGACGCTCGCGGGATCCCTCGGCACCCCGCCATCGGCGATCCGGCTGCGGCGGGGCGCCCGGGCGCGCGAGAAGGTCTTCGACATCCACGGGATGACCGGAAGCGAAGCGCTGCAACGACTCCAGGCTCGTCCGCCCTGATCGGGGGGCGCTCGGCGGGGCCGATGCGCCGACGTGCTACCCTTCGCCCCCATGGCCACGGCCAAGCTCACGGCGACGGAGGTCAAGGACCTGCGAGCCCGCCTGGTGGAGGAGCGGGGGCACCTCGAGTCGCAGCTCGCGTCGATCGTCGAGGACTCGTTCGCCGCGACGCAGTCCGACATGTCGGGCGACGTCGGCCTCGACGACGAGTCGGCCGACGCGGGCACCGCGACGTTCGAGCGCGAGAAGGACCTCTCGATCGAGAACAACGTCCGGGACCTGCTCCGGAAGATCGACGGCGCGCTGAAGCGCATGGACGCCAAGACGTACGGTCTCTGCGAGCGGTGCGGCAGGCCGATCGAGAAGGCCCGGATCAAGGCGCTCCCGTACGCGGAGCTGTGCATCAAGGACGCCCAGGCGGCGCAATCCCGTCGCTAGTCGGGTGGATCCCCAGCGGAGCCGAGCCGCCCAGACCCTGTTCGTGGCCGCGTTCGTCGCCTACGGCGTCGACCGGGTCACGAAGATCTGGGCGGAGGCGACGCTGCCCGGCGCTCCGATCGAGGTGATCCCCGGCGTGCTGACGCTGCGGTTCACGACGAACAGCGGCGGCGCCTTCAGCATCGGTCGGAGCGCCCCGTGGTTCTTCGTCGGGGTCACCGCGATCGTTGTGGTGGCGATCCTGGCGACGTCGTTCCGACACACGAACCGGCTCGTCGCTGCCTCGATCGGCCTGATCCTGGGCGGGGCCTTGGGGAACCTCACGGACCGGGCGTTCCGGGCGCCGGCGTTCCGTGGTCGGGTCGTCGACTTCGTCGATCTGCAGGTGTGGCCCGTGTTCAACCTCGCCGACACGGCGATCGTGGTCGGCGCGATCCTGCTCGCCGTGGTCGGGTTCCGGGAACGGGACGAGGCGCCCGCCTCGACCACGGCCCCCGGGTGACGTCGACGTTCGACGCCGAGGAGGGGCGACTCGACGTCGTGGTCGCGCGCCTGGCCGGGCTGCCGAGGGCCGACGTGCAGCGGGCGATCGCGGCGGGACGGGTCCTCGTGGACGGCGAACGGCGGGCGAAGTCGTTCCGGTTGGCGGGCGGCGAGCGGCTCGAGGTCGACGTCGTCGCGCACGAGGATCTTCCCGCCGAGGGGCCGCCCGTGCCGATCCGCTTCGAGGACGAGCACCTCGTGGTGGTCGCGAAGCCCGCGGGGCTCGTCACCCACCCCACCGCCGGCCGGCGCGGCGGGACGCTCGTGAACCGCCTGCTCGGCATGGGCGTCCCGCTCGCGCCGGCCGGCGGCCCGCTGCGACCGGGGATCGTGCATCGCCTCGACGCCGGGACCTCCGGGTTGCTCGTCGTGGCGAAGAGCGACGAGGCCTACGTCGCGCTCCGCGCCCGCTTCAAGGGGCACGACGTCGCACGCGTCTACCAGGCCCTCGTGCGCGGGGAGGTCGCGACCGACGCGTTCGCGGTCGACGCGCCGCTGGGGCGCCGCGCGGCGAGGATCGTCGTGGACGCCACCCAGGGCCGCGCGGCCGAAACAGCGTTCGACGTGCGCGAGCGGTTGGGTGGCGCCACGTTCCTGTCGGCGACGCCGAGGACCGGTCGGACCCACCAGATCCGCGTGCACCTCGCCGCCGTAGGCCACCCGATCCTCGGCGATCGCGCCTACGGGGGCGCGGGCGACGACGCCCGCGGGCTTGGGCTCACGCGACCGTTCCTGCACGCCGGTTCCATCGGCTTCGTCCACCCCGCCACCGGGGAGCGGGTGGAGCTGGAGGAGCCGCTCCCGGAGGACCTCGCCTCGGCCCTCGAACTCGCTCGACGCGGATGAGGACCCTCGACCGGGGCGGCTCGGATACCGCCGCCGGCCGCTTGACACGTTCGCCGCGCACGGCTTAGCTAAACCCCCCGAATGACAACGGTGTAAGTAATCCACAACCGGCCGTGCCGAGTGTGGAAAAGCGGGAGGCGCGAGAACGACGGCAGCGCGAGACGGCTTCGTCCATCTGCACGTTCACTCCGAGTATTCCCTGCTGGACGGCGCCGCGAGGATCGAACCGCCTGCCGCGAACCCCCTGCTGCCCACGATCTTCTCGGTGGCCCAACAGATGGAGATGCCGGCGATCGCGATCACCGATCACGGGGTGATGTTCGGCGCGCTCGGCTTCTACGAGGCCGCGCGCGCGCACGGGATCAAGCCGATCCTCGGGGTCGAGGCCTACGTCGCGCCGGGCTCGCGGTTCGACCGCGAGCCCGGCGAGCGGGAGGACAAGTACCACCACTTGACGCTGCTGGCGCGCGACGAGACCGGCTACCGCAACCTGTTGAAGCTCGTGTCGGCCGCGCACCTGGAGGGCTTCTACCACCGGCCCCGGATGGACAAGCAGCTCCTGGCCGAGCACGCGGAGGGATTGACCTGTCTGTCGGGCTGTCTCTCGTCGGAGCTCTCGAAGCTCTTGCTCGCCGGTCAGGAGGCCAGGGCCCGCGACGTGGCGGCCGAGTACCGGGACATCTTCGGTCCGGGCCACTACTGGATCGAGCTCCAGGACCACGGTCTCCCCGAGCAGGCGACGGTCACGGCGCGCCAGGTGTCCCTCGCACGCGAGCTCGGGATCGGCCTCGTCGCGACGAACGACCTGCATTACACGTCGGCGGAGGACGCCAAGCCGCACGACGTGCTCCTGTGCATCCAACAGCAGAAGCTCCAGTCCGACCCGAAGCGGCTCCGGTTCGACGCCGAGGACTTCTACCTGAAGTCGCCCGAGCAGATGCGGACCCTGTTCTCGGAGCTCCCGGAGGCCTGCGACCACACGCTCGACATCGCCGAGTCCGTCGACCTCGAGCTGATCTACGGGGAGGCCGCGCCGATCGAGGATCGGTACCACCTGCCGCGCTTCGAGACGCCGCAGGAGCACACGCTCGAGAGCTACCTGCACGAGCTCGCCTTCGCGGGTGGCGTCGAGCGATACGGGGACCCGATCCCGGCCGAGATCCGCGATCGACTCGAGCTCGAGCTCGGCGTGATCGTGCAGATGGGCCTCGCCGGCTACTTCTTGATCGTGTGGGACCTGATCCGGTTCGCCCGGGACCAGGGGATCCGCGTCGGCCCCGGCCGCGGCTCGGCCGCCGGCTCGGTCGTCTCCTACTGCCTGCGGATCACCGACGTCGATCCGCTCCGTTACGGGCTGATCTTCGAGCGGTTCCTCAACCCCGAGCGGATCCAGATGCCGGACATCGACATGGACTTCGACGAGCGCCGGCGGGACGAGGTGATCCGCTACGCGAGCGCGACGTACGGGGCCGATCACGTCGCCCAGATCGTCACGTTCCAGACGATCAAGGGGAAGCAGGGGATCCGGGACGCGGCGCGGGTCCTCGGTTTCCCCCCGGCGGTGGGAGATCGGCTCTGCAAGATGTATCCGACGCCGCTGATGGGTCGCGATCACCCGATCGAGGAGGCGCTGCGGCTTTCCCCGGAGCTCGCGACGGCCTACGAGCGCGAGCCCGAGGCGAAGGAGATCGTCGACACCGCGCGTGCCCTCGAGGGCCTGCGCCGCGAGGACTCCGTGCACGCGGCGGGGGTCGTGATCGGCGACGCGCCGCTCGTGCGATACCTCCCGCTGAAACTGTCGAAGGACTCCCGCGACGACTCGAAGCGGATCGTGACGCAGTTCGACATGCACGGCGTGGAGAAGCTCGGCCTGTTGAAGATGGACTTCCTCGGACTCCGCAACCTCTCGGTGATCGAGGACACCCTCCGGCACCTCCGCGCCGACGGGATCGACCTGGACATCGACCACGTCCCCCTGGACGACGCCGAAACCTACGCGATGCTCCGACGCGGGGACACGACCGGAGTCTTCCAGATGGAGTCAGCGGGGATGCGGAGCCTGATCAAGCTGCTCGAGCCGGATCGCTTCGAGGACGTGATGGCGCTCGTCGCCCTGTACCGGCCGGGCCCGCTGAACAACGGCCTGCACACCGAGTACGCCGAGCGCAAGCACGGACGCAAGCCCGTCACCTACCCGCAGCCCGCCCTCGAGCCGATCCTGAGGTCCACGTACGGCGTGATGGTCTATCAGGAACAGGTGATGCAGATCGCCGTCGCGATGGCGGGCTTCTCGATGGGCGAGGCGGACACGCTCCGCAAGGCGATGGGCAAGAAGAAGATCGAGTACCTGATGCCGTTCAAGGAGCGGTTCACGAAGGGCGCCGTCGAGCGCGGATACCAGGAGCGGGCCGCGGCCGACATGTTCGAGATGTTCGTCCCGTTCGCGGACTACGGGTTCAACGCGTCGCACGCCTGCGCCTACGGCCTCGTGGCGTACCAGACCGCGTACCTGATGGCGCACCACCCGGTCTCGTACATGGCCGCGATCCTCACGTCGGTCAAGGACGACAAGGACCGCAAGCCCTACTACCTGTACGCCTGCCGCGCGCTCGCGATCGAGGTCCTGCCGCCCGACGTGAACGACTCGGCGCTCGACTTCGCTCCGGCGAGCGGCGGCGGGCGCGCGATCCGGTACGGGCTGTCCGCCGTCCGCAACGTCGGCGAGGCCGCCGTCCACCAGGTCATCCAGGCCCGCGCCGCGAAGGGACGCTTCGAGTCGTTCACCGACTTCTGCCGGAAGGTCGACCCGTCCGTCCTCACGAAGCGCGTGCTGGAGTCGCTGATCCTGGCCGGTGCCTTCGACTCGCTCGGCTACGCCCGCCGGGCGCTGCTCGTCGGGCAGGACAAGGTCTCCGGCCCCATCGTCTCGGAGCGCAAGGCCGAGGCCGCCGGCCAGTTCTCCCTGTTCGGCGGCGACCCGGACGTCGGGCAGATCGACGAATCGGTGCTGGCGGGCGAGGAGTTCGAGAAGACGGAGCTCCTGCGCTACGAGAAGGAGATGCTCGGCCAGTTCGTCACGGACCACCCCCTGTTGTCGGTCGTGGACGCCCTTCGGTCGCAGAGCACGCACGAGATCGGCGAACTCGAGGGCGCCGACGACGGCGAGCTCGTCACGATCGGCGGGATCATCGGCGGGGTGGCCCGGAAGTACACGAAGCGGGGCGAGCCCTACGCGCAGTTCCGCCTCGACGGCCTCGCGGCGGGCGTCGAGGTGGTCGCGTTCCCCTCGGTGTACGAGGCCGACCCGGATCTGATCGCGACGGACCGGATCGTCCTCGTCGTCGGTCGGATCGATCGCCGGGGTCGCGAGCTGCAGATCCGGGCGAACGAGGTGCGTCAGCCGGCCCTCGCCGGGCTCGCGCTCCCGACCCGCAGCGAGTCGGTCGTGATCGACCTCACCGCGGCGGCGTGCACGGACGCGGTGCTCGCGAGGATGGCCGAGCTCCTCCGCTCGCGGCCCGGACCGGCTCCCGTCAGGGTCCGGTACCACTCCACGAACGGCGTCCGACCGCTCGACATGGGGGAGTTCCACGTCGACTCGACCGGCGAGCTGATGGGCGAGCTGGTCGGGTTGCTCGGCGCGGGCGCCGCCCGCGTCGAGCGCGGCTAGATCCGTCGGCCGCGGGCCGCCACGCCCCTCTATCGTGCGACGGATGTTCGAGGTGCTCCCCGCGATCGACGTGAAGGACGGGGCGCTCGCTCACCTCACGCCGAGCGGACTCATCTCGATCGACGCGTTCGGTGGCGATCCCATGGAGGCGGCGGCCGCGATGGTCGAGGCGGGCGCCACCTGGCTCCACGTGGTCGACATCGATCTCGCGATCGACGGGGCGGCCCGGAACCTCGACGTGGTGTCCGCGATCGCCTCGCTCCCTGTGCACGTCCAGGCCGGAGGGGGCGTTCGAACGGCCGAAGAGCTCGACCGGCTGCTCTCGGCGGGTGCGGCGCGCGTCGTGCTCGGATCCGCAGCGCTTGAGGACAGGTCCCGGACGCGAGCCCTGCTCGAGACCGAGGCGTCACGGCTGATCGTTGGCATCGAGGTGGGCGGCGGCGGCGAGATCCGGTCACGTGGCCGCGATCCGGTGGCCCTGCCCCTGATGGAATCGCTCGGGTGGCTCGTCGCTGCGGGCGCTCCGGCGTTCCTCGTCACGGCCGTCGCGCGGGTGGGGTCGGGGATCGGTCCGGACGTCGGGGCCGTCAGGCGGGTCGTCCGCGCCGGCCGCCCGGTGCTCGCGGCCGGGGGGATCCGCGACACCGCGGATCTGCGCGCCCTCCGGGCGGCCGGCGCCGTCGGCGCCGTCGTCGGCCGAGCCGCTCTCGAGGGGACGCTCGACCTCGCGGCGGCGTTCGCGGAGCGCGCGTGAGCGGAGCCCTGGCGACCGGCGTTTACACTCGCCGCCCCATGGGATTCCTCAGCGATCTCGTCGAGCGCCTCCGGCGCGAGCTCGAGGAGCACCCGCTGGACGACGTCGCGCTGATGGCGCGCGCCGCCGCGATGCCGCCGCCGCGGGACTTCGAGGCGGCGCTCCGGGCCACCGACCCCCCGGCGTTGATCGCCGAGGTCAAGCGAGCTTCCCCCTCCGCCGGCGTGATCGCGGAGGACGCGAACCCGAGCGCTCTGGCGCGTGACTACGAGGCGGGGGGGGCGGCGGCGATCTCCGTCCTCACGGAGCCTCGGCACTTCCAAGGGTCGCTCGCCGACCTCCAGGCCGTCCGTTCCTCCGTCTCGATCCCCGTCCTGCGGAAGGACTTCCTGATCCACCCGTCGCAGGTGATCGAGGCCCGGGCCACGGGCGCGGACGCCGTGCTCCTGATCGTCACGGCCGTCACGGATCCCGAGCTGCACGCGCTGCTGGCGACCGCTCGTGACCTCGGCGTCGCGACCCTGGTCGAGACACACTCGGCGGCCGACCTGCGACGGGCGCTCGAGACCGACGCGGCGATCGTGGGCGTGAACGCGAGGGACCTCGAGTCGCTCGAGGTCGACGTCGGGGCCGCGCTCGCGAGGATCGACGAGGTCCCCGACGAACGGATCGCGGTGCTCGAGAGCGGGGTCGCGTCGCGCGCCGACGTCGACGCGGCGCTCCGGGCGGGCGCGTCTGCCATCCTCGTCGGGGAGACGCTGATGCGGGCGGATGACCCCGCGCGCGCCGTCCGGAAGCTCCTGTGGAAGGAACTCCGCACGTGACGGGCTCGGCCGCCACGCTGCCCGACGCTCGGGGCCGGTTCGGGACCTACGGCGGCCGGTACGTGCCCGAGGTGCTGATCCCGGCGCTGGACGAGCTCACCGGCGCCTGGGGGCGCCTGCGCGACGACGCGGGGTTCCGCGACGAGCTCGCGACGCTCTCGCGTGACTTCGTCGGGCGCCCGACGCCGCTCACCGAGGCCCGGGGGCTCTCCGACGAGCTCGGGCTCCGCATCTGGCTGAAGCGGGAGGATCTGGCCCACACCGGGGCACACAAGATCAACAACGCCCTCGGCCAGGTCCTCCTCGCGAGGCGGCTCGGGAAGGAGCGGATCATCGCCGAGACGGGGGCGGGGATGCACGGCGTCGCGACCGCGACCGCTTGCGCGCTCCTCGGGCTGCCGTGCGTCGTGTACATGGGGGAGGAGGACACGCGGCGCCAGGCGCCGAACGTGTCCAGGATGCAGCTGCTCGGGGCGGAGGTCGTCCCCGTCACCGCGGGCTCACGGACGCTGAAAGAGGCCGTGAACGAGGCGCTCCGCGACTGGGCGGCGTCCGTGCGGACCACCCACTACGTGATCGGCTCGGTCGTCGGTCCCCATCCGTTCCCGGTCCTGGTGCGGGACCTGCAGCGCGTGATCGGCGACGAGGCGCGGCCGGCGTTCTCCGGGGCGAACGACGGGGCCGACCCCGCCGTGGTCGCCGCCTGCGTCGGCGGCGGGAGCAACGCGATCGGGATCTTCACCGCGTTCGTGGGCGCCCCGGGCGTCCGGCTGATCGGGATCGAAGCGGGCGGGCGCGGCGACGCCCTCGGCGACCACTGCTCGTCGCTCACCCTGGGCGAGCCCGGGATCCTCCACGGCGCCCTGAGCTACCTGTTGCAGGACGAAGACGGACAGGTGGCCGAGACGCACTCGATCTCCGCAGGCCTCGACTACCCGGGCGTGGGGCCGGAGCACTCCTACCTCCGCGACGCGGGGCTCGCCGAGTACGTGAGCGCCTCGGACGACGACGCGCTCGCAGGGTTCCAGGCGCTCGCGAGGACGGAGGGCATCCTCCCGGCGCTCGAGCCGGCGCACGTGATCGGGTGGCTGCTCCGGCGCCCGCTCCCGGCGGGGACGTCGGTGCTCGTGTGCCTCTCGGGCCGCGGCGACAAGGACCTCGACACGGTCCGCGCGCGGCTCGGAGGAGATCGGCCGTGACGGGCCGGCTCGAGGCGCGGCTCCGCGCGCGTCGCGACGGCGGCGGACGGGCGTTCGTCCCGTACGTGACGGGAGGATTCCCCGGCGTCGACGCCACGCTCCTCCGTCGGCTGGCGGAGGTCGGCGCGGACGCGATCGAGGTCGGGATCCCGTTCTCGGATCCGGTGATGGACGGCGGCGTGATCCAGGAGGCGTCGGCGACGGCGCTGCGCGCGGGCGCCCGCCCGCGCGACGTCGTCGTCGCGATCGGCGAGGCCGCCCTCGACGTGCCGGTCGCGGTGATGACGTACGTGAACCCCGTGCATCGGCACGGGCTCCCCGCGACGGTGGCGGAGGCGGGCGAGGCCGGCGTGGCCGGCCTGATCGTGCCGGACCTGCCCGTGGACGAATCCGCCGAGCTCGAGGACGCCGCGGCCGCGGCCGGGATCGACGTCGTCCTGCTGGCCGCCCCAGGCACCGGCGAGGAGCGACTCGCCGAGATCGGGCGCCGGTCACGCGGCTTCGTCTACTGCGTCGCGACGTACGGCGTGACCGGCGCCCGCGACCGCCTGGAGGGCACCGCCCGGGGCGTCGTCGAGGCGCTCCGAGCGCACACGGACCTTCCCCTCCTGGTCGGCGTGGGGATCGGGACCCCCGCCCAGGCGGCCGAGGCCTGCGGGTTCGCGGACGGCGTGGTCGTGGGGAGCGCCCTGATGGCCCGCATGATCGACGGCGACGCCGACGGCGCCGTCGAGCTCGCGGCGGCCTTCCGGTCGGCCGTGGCCGCCTGACGGCCGTCGCGGCATCCCCGATCGACGAGCGCCACGTATCACCACTCGGACGACCCGGGGAACCGAGCCCGGGATTGGCGAAACGGGGCCGGGATGTGATAGTCACGTCTCGTCCCGGGGAACCGGGAGAGAAGGGGGGCTTCATGAAGCAACGGAGATGGTTCACGACGCTCGCGCTCGTAGCCGTCCTGTCGATCGTGGCGGCGGCGTGTGCCGATGACGATGGGGCAGGTGACGGCGACGGCGGCGTCGATTGCGCGACCGTCGAGTTCGGCTGCGTCGAAGTGGGACCGGACGACCCGATCAACATCGGCGTCGCACAGGTGATCAGCGGCGCCGACGCCAATCTGGGTGATGACCAGGTCAACGGGATCGAGCTCGCGGTCGACCATCGCGACGGTGAGTTCGACGGGACCGACGGCACGCTGCTCGACCATCCGATCGAGCTGACCATCGAGGACGACGGGTGCACGGCCGAGGGCGGTCAGGCCGCCGCGACCGCGCTCTCGGCCGACACGTCGATCGTCGGCGTGATCGGGACGAGCTGCTCGAGCGGCGCGCTCGGCGTCGCCGATACGATCTTCTCGGAGAAGGGCATCACGATCATCTCCGGGTCGAACACGAACCCCGCCCTGACCGCGGAGGGCACGCATCAGCCCTACTACCTCCGAACCGCGCACAACGACCGCATCCAGGGCGCGATCGTGGCCGAGTTCACCCTCAGCGACGTCGTCGGAGCGCAGACGGCGGCGACGATCGCCGACGAGAGTCCGTACACCCAGGGCTTGGTCGCGGCGTTCGAGCAGAACTTCGAGGAGGGTGGCGGAACCCTCACGTCGGAAGGGGAGCAGGTCGTCTCAACGGACACGGACTTCCAGGCGCAACTGCGGTCGCTCGCGGAAGGCGACCCGGACGTCCTGTACTTCCCGATCTTCGTCGCGGCCTGCACGCTGGTGATCCGGCAGGCGCAGGCGATCATGCCGGACACGACGCTGGTCGTGTCCGACGGGTGCCTGTCGTCCGACACGCTGGCGAACGCCGGCGAGGACGCGAACGGTGTGTACGCGTCGTCGCCGGATCCGTCGGGCACGGCGTCGGAGTTCTACGCCGACGAGTTCATCCCCGCCTACCAGGAGGCATTCGGCAGCGCTCCGCTGTCGGTGTTCCACGCGCACGCGTACGACGCCACGAACATCCTGATGGACGCGATCGAGGAGGTGGCGATCGAGAACGACGACGGGTCGCTGTCGATCCCTCGGAAGGCGCTCCGTGACGCGGTGTTCGCCACGGAGGGGTACGAGGGCGTGATCGGCACGTTCACCTGCACCGAGCTGGGTGACTGCGCCACGGACGTCGCGATCGGCATCTACGAGGCGCCCGCATGGCCCGTGGAGGGCGGGACCGGCGACGAGACCGTGTACACGGACGTGAAGTCCTTGGACGAGGTCCTGTAGCCGAGTGCGAGCATCGCGAAGATCGCGCCCTGCGAGATGCCCTCGACGATG
>DASUPO010000088.1:0-36387 GCA_036281075.1 Actinomycetota bacterium | reverse complement strand
CTCGGTGTCGTGCCCATCCCTCAACGATGCGCTCACTCATGATCACATCAGCATCGCGCGGGTTGTCGATCAGGAACGTCAGCCCGCGTGTCGCCCATCTCTTGTCCATCAAGACTGTCTACAAGAGCGAGCTGCGTGTCGTCTCGTTCCATCAGCGGCGTGTGCGGCCGAAGGAACTCGACGGGGTTGGGTCGGCTACGAGCTCTCTTCGGACGCTGCCTTGCCCTTGAGCCCCTTCGCCTGCGCATGCGCGGGCGGCCCTCCACCCTGACCGACGGCATGCATCGGCTTGCCGCAATCACTGTGCGCTGCCTCGACCATCATGGCCGGGTCGTCGATCGTCGCCGCGACGGCGGACACGTAGTCGCCGTGGGTCCAGTTCCCCGGCAGACCACTCACGGCCACCAGCCCGCATGCGCCGGCGACGTGGAACCGCTGGATCGGACCCCCGTGCACGTCGCCGCCTTGCTCGCCCCCGACCGCGTCATCGGGTTGATCGGCCTGGAGCAGCACCATCTCGAGCGTCGACGTCCCGGGCCGCTCGATGATGCTCGAGACAGGGGCGGACCCGACGGCGCCGACGACGATCCCACCCACGAAGATCGCCAAGCCGCCGGCCAGGAGCGCTCGCTTCACGGATCCCTATGTACCACCGCAACAGGGCTGGGCGGTAGAGGGCGAAGGTCTCCTTTTCGAGTGTCCGGCCGCTCCGTCCCTCTACAGCTCCTCACGTGCCATCGGGGGCTCATCGCCGCTCACGAGATTCGCCAGACGCTCGACCTGCTCGGAGATCTGATGGACGAGGCCCGCCAGCACTCGGATATCGTCCGCTTCGCCAGGGGGTCCCTCGCCGTTGGCCATCCGTTCGGCCGTCTCCTTCGTCTTCTGAGCTTCCGCCGCGATCGCGGCCGCGCCGCCCGTGACTTCTCGGGCCATCGTTGCTCCTCTCCATGGATGTTCCGACCGGATCGTGGTCGTAGTCGGCGCTGCGCCGTCCCTGGTTGCGCTTTCCCGATGCTCGCGACGACCAAACCGGCGCCATCATCCTGCCGAGATTCGGGTCCGGCCGGCCCGGACCTCACGCGGCCGTGAGCTCGACCGGGTGCACCGCGAACGTGCGCAGCGCACCGTCGCGCCACACGAGCGCCTCGACCGATCGGCCGATCACGTCGCCCACCATCAGCCGCTGCAGGTCGCGCGCATCCTCGATCGGAACGCCGTCGAGCGCGACGATGAGGTCTCCGGACCGGATGCCCGCTGTTCGTGCCGGGCTTCCCTCGACCACCTCCATGACCTCGACGCCGCCCTCCCGACCCACGGCCGCTGCCGCCCGGGGCGGCAACGGGCGCCCGCCGCCGGCGATACCGATGTAGGCGCGGTCGAACCTGCCCGCGGTCATCAGGGCGTGCATGATCCGGCGCGTGGAGTCGTCGATCGGCACCGCGAGGCCGAGCCCGATCCCGGCGACGGCGGTGTTGATCCCGACGACGCGCGCGCGCCCGTCGACGAGTGCGCCTCCCGAGTTCCCGGGGTTCAGCGCGGCATCGGTCTGGATCACGTTCTCGACGACGCGGCCGGCGCTCACCGGAAGCGCCCGCCCGAGCGCGCTGACGACCCCGGCGGTGACGGAGCCCGCGAAGCCCATCGGGTTGCCGATCGCGACCACGAGCTGCCCGACGCGCAGCCTCGCAGCTTCGCCCAGCTCCGCGGGCGTGAACCCGTTCCCGTCGAGACGCAGCACCGCCAGGTCGGAGAGCTGGTCGCGCCCCAACACATCGAACGCCACCTCCCGCCCATCGACGAACGAGGCCGACCCCCGGTTCGTGCCCCCCACCACGTGCGCCGAGGTGAGCGCGGACCCGTCCGGGGTGATCACGACCGCCGAGCCGGCGCCGTCCACGCCGGCTCCGCGGACCCGCTGCCGTACGCGGAGGCTCGCGACGGAGGGGATCAGCCGCTCCGCGACCGAGGTCACCACGGTGGAGTACGCGTCGAGCGCTTCGCCGCCCGGGTCGGAGGTATCGTCCATCTCACCCCTTGTACCGCAGGATGCCCCGAACGACGTGTGACGGGCCTCGTCATCCTTCCGAGTGACTGCCCGGGCCGATGGACCGTGACGGACCCGAGGCTATCCTCGCATCCATGGCAGCGGTGTCCTCGATCACATGGCAGACGCTCGAGGAGGTCGCCGAGCAAGCGGAGGTCGACCTGGAGGTCGTGGAACGGCTCCGTAGCCTCGGCGCGATCGGGCGGGGCGGGGCAGAGGGGTTCACGGAGACCGACGTCCGGCGGGTGCGCCTTCTGCACGCGTGGGAGGAGGCCGGTCTTCCGGCGGAGCACGTGATGGGACTCGTTCGGGACGGGGACCTTTCGATCGCCTGGCTCGACACGCCCGTGATGACGCGCGCGGGTCGTGGGGATCGCACCGTCGCCGACGTCTGTGCGGAGGTGGGGGTCCGGGCCGAATCGATGCAGGCGCTCTACGAAGCGATGGGGTTCGCACCGCCCGATCCGGCCGACCTCGCGCGCGAAGGAGACCGGGAGCTCGTCGACCTGATCAATAGGTTCGTCGAGGCCGGCGCCGAGGAAGCCCCCACGTTGCGGCTGATCCGGATCTACGCGGACAGCGTCCGACGGATCGCGAAGGCGGAGGCGGAGCTGTACGAAACGCAGATCGAGGAGCCCCTCCGCAGATCGGGCCGCGACGAGCGAGAGCTCCTCGAGTTCGGGGCCCGCTTCGGAGACCAGGTGGTCTCGTCGCTCGAACGCGCGATCTTGGATGTCTATCGACGCCACCGCCAGCACGTCTGGATCGAGCATTCGATCAATCACGCGGAGACCGCGCTGGAGCGAGCCGGCCTCTTCGAGAAGGTGCCCAGGCCGCCGTCGATCTGCTTCGTGGACCTCACGGGCTATACACACCTGACGGAGATCCGCGGCGACGAGTTCGCGGCTCGTCTGGCCTCGAACCTCGCCTCGCTCGTGGAGGACATCTCCCGTCGTCGCGGTGGCCGCCCGATCCGGTGGCTCGGGGACGGAGGCATGTTCCACTTCAAGGAGTCCTCGTCGGCGGTGCTCGCCGGGCTGGACATGGTGGAGGCGGCGCCGGCCGCCGATCTGCCTCCGATGCACATCGGGGTCCACACCGGACCCGTGATCTTCCAGGACGGCGACGTCTACGGGAGGACCGTCAACCTCGCCTCCAGGATCGCGTCGTACGCCACGGCGGGACAGGTCCTCGCGAGCGAGGAGACCGTTCGGAGGGCCGACGGGGACGAGGTGACGTTCGAGCCTCTCGGTGATGCCGAACTGAAGGGCCTGGACCGCCCCGTCCGGCTCTACCGAGCAGGCCGCTGAACCCGAGGGAACGTCCGGTCGCTATCCCGTGGTCGTGGACGCGACCGCTTCCGACTCCGAGGGCTCGAGGACCACGACGTTGTCATACCCGATGTGCTTGAAGATCCGGTTCTGGCCGACCAGGAGCGTCAGTGGCTCGTCGCCGTCGTTCTCGTACCGGTGCACCGTGTTCGTCGGCACGTAGATCGTGTCGCCGGCGGCGAAGGCGTGCTCGGTCTGCTCCTTCGCCACCCGTGCGTAGTAGCGCTCGGCGATCTCCGCCTCCACCTCCCAGTGGAGCGACCGTCCACGTCCCGAGATCACGAAGGCGACCTCGTCCGACATGTGCCAGTGCTTGCCCGAGCGCCCGTGCGGCGGGATCTCCTGCTCGTAGACGTCGACGCTCACGATCCGTTGATCGGTGTTGTCCTTGGACGTGAGGACCCGGATCCGTCCATCGGCCGTGTCCTGCCACTCGGTCTCTCCGTGCTTCACGACCTTCACCCGATCGGCGAAGCCCGGGGTCCAGAGCTGTGACCAATCCTCTCGGGGTCCGTATCGCGCCTCGTCCTCCACCGGCCCGCTCCGCCCCTGTTGGAGCAGGCCCATATACATCCAGAGCGACTTCGCCTTCATGATGATCATGACGGCACGCTCGCGGTCGCTGGCGTTGAAGTGGCGATGCACGGAGTCGACGTGAGCGACGACGAGGTCGCCCTGCCCCCAGTCGTAGCGCACGTCGTCGTGGATCTCGTAGCCACGGCCCTCGAGGATGTAGAAGACGGCCTCGTTCTGGTGCCCGTGGCCGTGGTTCGAGGCCCCGGGGGGCAGCTCCACGAAATGGACCTGCAGCGTCTGCGTGAGGAACGGCTCGTCGCCCGGCCCGACCCGCCACCACGTCCGGGATTCCTGGGAATCGCCCGAGTGCCCCACGCTCGCGTCGTCGACGACGACCTCGTCTCCGCGGACGCGGGGAGCCGAGAGGATCTCGCGGCGGAGCTCATCGAGCCCGTATCGCTCCGAGGTGAGCCCGCGGAGGAAGACCCTGCCCTTCGCCATCCTGACCTCCTGCCGGGAGGCTACGATGATGTCGGACCATCTGACCAATCGACAAAGGGGGTTTCCTGATGCGTCACCTGAGGACGTCGGCTCCATGAGCGGCGCCGGCCCCGAGACCGCTGCCGAGCAAGACATGTTCGAGCCCGTCGCGACCGCGCGGATCTCGTCGGCGATCGTCGACCAGGTGCGTGAGTTGATCCGTTCCGGACGCCTGTCGGCCGGCGATCGGCTGCCGTCGGAGCGCGAGTTGGCCGAGCAGTTCGGCGTCAGCCGCGTCACGGTCCGGGACGCCCTCCGGTCCCTCGAGGCCGTCGGGCTCCTCAAGATCAAGGTCGGGGCCAACGGGGGAGCGTTCCTGCGGGCGCCCTCGATCGCCGACGCCGGACGCGGCATGTCCGACATGCTGCTCATGGCCGAGCTCTCCCCCGAGGACGTCGCCGAGGCCCGCCTGATGCTGGAGCTCAACACGGTGATGCTCGCGGTCAACCGCGCCGACCCGGGAGACATCGGGGCGCTCCGATCGATCTGCGAGCGATCCGCGTCGCTGCTCGAGGAGGGGGAGTACGACGTCCACCTCTCGTGGGACTTCCACGAACGGCTGGCCGGCGCGACCCACAATCCCGCGATCGAGATGATCCATCACGCGTTCCGCGGCCCGCTCTCGTTGGCGCGAGCGCGGGCGCGCGAGCCGGCCAGCGTCGCGCATCGTCGCACGGTCGAGGAGCACACGGAGCTCGTCGACGCGCTCGAGGCTCGCGACGTGGAGCACGCCCGCGAGGTCATGGCGCATCACCTGGTCAGGGCCACGAAGCTCGAGCAACGGCTCTCGTCGCTCGAGATCGTCGGGCTGTCGAGCTGAGCCGTTCCGTCAGGAACCCAGCGCGCGCACCAGGTAGCTCCACGCCATCTCGAGCTGCGCGGGCGCGTAGCAACGATCCCGCTTCGCGAGCGCCTCGTCGTCGTCGGACCATCGGGAGATCGTCCCGGCGGCCATCGCCGCGAGCTGCGTGCGGCAGGCGCGCTCCAGGAGCACCGCGGTCATCACTGCCGTCGCGACGTCGGGTCCGACCGTCACGATCCCGTGGTTGCGAAGGAGCACCGCGTTGCGGGGGCCGAGCGCGATCGCCAGCTCTCGTCCGAGCTCCGTCGTGAGGATCAGGTCGCCGGTGTGCGTGAACCGAGCGATGTCGGGGGGCACGAACAGCGTTCCTTCATGCGAGAGCGGCACGAGGGGGGTCTCGAGCGCGCCGAACGCGACGGCGTGCGGCGCATGCGTATGGACGACCGCGCGGACGTCGTCTCGAGCAGCGATCGCTTCCGTGTGGATCGGGTACTCGGCGTGGCGGCGGCCCTCGCCGTGGGTGACCTCCCCGGACGGCGTGACGAGGTGCACGTCCCCGGGCGCGACCTCCTCGAAGCCGAGCCCGGCGCGCTTGATCCAGACCCCGCGGCCGTCGGGGTCCCGGGAGGAGACGTGTCCCCAGACGAGGTCGCCGTGGCCCTCGCGCGCGAGGACCCGGCACCCGAGCGAGACGGCCCGCCGCAGCTCCTCGATCGCCGCCGACGCACCCGTCACAGGAGCTCGTGGAGTTGCTCGACGCTGGTCTCGTTCATCAACGGCGCCAGCGCCCGCACGAGCGGCAGGTCGATCCCGGCCTCCGCGGCCAGGGCCGAGGCGACCTCGAGATCCTTCGCCGGCCAGCGCAGGCGATGTTCCCCCCATTCGGTGAGCGGCCGGTTCGCGCCACTCCCCAGCGCGAGCACGGAGCGCAGGGTCGCCGGTTCGACGCCGAGCGCTCGTCCCAGCCGGAGCGCTTCCAGGTCCGCTCGGAGGCAGGCCCACAGGAGGATGTTGTTGGCCGCCTTCGCGACCTGCCCCGAGCCGACGTCACCGACGCGAACGACGTCGGTCGCGAAGGCGGCGAACGCCGGACGGCACCGGTCGATCGTCGCCTCCTGGCCGCCGCAGAGCAGCAGGAGCTCACCCGCCTCGGCCCCCCGCTCCCCACGCACGAGCGCCACGTCGATCACCTCGACGCCTCGGGCGGCCCCCAGCGCCGCCGAGGACGTACAGGTGTCGGGCCGCACCGACGAGCAGATCGCGACGATCGTCCCAGACTCGGCGGCGTCCAAGACCCCTCCCGGGCCTTCGATGACCCCACGCACCTGCTCGTCGTCCACGACGACCACGAGGACGAGGTCGCTCGCGCCGGCGACACCGCCGGGATCATCTGCAGGGGAAGCGCCGCGCGCAACGAGGGCCTCGATCGCCCCCGGATCGACGTCGGTGACGGTCAGCGCCCAGCCGGCGTCGAGGACGTGACCGCCGATCGCGCGACCCATCCGGCCACAGCCGACGAGCCCGATGGTGGCGAGGGAGCCGCTCCTCTCCTCCCCACGTGGAACCCGTTGCGTTGACACTCCTTCGCGAATGGACTGATGATACGACCGTTGGTCCTTCGCAGGGGGTCCTTCACAAGGGGAGGGAACATGCGCACGCGGGCACACCGCCTCGTGGTCCTGCTCGCGGTCGCGACGATCGTCGTGGCTGCGTGCAGCTCGCCACCCACCTCGGACGAGGACGGTGACGGCGGATCGAATCTGACCGATGTCACCGAGGCGCTCAACGGCGTCTACGCGGAGCTCGAGGGCTTAGATCCCGAGGCACGCCGCGAGAAGTTGATCGAGCTCGCCGACGAGGAAGGCGGGACCTTCGACGCGTACGGATCGACGAACCTCGACGACATCTTCCCGATGATCGACGAGTTCGAGAGCCAGACCGGCCTCGAGGTGAACTACTACCGCGCGTCCTCGACCGACGTCCTGGAGCGCGTCCTCCAGGAGGCGGACGCGGACTTCCCCGGGGCGGACGTGGTCTTCACGAACGGCCCGGAGCTCACGGTGATCGATCGTGAGGGACTGCTCGCCCCGCTGAACTCACCGGTGACCGACGACATCGACCCCCAGGGTGTCTTCGAGACCTGGGCATGGCTCTACCTGAACACGTTCGTCGGATCGTGGAACACCAGCCGGACCCAGAGCCCACCGGCGACCTGGGAGGATCTCCTGGCGTACGGCGACGGCCTGGCCGTGGAGGTCGGCGACTTCGACTGGTTCGCGACGCTCGTCAAGGACTACTTCATGGCGGAGCAGGGGATGAGCGAGGACGAGGCGGTCGACCTCTTCCGCGAGGCGGTGAACGGCGCGGCGCTGGTGGACGGGCACACGCTGATGGCCGAGCTGCTCGCCGCGGGCGAGTACGACGTCGCGAGCTCCACGTACTTGCACCGCATCCTGCAGCTGAAGAAGGACGATGCCCCGGTCGAATGGGAAGGCGGCCCGGCGCCGATCATCATCCGGCCGAACGGGATCGGCATCCATCGGTACGCCGAGAAGCCGGCGTCGGCGCTGCTGTTCCTCGAGTTCATGCTCACGGACGCACAGCAGCTGCTCCTGGACATCGACCGCCAGCCGGCCAGCGCCGGGGTGTCGGGCGGGGGGATCCCGGAGGGGGCGGAGACGATGGTCGTCGACCTCGAGGCGCTCCTCGACGAGCGCGAGAAGTGGGAGGGCCTCTGGGACGAGATCGTCGAGGGCTCCGAGGGGCAGACCTACGAAGACTGAGGGCCGGAGGGCCCGGGGCCGACGCGTCGGCCCCGGGCGGCCGCTCCACTCGGCACGATGAGCGCTCGCTACGGGTCCGACGTCGTCGTCGACCTCCTCCAAGCACAGGGGATCCGGTACGCGAGCCTGAACCCGGGCTCCTCGTTCCGCGGCCTCCACGATTCGATCGTGAACCACGGCGGGAACGTCCCGGAGCTGATCCTCTGCCCGCACGAGAAGGTCGCGGTCGCGCTCGCCCACGGGTACGCGAAGGCCTCGGGGGAGCCGATGGCCGCGATCCTGCACGACGTCGTCGGGCTGCTCCATGGGGCGATGGGGATCTACTACGCCTCCATCGATCGCGCCCCGGTGCTTGTCCTCGGCGGGGCCGGCCCGATGGACACGACGAGACGCCGACCGAACATCGACTGGATCCACACGGCGAACGTGCAGGGCAGCGCGGTCCGTGACTTCACGAAGTGGGACGACCAGCCGGCCACGATCGCGTCGATCCCCGGGTCGCTCCTGCGGGCGCTGCGCGTCGCGACCGCCGAGCCGCGCGGGCCCGTGTACGTCGCGCTGGACGCGGGCCTGCAGGAGGACGAGGCTCCGGACGACCTCGTCGTTCCCGATCCGGAGGCGTTCGCTACGCCGAGCCCGATCGGCGCCGAGCCGGCGGCGCTGCGCCGACTCGTGGAGCTCCTGGTCGCCGCCGAGCGGCCGGTGCTCGTGCCCGGGTACGCCGGGCGCGACCCGGCGACGTTCGAGCTGCTGCCGGAGCTGGCGGACGCGTTGGCGGCCGGCGTCGTCGACACGGGGATCCGGCTGAACGTGCCGAACCGGCATCCCCTGAACGTGACCGGGACCGACGCGATCGGGTCGGCGGACCTCGTGTGCTTCGTCGACGTGAAGGACATGGGGAAGCCGACGCAGCGGTTGGAGTCCGCGACGCGGTCGATCCGATCGCTCGTGCCCGCGGATGCGCGCGTCGTCGACATCGGGTTCAACGACGTCGGGATCTCCGCCTGGTCGCACGACTTCGCGCAGCTGTTGCCGACGGACCTCGAGGTCACGGCCGACGCCGCCGCGGTGCTTCCCGAGCTGCTGGAGCTCGTCCGGAAGGCGGTCGACGGAGAGGACACCGACCGGACGGCCGCGCGGGCCCGCCGGCGGGACGAGCTCACCGCCTTGCACGATCGCACCTGGGCCGAGTGGTCGGAGCGCGCCCGCGCGGCCGCGGACGAGACCCCGATCTCGACGGCACGGCTCGCCTCGGAGGTCTGGGAGGCGATCCGCGCCGAGGACTGGGTCCTCACCGCTGGAACGGCCTCGGACTGGGCCCTGCGTCTCTGGGACTTCGACCGGCCGTACCGCCATCCCGGCCGCAGCCTCGGCACCGCGACGCAGTTCGGGATCTCGCTCGGCGTCGCGCTGGCTCACCGTGACGCGGGGCGGCTGGTCGTGGACCTCCAGCCGGACGGCGACCTGATGTTCGACCTGGGCGCGTTGTGGGTGGCGTCGTACCACCGGATCCCGATGCTCGTCGTGATGTTCAACAACCGCGCCTACTACAACGACTGGGAGCACCAGGAGCGGATGGCCCGCCGGCGCGGTACGCCGGTCGAGAACAGCTGGGTCGGCATGGAGATCGATCGCCCGGCGCCCGATTTCGCGGCCGTGGCTCGAGCGCTCGGGTGGCACGCTCGGGGACCGATCGAGCGTCCGGACGACCTCGCGGGCGCGCTCGCCGAAGCCGTCGCGGCGGTCCGCGACGACCGCTCGCCCGCGCTGGTGGACGTGGTCTGTCAGCCGAGATAGCACGGAGGTGTGATGGTCTGACCTTCAGCCCACCAGCGTGATACGGTCGGATCCACGCAGAACGGGGAAAGGACGTACCGTCATGGAACTCGGAGACCGCCAGGTGCTCGGCCAGGACGAGCGGCAACGGGACCACTCGGAGATCGCGGCTCGCGACGAGTTCAACCGGAAGAACCCACCGGTCACGGGATTGGTCGTGGAGGGCGACCTCCGCACGATGGAGCTCCCGGAACGGCCCTGGAGGAACAACCGCGGGCTCTGGTTCCATCTCGCGGAGAACCACTCCGTCGACGCGCACATCGCCGAGCTCCCACCGGGTGGTGCTTCGGTCCGCCACCGGCACACGACCGAGGCGTACCTCTACGTGGTGCGCGGACGTGGGTTCTCGATCGTGAACTACGACGGCGAGCCGGAACAGCGGATCGAGTGGCAGGAGGGGATGTTGTTCTCGCCGCCCGTCTGGGCATGGCATCAGCACTTCAACCTGTCGGACACCGAGCCTGCCCGGTACCTGGCGGTGCAGGACACGCGGTTGAAGCGGCACCTCCGGATGCATCAGATCGAGCGGCACCCGCAACAGCTGAAGATCGGCGAGGGCTTGGAGTACCGCGTGGAAGTGATGCCGGCCTCGACCAGCGGGGACGGCGGGGGCTAGAGACCGAAGGAGGATCGATCGGTGGCGACGGCGACCGCTGAGGGCCGTCCCTCCATCTTCGCGCGCCTCGTCCCGCGCCGTCTCTTCCGCGCGCAGACACTCATCATCCTCGTCGTCGTGGTCGCGATCGCCTACCTGGCGATCGTGCCGCTCGGGTATCTCCTCTGGGGGACGTTCTTCGACGAGCAGGGGTTCACGCTCAAGTTCTTCGGACAGGCCTACGCGCAGTTCCCGCTCACCGAGCTCATGAGCAACTCGTTCACGTTCGCGATCGGTTCGACGACGATCTCGCTCGTCATCGGGACGACGCTCGCGTACCTCCACGCTCGGACCGACGTGCCGTTCAAGCGGCTGATCTTCGCCGCGTCGCTCGTCCCGCTGATCATCCCCGGGATCCTGCACACCGTCGCATGGATCCTCCTGTTCAGTCCGGAGATCGGTCTGCTGAACGCGTGGCTCTCGCCGTTCTTCCGGGGGCCGGCGTTCAACATCTACAGCCTGCCCGGCATGATCTGGGTCGAGGGGCTCCACCTCTCCCCGATCGTGTTCCTGTTGATGTTCGCGGCGTTCCGGTCGATGGATCCCTCGCTCGAGGAGTCGGCGCTGATGAGCGGGGCTCGGATGCGGACCGTCGTCCGCCGGATCACCCTGCCGCTGGTGGTCCCGGCGCTCTCGGCCGCCGTCCTCGTGATGATGGTGCGCGTCCTCGAGGCGTTCGAGGTCGCGCAGATCCTCGGCAGCCAGGCGCGGAGGTGGGTGTTCGTATCGAGGATCTACGAGTCGCTCGACACCTTCCCACCGAAGTACGGCGAGGCCGGCGCGTACGCGATGACCTTGCTGCTCCTCACCTCGATCGGCGTCTTCGTCCAGTCGCGGCTCTCCCGGCGAGGGAAGGCGTTCCAGACCGTCACCGGGAAGGGTTTCCGGCCACGGCCGCTCCCGCTGGGGCGCTGGCGATGGCCGGCCTCGGGCCTCGTGCTCGTCTACTTCCTGGTCGCCGTCGTGATGCCGGTGCTCATCCTGATCTACTCTTCGTTGCTGCCTTTCTACTCGGGACCCTCCGCCGAGCAGTTCTCGAGGTTCACGCTGGACAACTACGTCGCGACGTTCACGCGTCCCCACTCGATGAACGCCCTGAAGAACTCGCTGGTCCTCGGGATCGGGACGGCGACCGCGTTGATGTTCTTCATGGCGATCGCGTCGTGGCTCGTGGTCCGGACGAAGCTGCCGGGCCGCTGGCTCGTGGACAACCTCGCGTTCTCGCCGCTCGCGATCCCGGGGCTCATCCTGGGCGTCGCGCTGCTCTTCGTCTACCTGCGGTTCCCGCTCCCGATCTACGGGAGCCTCTGGATCCTCTTCATCGCCTACTGCACCCGGTACATGCCGTACGGGATGAGGTACTCGTCGTCCTCGATGTACCAGATCTCGGGAGAGCTCGAGGAGTCGGCGCAGACGAGCGGCGCGAGTTGGTGGCAGACGTTCCGACGCGTGAACCTGCCCCTGTTGATGCCCGGACTGATCGCGGGGTGGATCTACATCGTCCTCGTGTCGTTCCGCGAGCTGTCGAGCTCGATCCTGCTGTATTCGCCGGGGAACGAGGTGCTTTCGATCCTGATCTGGGAGCGATGGGAGAACGGGCAGTTCACGCAGCTCGCGGCACTCGGGATGGTAATGGTCGCCTGCCTGGTGATCCTCGTCGTGATCGCGTCGAGGCTCGGGGCCCGGATCGGTGTGAAGGAGCACTGACGATGCAGACGGAACGAGAGCCGAACGTCGCCGAGTTGCGGGTCGAGGAGGCCGAGGACGACGCACCGGCGATGCTCCGCGTGGATGACCTCGTGAAGACCTTCCCGCCCAGCCGTTCCGAGACGGAACGGGTCGCGGCGGTGAACGGTGTCTCGTTCGAAGTCCCCGCGGGCCAGATGTACACGCTGCTGGGACCGTCGGGCTGCGGCAAGACGACGACCCTTCGCTGCATCGCCGGGCTCGAACGGCCCGACCGGGGAGAGATCGTCGTCTCCGATCGGGTGCTGTTCTCGTCCGGCAAACGGGTGAACCTCCGGGCGAACGAGCGCGGTCTCGGCATGGTCTTCCAGTCCTACGCGATCTGGCCGCACATGAACGTCTTCCGGAACGTGGCTTTCCCGCTCCAGGTCCTCCCGCAACGGGAGAGACCCGACAAGCGTGAGATCGCGGACCGAGTCGGCGAGGTCCTGCGCGTCGTGCGCCTCGACCACCTCGCCGACCGCGAGGCGACCGACCTCTCGGGCGGGCAGCAGCAGCGGCTCGCGCTCGCACGCGCCCTCGTGATGCGACCGCCCCTGCTGCTCTTGGACGAGCCGCTGTCGAACCTCGACGCGAAGCTCCGGGAGGAGATGCGGTTCGAGCTGAAGCGACTTCAGCGGACGCTCGACATCACGGCCGTCTACGTCACGCACGACCAGGTGGAGGCGTTGGCGATGTCGAACCGGATCGCGGTGATGCGCGACGGCACGGTCGAGCAGATCGGCAAGCCTCGCGACGTCTACGAGCGGCCGGCCTCGCGGTTCGTCGCGGACTTCATCGGGAGCTCGAACTTCATCGACGGGACGATCGCGGACGGCGGGCCGGCGGACGGCTACCGGATCACCACGGCGCACGGCGGCCTGCGGGCGCACTCGGAAGCGAGCTTGCCGAAGGGCACCACGGTCGTGCTGAGTATCAGGCCGGAGCACGTCGGGCTCCACGAGGGCGGGCCCCGATCGGATGAGGCGCACGCCTGGAGCGGGACCGTGCAGGCCCGGGCCTTCCTGGGCGAGTCGGTCGACCACGTCGTGGACGTGGGCGGGTTCGAGGTGCGGGCCCGGTGCAACCCGTCGCTGTCGATCCCCCCCGGGACCCCGGTGACGGTGTCGTTCGCCGAGTCGGCCTGCAGCCTGATCCCGGCGGATGCCTGAGCCACCTCCGCGCCCGTCACGGAACCCGCTGTCGCGCTCGAACCCGCTGGCTCCGGCGTACCTGTGCGTCTTCCTGTTCAGCGCCGGCGAGCACATGGTCCACGTCCTGATCCCGCCGTACCTCGACCTCGAGCTCGGCGCGACACCGGCGGTGGTCGGGACGGTGCTGGCCGTCTTCGCCGTCACGTCGCTGATCGCGCGGTTCCCGACCGGCGCGATCTACACCGTCGACCGGGCTCGCGGGATGCTCGTGATCGGTGGGGCGCTCTCGGCAGCCGCCTTCGCGCTGATCCCGCTGGTCGGGGGTCCGCTCGGCGTCGCGACCCTCCTGGGGGTCGACGGGTTCGGCTGGGCGCTGGCGACGACATCGCAGCTGGCCGTGCTCGTCGCCGCTCGGCCCGAGGGGATCAGCGTCGCGTCTGCGATGGGCTGGTACGCGGGGTTCAACGGCTTGGGCAACTTCGCCGCGGGGGTGTCCGCGGGGGTCCTGGCGGACAGGCTCGGGTTCGTCCCGAGCCTGCTGATCCTCGCCGCGATGCCGGCGATCGCGACGGCGGTGATGGCGCTGGCGATGCCCTGGGGCCGGCTCCGCCGGGCGCGCGTGACCGCCGGCACGGGCCGCGCGTCGTTGCGCGGCATGTGGGGACACATGCGCACCCTCTCGGTGGTCGCGTGGGCCGGCGCGATGGTGATGGTCTACATCAACTTCGTGAGCGCGATCGCGAGCGGGTTCCAGCCGCTGCTCGGGCTGGCCGCCGGCCTCAGCCTGACCGAGATCGGGATCCTCGCGAGCTGTCGCTCGTGGGGCTCGTCGACCGTGCGGCTCGGCTCGGGGTTCATCTTCGCGCGAACGGACGGCAGGTGGCTCACGACCCCGCTCACCTTGCTCTCCGCGGCGTCGCTCTTCCTGATCCCCTCGGTGGCGTCGTCGTTCGTGCTGCAGGTCCCGCTGTTCCTGGCGATGGGGGTCTCGCGCGGGCTCCTGCGGGTGACGGGGTCCACCGAGGCGTTCGAGGCGGTGGACGACGAGCGGTCGCAGGGCATGGTGTCGGCGTTGCTGTTCGCCGGGCTCGACCTCGGGAAGCTCGTCGGACCGCTCCTGGCGGGGTTCACCGCCGAGGCGTTCGGTCTGGCCGCGATGTTCCGGATCATGCCGGTCGCCCTGCTCGCCGTCTACCTGCCGCTGGAGCTGATGGCCCATCGCTCGCTGGCGCGCCGCCCTCGCCGTGGCCCGGAGCGAGCGGTGCCGGGTGTCGTCTCCGCGGCGGACGAAGGGCCGGAGTGACCGCGTCGAGCGGGAGCGCCGGGCTGCCTCCGTATCATGGCGCGACGTCGAGCGACGAGCGGAGGCGGATGGGCAGGGGCGACGATGCGACCCGCTCTGAGCGGGGCATGCGGGTCCGGCGCGAGGTGCTGGGCGATGCCCACGTCGACGCGGCCGAGGCCGCGAGGACCGAGCTGGACGCCGACTTCCAGGACCTGCTCACGGAGCTGGCGTGGGGCGGCGTGTGGGACCGCCCCGGGGTCGACCGACGGACGCGGAGCCTGATCACGATCGCGATCCTGGCGGCGCTCGGCCGCTCCCAGGAGCTCGCGATGCACCTCCGCGCCACCCGCAACACGGGCGCGAGCCTCGACGAGATCCGCGAGACCCTGTTCCACGTCGCGATCTATGCGGGGATCCCCGCCGCGCACGCTGCGTTCGAGATCGCGAAGGAGGAGCTCGGCGAGGCGCCGCCGGCGGAGACGGATGCCTGAGGCGGCGCGGCGCGGCGACGACGCGTCGTTCCCGCCGTTCTTGTTCCCGGACTACCGCTCGACGCGGCTGCGAGCGCCGACGATGCCGCTCCTGCCGCCGCCCCCGTCCGTCCGGGAGCTGACGGGTCCGGGGCCGGCCCTGGCCGCGGAGGTCGATCCGAACGCCGATCTGACCCGGAACGCCGGCGGCGCGGGAACGGCGATCGGTGAGCGGATCATCGTGACCGGGACCGTCCTCGACTCGTCGGGCGACCCGATCCCGCGCGCGCTGATCGAGATCTGGCAGGCGAACGCGGCGGGGCGCTACGTGCACGACGAGGACGGCCACGACGCGCCGCTCGATCCGAACTTCAGCGGCATCGGGACGTGCGTGACCGACGCGAACGGGGCGTACCGGTTCGTGACCGTTCGGCCGGGCGCCTATCCGTGGGTCAACCACCCGAACGCCTGGCGACCCGCGCACGTGCACCTGTCGGTCTTCGGGCCCGCGTTCTCGGACCGGCTCGTGACCCAGATGTACTTCCCGGGCGACCCCTTGCAGGAGTTGGATCCCATCTTCAACTCGGTGCCCGACCCGGCGGCGCGGAGACGGCTCGTCGCGCGGTACGCCCACGACGTCACCGAGCCGGGGACCGCCCTCGGCTTCCGGTTCGACGTCCGCCTGGCCGGCGTCGCAGCGACCCCGTCGGAGGGGACGAGCGATGGCGCGTGAGCCGACGCCGCCGCAGACGGTAGGGCCCTTCTTCCACGGGAGCCTGCTCCGGGAGCCACGTACCCGGCTCGCGCCGGACGGCGTCGCCGGCGAGCGGATCCGGATCGAGGGACGCGTGCTCGACGGCGAGGGTCGGCCGGTGACGGACGCGTTGGTCGAGGTCTGGCAAGCAGAGGTGGCGGCCCGGGACGCGGATCGGGCCGGCGACGACGGCGGATCCGGTGGCTCCGCGGGGTTCGGCCGATCGGGCACGGACGGGGTGGGGCGTTACGGATTCGAGTCCGTGCGGCCCGTGAGATCCCCTGCGCCGGACGGGTCTTCGGAGGCGCCGCACCTCGACGTGCTCGTGTTCGCGCGCGGGCTGCTCGACCGGCTGGCGACGAGGATCTACTTCGAGGACGACGATCCGGTCGCGATCGATCCGTTCCTGCGCGCGGTGCCGGAGGAGCGGCGAGCGACGCTGATCGCGACGCGCGACGAGGAGGGTCGGTACCTTCACGACCTGGTGTTGCAGGGTGCGTCGGAAACCGTCTTCTTCGATGCCTAGGAGGGAGCGGTGACCGAGCGGTCGGAGGACGAGCGCGGCACGGCGAGCGCCCTTGCGAGCGATCGGGTGACGGTGCTGTTCGGACCGCGGTCGCAGGTGGCCGCGATGCTGCGGGTCGAGGCTGCGATCGCGGCCGCCGAGGCGGACGTCGGGCTCGTCCCGGCTGAGGCGGCGGCCGCGATCGCCGCCGCCTGTGACGTCGAGAGCTACGACGTCGCGTCGCTCGAGCGCGCCGCGGTCGACGCCGGCAACCTCGCGATCCCCCTGGTCCGGGCCCTTGGAGAGCAGGTGGCCGAGGACGCGCGCGGTTGGGTGCATCTCGGGGCCACGAGCCAGGACATCATCGACTCGGCGGCGATGCTCCAGGCGCGCGACGCGATCGACCTGCTCCTCGACGAGCTCCGCGCGATCGGCGTCGCCTGCGCGGACCTCGCGCGTCGCCACGTGGGAACCGTCTTGGCGGCGCGGACGCTCTTGCAGCAGGCGACGCCGACGACGTTCGGGCTGAAGGCCGCGCACTGGCTCCGCGCGGCGACGGACGGGATCGAACGGCTGGGTGCGCTCGGCGCGTCGTTGCCGGCGCAGCTCGGCGGCGCAGGGGGGACGCTGGCGTCGCTGGGCGAGCACGGGCCTGCGGTGGTCGAGCGCTTCGCCGATCGGCTCGATCTGGCCGTGCCGGACCTGCCGTGGCACACGGACCGAGAGCCGGTGGCGCGGCTGGCGGCGGAGGTCGCGATCGTCGCCGGGGGCGCGGGCAAGATCGCCCTCGACATGGCGCTGCTGATGCAGACCGAGGTCGGCGAGGTCGTCGAGGGAGGCATTCCCGGCCCCTCGTCCGCGATGCCGCAGAAGCGGAACCCGGTGCACGCGCCGGCCGCGATCGCCGCCGCGCGCCTGGCCGCCGCCGCGGCCGGCGTCGTGCTCGACGCGATCCCTCAGGAGCACGAGCGCGGTCTGGGGTCCTGGCACGCCGAGAGGGAGGCGCTCACGGACGCGTTCCGGTACGGAGCCCGCGCCGTCGAGCACGCGCACGCGATCGTCGACGGCCTCCAGGTCGATCCGGCGCGGATGCGCGCGAACCTCGACCTGGCCGGCGGCACGGCGCTGGCCGAAGCGTTGGTCTCGGCGCTCCTCCCGCACGTCGGCCGCGCCGAGGCGTTCCGGCTCGTACAGCGAGCGTGCGAGCGCGTGGAGCGGGATGCGCTGTCGCTCCGCGAGGCCGCGGGCCGCGACGAGGCGATCACCGCGATCCTCGACCCCGTCGCGATCGACGCCGCGTTGGAGCCGTCCGCATACCTCGGCAGCGCGCGGACCTTCGTCGATGCGTCCGTGACCAGGTTCGAGCGGGTCGCCGCGGAGCAGCGCACACCGTGAGTCGGGTCGCCGTCAGGGAGGACCTCTCGCTCGAGGTCGTGGTCGAGGGCGACGCGGACGCACAGCCGCTGGTGCTGGTCCACTCCGCCGGCGCGGACCATCGGATGTGGGAGCGGAACCTGCCGGCGATCCGGGATCGGTTCCGGGTGATCCGGTACGACGCTCGCGGGCACGGCCGATCCGACGTCCCGCCGGCGCCCTACACGCTCGACGACCTCGGGACCGACCTCGTCGCCGTGCTCGACGGGTTGGGCGTCGCGAGCGCGAACGTGGTTGGGGCCTCGCTCGGCGGCCTCGTCGCGCTGTGGCTGGCCGTTCGACACCCCGACCGCGTCCGCGGAGCCGTGTTCGCCGGCGCCGCGGCTCGGTTCGGCACGCCCGAGGCGTGGGAGGAGCGCGCCGACGCGGTGCGGCGGGGCGGGACCGAGGCGGTCGTCGATCTCGTGATGCACCGGTTCTTCTCGGAGCGGTTCCGGCGCGAGGAGGCGGGTGTGGTCGCCGGCTTCGCCGACGTGCTGCGACGGCAGTCGCCAGAGGGCTACGTCGGGACGTGCCTGGCGCTCCGCGACGCCGATCTCCGCGACGAGGTCGGGGCGATCCGTGCGCCCTCGCTCGTCGTGGTCGGTGACGAGGACGTCTCGGCGCCCCCGTCGGACGCCGAGGCCCTGCGGGCGGCGATCCCCGGCGCGCGTCTGTTGGTGCTCGAGGGCGCCGGGCACCTGTGCACGGTCGAGCGTCCGGACGTGTTCGAGGACATCGTGGAGCATCTGGCGAGGAGGCGGGATGAAGGTCGCGTTCTGTGGTCTTGGTGGGATGGGGCGGCCGATGGCGACGCGGCTGCTCGAGACCGGAGTCGAGCTGACGGTCTGGAACCGGAGTGAGGGTCCCGCCGAGGAGCTCCAGCGTCTCGGGGCGTCGGTGGCGGCCGCGCCGTCGGCTGCCGCCGACGACGCGGCCGTCTCGATCACGATGCTGGCCGACGACGCCGCCGTCCAGCGCGTCGTCGCCGGACCCGACGGGCTGTTCGAGGGGGCGGCGCGGGGGACCGTCGTCATCGACATGTCGACGGTCTCACCGGACACCTCTCGTTCGCTCGCGGCGCGGGCGCCGGAGGGCGTCGACGTGCTCGACGCGCCGGTGAAGGGCGGTCCGGCCAAAGCGGCGGCCGGCGAGCTGAAGATCCTCGTGGGCGGCCCGGAGGACGCGTTCGAGCGGGCCGGCCCGATCCTGTCCCACCTCGGGTCGTCGCGCCACCTCGGCCCGAACGGTGCCGGTGCCGCGGCGAAGGTCCTCAACAACTACGCGGTGATCACGCTCGTGTCCGTGATGGCAGAGGCGCTCGCGCTCGCCGAGGCGCTCGGGATCGAGCGGGACGCGGCGCTGGAGGTCCTCGGCGGCACCCCGCTGGCGAAGACGGTGGAGCACCAGTGGCCGCGTGCCTCTGGAGCGTCGCCGGCCAGTTTCCCGATGCGTCTGGCCGCCAAGGATCTCCGGCTCGCCGTCGACGCCGGGCGACGCGCCGGCCGGCCGCTGCCGATCGCGGAGGACGCGGTCGCCCGGCTCGATCGTGCGCTCGAGGCCGGCCTCGGTGACGAGGATCAGGCCCGCGTGGTGTCCGTGGTGATCGACGGCTGATGGTCCGCCACGTGGGCACGTCAGCGCGCGGTGCGCGCGACGACCAGCGCCGTCCAGAAGAACCGCCAGGGGACATCCGGATCCTCGAACCCGGCCTCCCGGAGCCAATGGAGGTGGTCGTCCAAAGGCTGCGGGGGAGCGTCGTGCGAGTGGGAGTCGCCGCCCCCGGCGTTGCCGCCGACGAACGACGGCCGGATCGCTCGGTACCGCGGCCCCCAGTCTCCCGGCGTCGCGAAGTGGTCGACGTTGACGAGGAACCCGCCGGGGGAGAGCGCATCGGCGGCGGCCCGATAGAAGCGTTCGATCGCCTCGGGCCGGAAGTGGTGGATCGCACGCGCGGAGACCACGACGTCTCCGGCGAGCGGGAGAGCCTCGGGCTCCCTGAGGTCACCGATCGCGAAGGTGACCCGCCGACCGAGGTCGGCCAGCGACGTCTTCGCTCGTTCGAGCATCGCCTCGCTCGCGTCGACCCAGACTCCCTCCGCGCCCGCGAACTCCTCCAGGAGTACGCGGAGGAACGCGCCGGTGCCGGCTCCGACGTCGACGACGCGACGCACCTCGAACCCCGTCTCGTGGACGAGCGCCGCCGCGATCCGACGTGGCAGCTCGAGGACGGAGGCGAGCGAGTCCCCGGCGATCCAGCGATCGACCAGATCGCCCTCCGCCCACGAGCCAGCCGGATGCACGCGAGCGGTGTCGCGAGCCTCGCCCGATCCCATCGCGACCGTCACGCCCGAAGGGCCGTGAGGACGTCGGCGATGTACTGCTCGTCCGGGGAGACCACCAGGACCGACGCGTACGGTCGCAGCACGTTGACGGCGTCGTTCGATCCGTCGCGGCCGTGGACGACGAGACCCGCCGTCATGATCCGCCGGCGGAAGCTCGCCCGGCCGATGATCGACGCCGCCTCTGCACCGGCGTCGCCCGTCGCGACCATCACCGCGACGTCCGCACCGTCGAGCTCGTCGCTCAGTAGCGACGGGTCGCCGTCGAACGAGCGCAGATGCGCATCGAGGCCTCCGTCGCCGTTGCCGTCACCGTCGCCGTCCCTCGCCGCCTCGAACGTGAGGAAGCGAGCGCCTCGCCAGGACCGGTCGGCGACCGGCTCCAGGATCGCGGCCGCGCCGTCGTCGACCGCGATGATCCGCGACGCGCGCTCCGTGGAGTTCGGGTAGTCGACGCGGAAGCCTGCCTCGGCCGCGGTCGCGGCTCGGGCACAGCTGTGGAGCAGGGTCGGACGGCGGTCGGACATCGTCAGACGGTGCTGTGCCCGACGCCGGCGGTCACCGACAGGACGTCTCGCGTCGTCTCGATCCACGGCTCGTCGGGGGGCAGCACCACGGATGCGGACCGGACGCGCTGGTGCGACGGATCGACGCCGGGCGGAGGCTCTCCCTCGTCCCGGAGCGCGGTGACGGCCTTCTTCAGCTTCCGACGGGCCATGATGATGCCGTTGTCCGTGGAGACGAGGTTCTCCTTCGAGCGATCGACGACCGGGCCCATGCTCTCCTGGAGCGACGAGTCCTGCATCGCGATGCCTTTGATCCCGGAGAAGTTCTCGCCGCGCCGCTGCGCCTCGCGATCCATCAGGTAGTCGTTGTCCTTGTTCGCGAGCGGCCGATACGTCCCCGGCTCGTACTCGTTGTGGACGCCGTGGCCGGCGCGCATCGCCTCGAGCTCCTGCTCCGCGAGCGGCCGCGTGGGGTGGTAATCGTAGGTGAAGACCCAGCAGTTCTCGTCGTCGATCGGGGTCCAGAAGTGCCCGTGCACGGGATGATCTCCTCGTGGCGGGATCATCGTGAACGAGGGGAGCACCCACGGCGTGATCCGCCAGTAGTACTTCCCGTCCTCCGCGTTCCGGCGCGCCGCGATGAACAACCCGCCGTCGGCGTCGACGACCTCGAAGAACGGCTTGCGGTCCGCAAGGTTGTACTCGTTGCCCTTGGCGCCCTTGAACAGCGGATCGTTCTTGAGTCCCCCGGAGTGCAACCAGGAGACGTGGCTCGAGTCGATGCCGCCCTCGAGCGCTTGGAGCCAGTTCGACTCCTGCCACCGCTTCGACGTGAACGTCTGCTCGGCCGGCACCTGGTAGGGCTCCCACTCCGGCATCGGCGGACGGTCGTCCGGGTCGCCGAGGTGCGTCCACAGGACGCCGCCCATCTCGACGAGCGGGTAGCTCCGGAGCTTGATCCGCGCGCGGAACCCGCTCTCCTCGGGCTCCGACGGGACGTCGACGCACTGCCCCGTCACGTCGTACTTCCACCCGTGATACGCGCAGCGCAACCCGGACTCCTCGTTCCGCCCGAACCAGAGGGACACGCCGCGGTGGGCGCAGAACTCGTCGATCAGCCCGTACCGCCCCTCGCTGTCGCGGAAGGCGATCAGCCGCTCGCCCAGGATCTTCACGCGAACCTGTGGCCCGTCGCTCTCCGGCAGCTCCTCGCTCAGGAGCGCGGGGAGCCAGTACCGACGAAAGAGGTCGCCCATCGGGGTGCCCGGTCCGGTCTGGGTCACGAGCTCGTTGTCCGCCTGTCGAAGCATCGTCGTCCCTCCCTCGGCGTGCGCCGCCTACCAGCGTAGATGCTTCCCTCGGGCTGACCTGAGGGTGTAGGTAATATGGTAGGACCAAACCCGAGACGCGGCGACCCGGAGACGATGGATGTCCACGATCGAGCTGTGCGGGACCGGTGACGTGCCGGAGGGCGAGTCGATGCTCGTCGAGGCCGAGGGCCTGGAGGTCGCCGTCCACAACGTCGACGGGGAGTTCTACGTGACCGACGACCACTGCACCCACGGCCCCGGTTCCCTGTCGGAGGGGTTCCTCGAGGGCTACGAGATCGAATGCGACTTCCACCAGGGGCGGTACGACGTGCGGACCGGCCAGGTGACGTCGCCGCCACCCTGGGTGCCGGTGCGGTCGTACCCGGTCGTGCTCCAGGGGGATCGGGTCCTGATCGAGGTGGAGGAGCCGTCCGCTGCGGCGAGTGGATGAGCGCGGCTCCAGCGGTCGACGTCTTCTAGGGTTACGGCGACCCACGGTGGAGAGGAACGGGGATTGCCCACGGCGGTGATCGACGGCATCCCGACGGCCTACGAGGTCGTCGGCACGGGCCCGCCCCTGCTGATGTGCGCTCCCGGAGGCTTCGACGCCGCGATGTCGAAGTGGCGGACGCTCGAGAAGTATCGGGAGACGCGGATCCTCGACCATCTCGCGGAGCGGTATTCGTGCATCCTCTACGACCGGCGCGAGGCCGGTGCTTCGGGGGGCCGAGTCGAACCCGTCACGTGGGGTCACTACGTGGCACAGGCGAAGGGCCTGCTCGACCACCTGGGGATCGATCGAGCTCACCTGATGGGGGGGTGCATGGGGTGCTCGCCCGTGTTCGCCTTCGCGGTCGCGCATCCCGAGATCGTCCGCGGCATGGTCCTGTTCTGGCCGGTCGGCGGCGCTCGGTTCCGGATCCGGGGGCACGCCCGGTTCGCGGAGCACCTGACGTTCGTGACCGAGCAGGGGCTCCGCGGCGTGGTCGAGCTCGCGATGAGCCACGACGACGGCTTCGGCAAGGATCCGAGGATCGGACCGTGGGGGCAGGTGATCAGGAACGATCCCGCGTTCGCGGAGCCCTTCCTGGAGCTCGACCAGGTGAAGTACCGCGAGATCGTCGGCGCCATGGTCAGCGGGTTGCTGGACCGTGACACGTCGCCGGGGGCGCAGCCCGAGGAGCTGTTCGACGCGGAGGTCCCTGCGCTGATCGTCCCGGGTCACGACGCCTCCCACGCGACGTCGGCGGCTCGCTACCTGGAGGAATGCCTCCCACGCTCGGACTACTGGGACGTGCCCGTCGACGAGCAGACGGAGGACTCGGTGCCCGGCCGGGTGTTGGCGTTCCTGGACTCGGCCGATGGGTGAGCCCGCCCGCGTGAACGCCCCGACACGGATGCCGGCCGATGGGTCACCCGGTCAGGGCGAGCGTCTCCTCGGCGAAGACGTCCTCCGGGCGGACCGGCCGGCGGATCACGCCCTGCGTCAGCGCATGACCGATGAACTCCTCGATCATCGCGCGGTTCGGATCGATGCCGTACGGGAGTGGGTCGGGCAGGACCTCCATCACCCGCCGGTAGAGCCGGTCGACGTCCGTCGGCTCCTCGATCGCACCGTTCGCCAGCCGCTCGACGTAGCGACGCTTCGCCTCGGCGATCGTTCGGAACAGCTCCGCCGCCAGGCCGGGGTTCGCCTCGAGGACGTCGTCGCGGACCACGATCAGGTGGTTGATCGGATAGTGGCCGCGCGAGCGGAACGATCGGAACGCCGCCTCGTCGGGGTCCGCGATCAGCGGCTCGAGCGCGGGGCCGTCCACGCGGTCGCCCACGGGCAGCGCGATCGCCGCGGGGATCTCCCCGGACGCGACGAGCGCCCCGAGGTCCTGGCCCTCCTGGAGCGGGACGACGTTCGGCGGCGGGACGTAGTCCGCGACGTGCTCGTCACCGGAGAGGACCCACGTCACGCGGGACAGGTCCACGCCGTGCTCGTCCTGGATCACGCCTCGGAGCCACACGCCCGTCGTCACCGTGTACCCACGGTTCAGGCCCACCCGCTTCCCCTCGAGGTCCGCCGGCGTCCGGAGCCCTGCGGCAGGGTTGTGGACGAGGGTCCCGTGGTGGAACCCGCGCATCACGAACGTGGGGATCGCCGTGAAGCGGACGCCGTGCTCGCGAGCACACAGGTACGTCGCGAACGCCATCTCGCAGACGTCCCACTCGAGACCGCGGACCATCCGTCGGAAGGCGTGGATCAGGACCGGGACCTCCTCGAACGCGAAGGAGAACCCGTCCGGGGCCAGCGAGCCGTCCTTCAACGCCGCGTTGTTGCCCTGACCGCGAAGGACCGTCCTCAGCTCCACCGTCCGTCGTCCCCCCTCGTCCGTGGATCGCGAACCCTCGGGCGCCACTCGGATGCGCCCCGTCCACGAGGCTCGCAGAGGGACGTCCGCGTCGCCAACGACGGGCAGGAGGACGCGCCGTGACGGCCGAGCGGGTCCTCGCCGCGGTCCGCATCGGACCGGGGCGCATCGAGCTCCAGGAGTTCGCGATGCCGGAGATCCCCGACGACGGGGCCCTGCTGCGGATGGAGGTGGCAGGCATCTGCGGGACCGACGTTAAGATGTACGAGGCGCCGCGGGTGACCGAGCCGGTGATCATGGGGCACGAGAACGTCGGCGTGATCGAGCGAGCGGGGCCGACGTTCACCGAGCACAAGGGTTTCGGCGACGGCGACCGCGTGTTCCTGGAGCACTACGTCGGCTGTTTCCGCTGCGAGTGGTGCCACCGGGGGGAGTATCGGCATTGCTGGGCGACCGACTGGCGCTCGAACCCCGAGGCGCTCCGCTACGGCTACACGCCGGCCTCGCGTCCGCCCCATCTCTGGGGCGGCTTCGCCGAGTACCTGTACCTGCCGTGGAACGCCGTCGTCCACCGGGTCCCGGAGCAGGTGTCGGCCGAGCTCGCCGGCATCGCGACCCCGCTGTCGAACGGGATCGAATGGGCGATCTTCGACTGCGAGGTCGGCTTCGACACGAGCGTGTTGGTCCAGGGTCCGGGCCAGCAGGGGCTCGCCCAGGTGGTCGCGTGCCGGCAGGCGGGGGCGTCGACCGTGATCGTGACCGGCACCGCCCGAGACGCCGCCCGCCTGGAGGTCGCGAAGGCGCTCGGCGCGGACGCGACGATCGACGCCGAGGCCGAGGACGTCGTCGAGCGCGTCCGCGAGATCACCGGCGGCGACGGCGTGGACGTCGCGATCGACTGCACGTCCGGCGCCGGGAGGGCGCCGATCCTCGTCGGGATCCAGGCGCTGCGGCGTCGCGCCGGGACGCTGCTGATCCAGGGTGAGCTCGACGCGTTCCCCGATTTCCCGATCCGGGAGCTGACCGAGAAGGCGATCACGATCAAGAGCGCCCGGGGGCACAGCTACCGGGCCTGCGAGCTGGCGCTCGAGCAACTCGCCTCGAAGCGGTTCCCGCTCGACCTGCTGACGACCCACACGTTCGGGCTCGACGACGTCGACCTCGCGATCCGGTCCGTCGGCGGGAAGGGCGAGCCGGACGTGATCCACGTGTCGCTGCTGCCGTGGATGGCGCGCGAGCGCGCGTCGTAGGAGGGTGGGAGACGCGATGGGCGTCGTCGTTCGAGGCATCACGAGGGCGGATCCCGATGTCGTCCGCGGGCTCGGCGGCTTCGGGGTCGCGACCGTCCACGAGTCACAGGATCGCACGGGGCTCCTCCTTCCGGAGATCCGGCCGATCTTCCCGGGCACCCGGATCTCGGGGAGCGCGGTCACCGTGAGCGTCCCGCCCGGCGACAACCTCATGATCCACGTCGCCGTCGAGCAGTGCCTCGACGGCGACGTGCTCGTGGTCGCGCCGACGGCCACTTCCGATGCCGGCTATCTCGGCGAGCTGCTCGCGACGTCGCTGCGGGCACGGGGTGTCCGAGGGGTGGTGATCGACGGGGGCGTTCGCGACGTCGCCGAGCTGCAGCGCATGGGCTTCCCGGTGTGGTCGCGGTACGTGTCCGCGCTCGGAACCGTGAAGGAGACGCTCGGTGACGTGAACGTCCCGATCGTCTGCGCCGGTCAGCAGGTCCGGCCGGGGGACGTCGTCGTGGCCGACGACGACGGGGTCGTCGTCGTCCCGAGGGACCGGGCGGCGGCGATCCGTCAGGCGAGCGCGCAGCGCGAGGAGAAGGAAGCGGGGTCGCGCCGTCGGTACGAGGCGGGGGAGCTCAGCCTCGACGTCCACGCGATGCGCGAGGGCCTCGAGGCGAAGGGGATCCGCTACGTGGACGAACCGGGCGAGACCGAGGGCTGAGCAGCGGTCGGAGCGGACGCCGATGATCATCGACTGCCACGGGCACTACACGACCACTCCACCCCAGCATGCTGCCTTCCGCGAGTCACAGCTCGCCTGGGTGGCGCACCCCTCGGGTGCGCGGCCGTCCGCGGAGCGGATCGGCGACGACGAGATCCGCGCGAGCATCGAGGGGAACCAGCTCCGCGTCCTCCGCGAGCGCGGCATCGACCTCACGATCCTCTCTCCGAAGGCGCTCGGCATGGAGCATCACGTGGCGGAGCCCGACATCGCCCGCGACTGGGCGCGAGCCAGCAACGATCTGATCCATCGGGTCACGAGGATGTTCCCGGAGCACTTCGCCGGGGTCTGCCAGCTCCCGCAGACGCCGGACGGCTCGCTCGACGGCGCCGTCGCGGAGCTGGATCGGTGCGTCGTCGAGCTCGGGTTCGTGGGCTGCAATCTCAACCCGGACCCCTCCGGCGGTCGGTGGGCGTCGCCGCCGCTCACGGATCCAGCGTGGCATCCGCTCTACGAGAAGATGGTCGAGCTCGACGTGCCCGCGATGATCCACGTCTCCGCGTCGTGTGCCCCGAGCGTCCACGCGACCGGGGCGCACTACCTGAACGGCGACACCACGGTCTTCATGCAGCTGGTCGTGGGGGACCTCTTCCGGGACTTCCCCACGCTCCGCTTCGTGATCCCGCACGGAGGGGGTGCGGTCCCGTACCACTGGGGGCGCTACCGGGGACTCGCCGAGCGGCTGGAACGCCCGCCAATCGTCGAGCACCTGATGGGCAACGTGTTCTTCGACACCTGCGTGTACCACCAGGCGGGGATCGACTTGCTGTTCGAGGTGATCGACGCCGGGAACATCCTGTTCGCCTCGGAGATGCTCGGGGCGGTGCCGAACGTGCTCGACCCGGACACGGGGCACCACTTCGACGACACCAAGCGGTACGTGGACGCCGTCGAGCTCAGCGAGGAGGACCGTCACCTCGTGTTCGAGGGGAACGCGCGGCGCGTGTACCCGCGGCTGGAGCGGTTCCCGGAACATCCAACGGAGGAGGCGTGATGGCGCGGATCGACGAGGTCCAACGAGACGGGGCGACGGCGGAGCAGCAGCGGGTCGGCGACGTGATCTTCGGCTCGAGGAACGAGGACTACGGCGGTCCGTCCGCCGTGATGCTACACACGCCGGAGCTCGCCCAGCGGTTCGAGGACCTGCGCGACGCGTTGATCAACGATGAGGCGCTACCGAAGCCGGTGCTCCACTTCGCGGCGTTGCTGGTCGCCCGGTTCTGGTCCTCCCAGTACACGTGGTGGAAGCGCGAGGAGATGTGCCGGGCCGCGGGGATCGCCGGTGATGTGATCGATGCGGTGCGGCAACGCCGGCGGCCGGTCTTCGACGAGCCCTCGCTCGAGATCGTGTACGACTACGTCGCCGGGCTGCTCGAGCGGGGACGGGTCGACGACGCGTCCCACGCTCGAGCGATGGAGCTCCTCGGGGAACGCGGTCTGATCGCGCTCGTCATGCTGGTCGGGCTCTACTCGACCCTCGCGATGGTGTCCGATGCCTTCGAGCCGGACCTGCCACCCGGCGTCTCGGAGCCGCTCGACGACCCGCCTCACGACGCACGCGCGGGCCGTCTTCGCTGAGCGTCGGTGTCGAGCTGCCGTTGCGACGGGCTTCGTTTCTGTGTGGCGGCACATGGGAAACGTCATCGCATGATCCGGGATGACATGTGGATCGGGAGCGAGCCGCCGCGAGCCGTCGACCGCCCGATGTTCGTGCAGGACTGGAGCACCCTCGCATGGCTCCACTACCCCTATGAGCCCGATGTGATCATGCCCCACGTCCCCCCACAGCTCACGCTCGATCTCGCGAACGACGCGGCGTGGGTCAGCATCGTCACGTTCCGGATCCCCCGCATGCGCGCGAGCTTCCTTCCTCCTCTTCCGGTGCTGGGTTCGGCGACGGAGTCACACGTCCGGACGTACGTGATCGACGGTCAGGGACGCCGCGGAGTCTGGATGCTGTCCCTCGACATCGACCCCATGCCCGCGTCCTTGATCGGCCGGGCGTTCGCCCTTCCGTATTGGTGGGCGAGCGCGGACGTACGCCGGGGGACACGGTCGGCGTCCTACGCAGTGGACCGATGGATCCCGGACGGCGGCCGACTGGCGCTGGACCTCGATCTCCGCGCCCATGTCGACCCGCGCGACCAGAGCGGCCTCGACCGGTTCCTCACGTCCCGATGGGTCCTGTATTCGGGAGTCGGTCCGCTGATGGCGGCGATCTTCACCGAGCATCCGCCGTGGCAGCTTCGTCGAGCGTCGGTCCGTCACCTCGAGCAGACGTACCTGAGCCGGCTCGGTCTGCCCGAGCCGGTTGATGAGCCGTTCGCCCACTTCTCGGACGGGACGCCGGCGGTCCTCTCGTGGCCACATCTGATGATCGGCGGCGACCCGGATGCGTCCCCCGAGGATGGGGGTGGGGAGCGGCGCGTCGGCGACCGCGTTCCGGACCGGCGCGAGCGACAGGAGGAACTCGTCGACGAAGGGATCGACGAGTCGTTCCCCGCGAGCGATCCGCCCGCCTACGTGAGCCGAGAAACGTAGTACGGCATCCGACGACGTCCTTCCGTCGAGGTTGTCGGAAAGGGGAACGGAGCAGTCCCCGGCACGGTCCCCTCGAGCGAGCGCCTCGGGGATGGCATACATCCTTCCGGGCCCTTCCGGGGTTTGGGGACGTGGTCGACCGGATACGGTGCAGACCAGTCGTGTTCAGGGCTCGCCGGGGACCAACCACCACGAGGATCGCGCTTGCGGTCGGCGTCACCCTGCTCGCATCCTTGGCGCCCGCGGTTGGAGCCTCGGCCAAGCCACTCACGAAGGGCGTCGTTCGCGAGCGTGACGTCCTTCGCGCGCGGGTCGTGCGCCTGTTCGACCGACTCGACCAGGTCGGCCTGGTGATCGAGCGGGTGCGAGCGGACATGGCGTGGGTCGAGGATCGGATCTCGGATCTGTCACGACAGATCGAGGCCCGACAGCGGCTCCTGAACCGGCGGGCCGCGGAGGCGTACATGGCCGGACGCGCCGGCGCGATCGACTCGGTGCTCGGCGCGAGTTCGCTCACGGACCTCGAGGACGCCCTCGAGTTCCTCGACGCGGTCTCTCAGCAGGACAGCGATGTCATCCTCTCCCTCCGGCGCCGGCAGGCGGAGGTCGAGATCCAGCGGGCCCGCCTGGAAGCGCTCGAGGAGGAACTCCGGGGAACGCGGGAGCGGCTGGAGACGACGGCTTCGGACCTCGTCGACCAGCTGCGGCGGCAGCGGGAGCTCAGCCGACCGGAGATCCGGGAGACGGCACCGGACGGGTCGGTGGGCAGCGCCTCGGATCCGTCACCGCTTCCGGGTCCGATCGGTCCGAGCCCGCCTCCCGGCCCGGAGGTCGTGACGGCGTTGATCCGCGACCGGTTCGCCTCTCTGGGGCCCCGAACCACCCGGGCCGCCCTCTGCGTCGCCGAGGCGGAATCGGGTCTCGATCCGCTGGTCATGAACCCGGCCACCGGGGCGGCCGGCGTGTTCCAATTCCTCCCCGCCACCTGGGAGAGCCTCTCCGAACTCGCCGGTCGGGGAGCCGCCTCCGCGTTCGACGCTCGCGCGAACGTGGCCGTCGCCGCCTGGACCGTGGCGCACTACGGGTGGCATCCCTGGAGGTCGATCGCCGCGGAGTGCGGAGTATGAGGTGGGGCGCCGCCGCGCCCACATCGACAATCCCGGTCAGGAGCGATCGGACCGCGATCCGATCAGGTACCAGGTTTCCATCTCACCCTTCCCCTTGACCACGATCGTCCCGCGTCGCCGGCACACGAACTCGTCCTTCAGCAGCTCGTACGTCTCGCGCGTGATCTGGATCTCTCCGGGCGTGCCGTTCGACTCCATGCGGCTCGCCGTGTTCACGGCATCGCCCCAGAGGTCGTAGAGGAACCGCTTCGTGCCGATCACGCCGGCGGTGACCGGCCCGGAGTTGATGCCGATCCTCAGCTCGAGTCCGTCTCGGTCGGCGATCGTCGACGTCGCGACCGCGGTCTGCATGTCGAGCGCCAGGAGCGCAGCCCTGCTCGCGTGATCTACGCACGGATCCGGCACACCTGCTGCGGCCATGTAGCAGTCGCCGATCGTTTTGATCTTCTCGAGCCCATGCCGCTCCACGAGCGTGTCGAAGTGGGAGAACAGCTGATCGAGGGTGCCCACGACCTCGGCCGGCGAGAGGCGCTGTGCGAGAGGCGTGAAGTCCACGACGTCGGCGAACAGGATCGAGGCCGCCTCGAGGTGGTCGGCGATGGACTCCGTCGCGGCCTTCAGGCGCTCCGCGATCGAGCTCGGCAGGACGTTCCTGATGAGCGACTCGGATCTCTCCTGCTCGATACGGAGCGCCGCCAGCGCTTCATTGCGCTGCTTCGCGAAGGAGGCGAGCAGGGTGAAGGAGATGGCCCCGGCACCGATGATGTTCAACGCCAGCATCGTGCTGGGGAACCAGGTCGGGAAGTCCGCGTCGCGGAAGAACACCTCGCCGGCGATCCCCGTGAGGAGGACGACCAGCACGAAAGCGACGAACCACCTGACGGCGCGCCGCACCTCGAGGAAGACGAGGGCGCCGAGCGGAGCCAGGATCGCCCATAGCGCGACTCCTCCGGATGGGAGGAACCCACCCACGAACATCTGCCCGGCCGTCGGGCTGAGGAGGATGTCGAGGAGCTGGGTGACGAGGAGAAGCCGGAAGCTGCCGGTCCGCGCGAAGACCACCAAGGATCCGAGCGAGACGGCGAAGTAGATGAACGCGGTGATGCCCGCCCACGAACCGAAGCCGATGTAGAGGATGCCCCACACGAGGGACACCGGCAGGATCAGCACCACGATCAGCACGAGGAGCGACTTCTGGTGGCGGAGATCCTCGTCGTCTCCGGGCTCCGCTCCGATCCGAGCGATCACGGTGTCGAACCACGTGGTGCCGGCCCGTGTGTGGGACCGGGTCCGGGTCGCCGGTTCCTCGGTCACGGGCGCATCTTCATCGCTGCCCCTGAAGGTGACAAACGATGAGGGGGTGCCGGCGCGTACCATCAGCCGCGTGACCGCGCCGCTCGCCACCTTCTACGACGGTTGGGAGACGTACCAGGGTCTCCTCCTCGGTGCGCTCCGCGACCTGACCCCTGATCAGCTCGCGTCGAGGCCCGCGCCCGGACTCTGGGCGGTGTGGCAGCTCGCGAGCCATCTGGCCGGCTCTCGCGCCTACTGGTTCCACGACGTCCTTGGGGAGGGCGACCCGGCGATCCGAGAGATGTTCCGTGTCTCGAGCACCACGGTGCCGGATCTGCCGCTCGAGGACGCGGGCTGGGAGGACGACGAGAACCATCCTCGAGAGGCGGGGGAGATCGTCGACGGCCTCGTCCGGACCTGGGCCATGGTCGACGACCGCCTGCGTCGCTGGACGCCGGACGACCTCGACGTCGAGTTCTCACGTCGGCGTCGGTCGGGGACCGAGACGTTCACGAGAGCGTGGGTGATCTGGCACCTGATCGAGCACGACCTCCATCACGGCGGCGAGATCTCGCTGGTCCTCGGGACCAACGGCCTGCCCGCGCTCGATCTTTAGGAAAACCGGCGGGGCCGAGGTGTTCCTCGGACTAGGCGGGTTCGATCCCGGACGCGAGCTCCTGGCGCAGTGCGGTCGCACTCAGGGTCTCGCGCCTGGCGCGAAGATCCAGATAGAGCAGCACCGACACGAGCGCCGCGTAGGGTGCCGTGACGATCTGAGCGATCGCGGTGAAGATCCAGCGCACGACCCAGTTGTCCCCCCCGATGGCTCCGATGATCCCGGAGACGATGCCGACGATCAGCGCCGCCACGAAGATCACTCCCAGCGCGTGCCAGAAGTTGCCCTGCACGAGGGCCCACGACCGGCCGAGCGCATCGGTGCCACGCTTGTTCTCGACGATCAGCGCCGGGATCGAGGCCGACAGGAACACCAGGAAGATGATCCCCGGGACGATCAGCAGGATGAATCCGGCCCCGACGATCAGCCCGACCAGGATCGAGATCAGGATCACGCTCCACAGTCGACGGAACCCGTAGCGGTAGCTGGCCTCCACGTCGACGGGGTCGCCGATCGTAGCCTGGGCGGCCGCGCGCACCGTCGCCGCCTGCAGCACGGCCGAGATCAAGACGGCGATCAGACCGCCGATCGCCCCCGCGAACAGGGCGGCGAGGAAGGACGTGCCGATCTCGTCGACGACGAGCTCACCACCCCGTACGTCGATGTCGTTCGCGTCCACGATCGCGTTGGCCACGAGGACGCCGACCAGCGTGAGCGGCACGACGACGATCGCCACGAGCAGGAGCAGCTTCGACGCGTTCGCTCGGTAGACGTCGAACGCGGCCGACAGGATCTCGCCGAGGGTCTTCGACGGGATCGAGCCCGAGGGGCCACCCGACACGGGCGGCGGTGGAGGCAGCCCTGGGCCGCCGGGAACATCGCTCATCTCATACCACCTTCCGGACGTTCGAGCGGCAGCCTACCGGTCGTGGTCCGCGTCTGCAGGACCGGATCGAGTCGCACACCTCGCCCGCGCCCGCCCCGGTCGGGGTGGGCGATACTCGGAGGAGATGCAGGTCAAGTCGTTCCTCGTCCGGTTCCCGCCGTTCGACGCCCTCGAGCCCGACGCCGTCGAGCGGATCGCGGCGGCGACGCAGATCGGGTTCTTCCCGGAGGGAACGACGATCCTGCAGCGAGGTGGCCCGCCCACGGCGTTCCTCTACGTCGTCCGGACCGGGGCGGTGGAGCTCGTCGGCGACGGGACCGTGATCGACCTCCTGGAGGAGGGCGAGCTGTTCGGTCACCCGTCGCTGGTCGCGGCGCTTCCGCCGTCGCTCAGCGTTCGCGCGGTGGAGGACACGATCTGCTACCTGATCGATCGCGACGTCGCGGACGACGTGCTCCGAACGCGATCGGGCGTGGAGTTCCTCGCACGCGGCCTCGCCCACCGGAGCCGGCAGGTCGCCCTCACGATGGAGGCCGACCAGATCGTCCGCCCGCCGCCGCCGATCTCCACGCTGATCCATCGCCCGCCGATCGCGTGCCAGCCCGGCACGAGCATCGGGGACGCGGCCGCCACGATGACGGAGGAGCGCGTGTCCTCGATCCTCGTGCACGGCGACGAGCTCGTCGGGATCGTGACCGACCGGGACCTCCGCACGAAGGTGGTCGCCACGGGACGCGATCTCGGCCACCCCGTGACGGAGGTGATGAGCACGCCGGTGTTCACGGTGCCGAGCGATGCGACCGCGGACGACGCCCTCAGGATCATGCTGGAGCGAGGCTTCCACCATCTGCCGGTCGCCGAGGCGGACGGTCGGATCGTGGGCGTCGTCTCCGACACGGAGCTGATCGGCCTGGAACGGACCGCGCCGTTCGGTCTCCTCCGAGCGCTCGACCGAGCCGCGACCGCGGATGCCGTGACCGCGGCGATGGCCGGACTCCCGCGTGTCGTGTCCTCCGTCGTGGAGTCAGGAGTGGACCCCGTCGACGTCGGACACGTGATCGCGAGCGCGATCGACGGCGCCACCCGGCGCCTGATCCACCTCGCGATCACGGAGTTGGGGGACCCACCGGGCCCGTGGGCGTGGCTCGCCCTCGGGAGCGCGGCGCGGCACGAGCAGTCGATGGACACCGACCAGGACCACGCGCTGGTCTTCGTCGCCACCGACATGCCGGTCGAGGAGGCCGATCGGTACTTCGAGGCGCTCGCGCGACGCGTCACGGATGGGTTGGTCGCCGCCGGGATCCCGCGCTGCCGTGGCGGGGTGATGGCGGAGTCGCCCGCATGGCGAGCCGACCGGGACGCCTGGCTCGAGACGTTCCGGACGCAGCTCGCCGAGCCGGACATCGGCGGCACCGCCTTCTCGAACATCGCGCTGGATTACCGACGGGTCGCGGGGGCGCTCGAGGTCGAGACGGCGATCGAGCGGCTCGTGCGGGATGCGGCGCATCGAGGCGGGTTGATCCGGAAGCTCGCATCCGCGGCGCTCAACCTCCGACCGCCGACCGGCTTCCTCCGCGACTTCGTCGTGGAGTCCGAGGGCGCGCAGGCGGGGACGCTGGACGTGAAGCACGGGGGGATCACGCCCGTGACGAACCTCGCTCGGACGTTCGCGGTAGCGACCGGTTCCTCGGCGAACCGCACGATCGAGCGCCTCCGGTCGGCCGTGGCGGCCGGCGGCGTGGACACGGACCTCGGGGGAGGGCTCGAGGAGGCGTTCCGGCTGCTGTGGCGGATCAGGCTCGAGCACCAGACGAGCCAGCGCGATCGCGGCGAGCCGCCGGACGACGCCGTCGATCCGCGCCGGCTCGGCGCGCTCACGCGGCGGAGCCTCCGGGAGGCGTTCCGGCTGATCGGCGCCGGCCAGCGGATGCTCGCCACGACCTACGGCATGCGTCACCGATGAGCGGGCGCCCGGACCGCCCGCCGTTCGGATCGGCCCGCCACCCGTGGCGGCAGGTCGGGTACGCGTCCCTGGACTTCGAGACCACGGGACTCGATCTCGACTGGGACGACGTCGTGTCCTTCGGCGTGGTCCCGGTCGACGGAGGGCTCGTCCGGCCCGGCGCCGCGACGTACCGGGAGGTGGCGCCGTCGGCCGCGCTCACGGGCGAGACGATCGTGGTCCACGGACTCCGGCCGACCGATCTGGCGGAGGCGCCCCCGCTCGCCGAGGTCGAGGACGAGCTCCGCCGAGCCCTGAGCGGGAGGTACGTCCTCGCGTGGTCGGCGGGGATCGAGGCGGCGTTCCTCGCTCGCGTCTTCGGGCGAAGCGCGCGGTGGTGGCGGCGCCGCATCATCGACGTTCTTCGGCTCGCGATCCTGGCCGACGACGTAGGCCAGGACCGCGACTTCTCGCTGACGGCCGTCGCCGATCGTCTCGGCGTCCCGGTCGAGCGGCCCCACCACGCCCTGGACGACGCCTTGACCACGGCTCAGGTCTTCCTCGTGCTGCTGCCCGAGCTGGAGCGGCGGGGGATCCGGACGCCGCGCAGCCTCCTGCGGGCCGGTCGCGGGTGACGCGGTCGCGCGACCGAGCCCCGCCGGAGATCAGGCCGCGGGGCCCGCGCCGCTCGGTGGCGGCGGCGACGGAGGGGGTGCGACCGGCGCCGGCGCCGAGTGGCGACCGGGATCCATGCGCTCCTGGTATCGGGCCGCGGCGATCTTGCGGTCGATCCAGCTCACGAGCGCGTGCATCCCGAGGGCGAACAGCCAGTACATGAACATCGCGAAGAGCAGCGCCGGGTCGAAGAGGGATCCGGACTCTCCTTCGACGGCCGGGAAGATCCCACGGAACGGCTGCATGATCCGGTCGGTCGCGCGGAACACCCATCGCACGAACGGCGTGGCCTCGTTCGCGTTGAACAGCTGGAGGAAGAACGCCATCGCCAGGATCACCGTGCACACGATCGCGAAGCCGTAGAGGAAGAGAACCAGGACGCGGCTGACCCGCCATCCGATCTGTGCTTCCGTGCCCGTCTCAGCCATCACGACCTCCTCGTGCCCTCGGGTCGGTGCCTCACGTGCAGCGTGAGGCTACCTCGGGGATCCGTCCTCAGAACCGAACACCGGACTCCCCGCCCTCGCAGCCGACCAGCGCCGGCCACCAGTAGCGGATTCCCGACAGGCAGGCCCGGACCGCGGTCCACTCGGAGAACATCAGATCGTGGGCACGCTCGCCCTCGAAGGCGCACGGGTCGTCGAGCACGTCGAACGAGAGCGTCGCGCCCGCCCTCGACCATCGGTATCGACCGCGCGTCATCGAACAGTTCGGGTCGTTGAACAACGTCAGGCGGTCGCCCGCCACTTCGTAATGGCCGTAGGCGCGGAACCCCGACATCTGGTGCTCCAGCCAGTAGCGGCCGCGATGGAGCAGGAGGGTCTCGACGCCCGGGTCGACCCGGTAGGGAGGGCATCGGCGACAGTGGAACGGGAGGCCGAGTCGAGGGCCGCCCACCCGATCGAGCTCCACGATCCGGAGGTAGAAGCCGTCGACGGGCGTGCGCTCGAG
>DASUPO010000087.1:0-3025 GCA_036281075.1 Actinomycetota bacterium | reverse complement strand
GCCGATCGAGCCGCCGTCCGGCGTCCAGCGGAACGCGTTCTTCAGGAGGTTCGTGATCACCTGGAGAACCCGGTCGCCGTCGGTGATGATCGTCGGCGCGGCGTCGGCTCCGCCGAGCGTGTAGGCGATCTCGCGCCGCCGTGCCTCGTCCCCGAACGAGCCGTAGGCCTGCTCCACGAGGCGTCCCATGTCCACCTCCTCGGTGTGCACGGTGAAGCGGTGTGCGCGGAGCTTCGCCAGGTCGAGCACGTCGCCCACGAGCCGCTCGAGCCTCGTCGCCTCGTTCGCCACCACGTCGAGCGACGCCGACACGAGCTCGGGATCGTCGATCAGCCCGTCGCGCAGCGCATCGACGTGCCCCTTGATCGCCGTCAACGGCGTCCGGAGCTCGTGCGAGACCGACATGAGGAACTGCCGCTCGCGCTCCTCGGTCGCGGCCAGCCGCGCGGCCATCTCGTTGAACCGCTCGGAGAGGTGCGACACCTCGCTCCCGCCGCGCCCGACGGGGACCTGGACGGCGTAGTTCCCCGACGCGATCTCGTCCGAGGCCCGCGCGAGGTCCTGGACAGGGCCGCTGATCCGCCGAGAGAGCCAGAGGCCGAGGAGCCAGGCGAGCAGCCCTCCGATCGCGATCGCCGCCGCCAGTCGACCGATGAGCGGCACCCACTGATCACGGACGACGTCGCGTGGCTTGGCGACGATGAACGCGCCGAGCGCGGGGCCGCCCGACTCGAGCCGGAGCGGCTGCGAGACCGCGAGGAAGCTCCGCCGCTCGCCCGGGGGCCGGAACTCGAACCGCATGGGGCGGTCTGCGCCGGCCACGTCCGGGGGCAGCGCGGATGCGGGCAGGCGCTGAAGGCCGGACTCCTCACCGGGGAACGGAGGCGCCCCGACGTAGAACAGCTGGTCCCCCGTCGCGAGCTCGAGCGCCTCCGGCGCGAAGTCCGGCGCGGGCGTGCCCTCGTCGGTGGCACGGAGCGCGGCGTCGCCGTACAGCCGGGCGATGCCCCGCGCCTCACGACCGAGCTCCTCGTAGGACGAGTCGCGCGTGAATCCCTGGAAGAGCTGCACGGCGATCACGGCCGACACGACGCCGGCGATCACGATCCCGAGCAGGAACAGCGCAGGCAGGCGAAAGCGCAGCGAGCCCGGCATAGACACGAAGCGTACGCCGCCGTGCAGACCACGGGGTTGCGAGGACGGCCGACGCGGGACCAGTCCCGGCCCGGCTCCTGCCCGCGGGCGCTGCACGACCTGGGCTACGCCGCTGGAGCGGGCGCGCGGTCGGACGCGACCTTGTAGCCGACGCCCCACACGGTGACGATCGGCGACGCATCGCCGAGCTTGCGGCGAATCTGGCGGACGTGGACGTCGACCGTCCGCGTGTCGCCGGCGAACGTGTACCCCCAGACGCGCTCGAGCAGCTGGTCGCGCGTGAGCACGATCCCGCGGTGGTCGAGCAGCTCCCACAGCAGGTCGAACTCCTTCGGCGCAAGCTGGATCTCCTCGTCCCCGACGAGCACCTCCCGCCGGCCCGAGTGGATCAGCAGGTCGCCGTGACGCAGCTCGTTCCCCTCGTCGATCCTGCGGTCCGACGTTGCTCTGCGGAGCACGCTCTTCACGCGCGCCACGAGCTCGCGCGGGTTGAACGGCTTCGTCAGGTAGTCGTCCGCGCCGACCTCGAGCCCGATGATCTTGTCGACGTCCTCGTCCCGCGCCGTGAGCATCAGGATCGGCACGTCGGAGTTCTTGCGGATCCGGCGGCAGATCTCGATGCCGTCCATGTCCGGGAGGTTGAGATCGAGGACGATCAGCGAGGGCATCTCGGCGGCGACCGCGTTCAGCGCGCCCGAGCCGGTGCCGACGGCGCGTACTGCGTACCCCGCGTTCTTGAGGTACAGCGAGACGAACGACGCGATCGACTGCTCGTCCTCGACGACGAGGATCGACTGGGGCGAGCTGGTGCTCACGGAGCGACCTCCTTGACGGTCGGCCTGACCACCAGCGGGGCGCCGAACTGGATGGTTTCCTGCTCGACGGGCAGCGGCTGCGGCGCGCTGTCCCCGACCGCGAACGTGCCGGTCGCGCCTGTCGGATCGGCATTCCCGTCGAGGATCGCCGTTCCCTGCCCGCGTGCGGAGATCGAGAAGCCGTCGCCGCGGACCGTGATGCGATAGCGGCCGCCGGGCACGTAGAAGTTCACGTCACGGCCGCGGAGCCAGACGGTCCGCCCGCGGGGCACACCGTTGACGCGCGGGCTCCACTGGTCGAGCGGCGAGAGATCGACGATCTGCACCTCACCGCGCTCGAGTCGGCCGATCACGATGCCCTTCCCGCGTACGACGACCGTCCCGCGCCCGTCCTCGACGGACAGCGAGCCCGGCTTCGCAGCCCACCCGAGGGGGACGGCAAACGCGAGCATGGCGAGAGAGACGAGTGCAACACGCATGGGTGCACGCAGTATCCGGACGGCGGATGGGTTGAGGGTGAGTCTCGCGTAAGGAAAGTGTAAGTCGCCCGGCGGCCGTTCGGCCACATGCGGCCGCCGTCGTCGGCTCCGCGGAGGGCCGAGTCCGCCGTCCCCGATCCCGCAGGACGTGCAAGATCGCGCACGTGGAGGACATCAACGAGTTCGCCAGGATCGTCCTCGTCGTCTCCGGCGCGCTGTCGCTCGCGATCGGCGTTCGGGTCGTCGCGGCACGACTCGGGCTCCCCACGGCGGGCCTCCTGCTCGTCGCCGCGGCCGCCGCCTCGGATCTGATCGACCGTCTCTCCACCATCCTCACGTTCGACGACGTCCAGCGTGTCGCGACCCTCGCGCTCCTCGTCATCCTGTTCGAGGGCGGCCAGAAGATCGGCCTCGGGCGATTCCGGCGCTCGGCGGTGCCGATCCTCTCCCTCGGTGTGATCGGCACGTTCGCGACCGCCGCGCTCCTCGCCGTGGCGGCGCACTACCTGCTCGATCTCTCCTGGACCGTTTCCGGTCTGATCGGCGCCGCCCTGGCCCCCACCGACCCGGCGGTGA
>DASUPO010000086.1:0-12191 GCA_036281075.1 Actinomycetota bacterium | reverse complement strand
CCGGCCGGACGACGGCACGACCCCTCGCGCGCCCGGTCCCGCTGGAGGTCCTGGCCGCGCCGGTCGTGGAGCCCGTCGCGAAGCGGACGGCGCTCCACGACCTGCACGTCGCGGCCGGCGCCACGATCGGTTGGTCCGGATCGTGGCTCCGACCGTTCGCGTACGGCGCGTTCGACGACGGCTACCGAGCCGTCCGCGAGGCCGTCTCGGCGATGGACGTCGGGACCCTCGGGAAGTTCCTCCTCACCGGTCCGGACGCGACCCACCTGGTGCGGGCCGCCTTCCCGGCGCGGATCGACGATGCCCGTCCGGGCGACGCTCGCTACCTCGTCGCCGTCGACGAGGCGGGCTACGTGTTCGACGACGGGATCCTCTGCGCGCTGGGGGACGAGGGCTGGTACCTGACCTCGACCTCGGGCGGCGCCGACCGGATGGAGGCGTGGCTTCGCGACCGGGTGGATCGCCTCGGGTTGCGAGCCCACGTCGTGGACCTCACCGCGGACCGGGGGGCGATCGCCCTGGCGGGGCCGCGCGCCCGCGAGCTGCTTGGCCTGCTCACGACCGATCCGATCCATCCGGAGGCCTTCCCCCAACTCGCGGCCCGGGAGCTCACGGTCGCGGATGTTCCCTGCGGCGCGATCCGGACGGGGTTCGTCGGGGAGCTCTCCTACGAGCTGCACCACCCTCGCTCGCGCGGCCCGGAGCTCTGGCGGGCGATCGCCGACGCGGGTGCCCCGTTCGGGTTCCGGCCGCACGGCCTCGACGTCCTGGAGGTGCTCCGGCTCGAGAAGGGCCATATCTACGTCGGGCAGGACACGCTCCCGGACGACACGCCGCAGAAGCTGGGGCTCGCCTGGGCGATCGGCGAGACCTCGGCCTTCGCCGGTCGGCACGCGATGGAACGGCTCGGCGCGATCCCGCCGGCGCGGAAGCTCGTCGGTCTCGAGTTCGCTCGCGGAGGCTCCGAGCATCGCGGCGTCCCGCTCCGGGCCGGTGGGACGATCGTCGGGCGGGTGACGTCGGCGGCGCGGAGCCCGGTGCTCGACCGGGCGATCGGCCTCGGCTGGATCCGACGCGTCGAGGATGGGTTCCCGGACGAGCTCGTCGCCGGCCGCGTCCGGGCGCGCGTCGTCCCGACGCCCTTCTACGACCCCGCGGGGGAGCGGGTCCGTGCCTGAGCTCTGGAGCGTGCACGCGACCGACGAGGCCTGCGACCTCGCGATGCGCGCCCCTCGGGCGGGCCGGGTGGCTCCCGACGAGGTCTTCGTCGCCGGCCCGATCGCCGACGACCTCCGGCGCGCGATCATGACGGTCGACCCCGACGCCCTGCTGCGCGACGCATCCCAGGCGTGGGCGGAGGTGGTCCTCGCCGAGGGCGGGCGCGACACGTTCGCCCGGTTGTCGGGGCTGCGGCTCCCCGACGGCGAGGGCTACATCCAGGGTGACGTCGCGCGCGTCGCGGTCCGCGTGTTCGTGCACGGCGACGCGGTCCGCCTGTTCGTCCCCGCGTACTGGGCCACCCACCTCCTCGAACGCGTCCGGGACGTGGAGGCAGGCCCGTGACCGGGCTCTTCCGACGCAGGACGTACCTCCCGACCCGGGACCTGCGCGACCGCTACGACGTCGTCGTCGTGGGCGGCGGCGTGAACGGCCTGTCGCTCGCGTACCACCTCGCCGCAGAGCATTCGATCCGCGACGTCGCCGTCCTGGAGCGGTCCTACCTGGGGAGCGGCGCGAGCGGCCGGAACACGCAGGTCCTGCGCGCGAACTACAACACGCCGGAGACCGTGGCCCTCTACGCGGCCGCCCTCGCGCGGTACCGGCGCCTCTCCCAGGAGCTGGACTTCAACGTACTCTTCACGAACCAGGGCGAGCTGGACCTGTGTCACACCGAGGACTCGTTGCAGGTCGAACGCGAGAAGGCGGCGCTGAACCGCGCGCTCGGCGTGCGGACGGACATCCTCGCTCCGGACGACATCCCGGCCGTGTGCCCCCTGGTGGACCTCGACGCCGACGGGTTCCCGGTGCTGGGCGCCTCGTACCACCCACCCGGATCGTTCGCTCGGCACGACGCCGTGGTCTGGGGCTACGCCCAGGCCGCCGCCCGGCGCGGCGTGGACCTGCATCAGGGCGTGGAGGTCACCGGCGTGCGGACGACGGGCGGTCGGTGCACCGGCGTGGAGACATCCGCCGGGCGCGTCGAGGCCGGCCACGTCGTGAGCGCCGTCGCCGGTCGGTCGTCGCGGCTCGCGTCGATGGCGGGTGTGCGTCTGCCGATCGTGACCCACCTGCTGCAGGCGTTCGTCACCGAGCCCTACCGCCCGGTGCTGAAGGGGCTCGTGTCCTCGATGGACCTCTCGATCTACATCTCGCAGACGGCTCGCGGCGAGCTGCTGGCCGGCGCCGAGATCGTCCCGCACGCCACGTACTCGACGCGCTCGACGTTCGAGTTCCTCGCGGAGGCCGCCAGGCGATCCGTCCGGATCCTGCCGTTCATGAAGTCGGCCCGGGCGATGCGCCAGTGGGGCGGCTCGTGCGACATGACCCCGGACTCGTCACCGATCCTGGGGCCCACGCCGGTCGAGGGGTTCGGCGTGATGGCGGGGATGGGGACCTGGGGCTTCAAGGGGGCCCCGGTCTTCGGCGCGACGGTCGCGGAGTACGTGGCGACCGGCCGCGTGCCCGCCCTGATCGCCCCGTTCTCCCTGGATCGGTTCCGCGAGGACAGGATGGTTCCCGACGCGGCGTCCGCGGGTACCCACTAGCCCGATGAAGGTCCTCGATGTCCTGCGGCACGCGATGCGCGCTCCCGACGCCGACCGGCTCTCGCCCGAGGGCCGCGCGCAGGCCGAGGATCTCGGGCGGGAGACGGGCGCGGCGTACGACGTGATCTTCGTATCGCCCGCCGAACGAGCGGCCGAGACCGCCGCGTGGATCCTGCGGGGCGCGGGCCGCCAGTTGCCGGACCACCGGATCGTCCCGGGCCTGGCGGGGAAGGACGAGACCCAGGGGAGCGCGAAGGGGATGGCGGCAGGCGTGCGAGCGCTCCTCGCGGAGGTTCCCGAGGACGGCCTCGGGCTCGCGGTGAGCCACACACCGTTCGTCGAGCGGGCGGCCGCCGGACTCACCGGTACCGAGCCGCCGCCGTTCGCCGAATGCGAGGGGATCCGCGTGCGCCTCGGCGACGATGAGAAGGTCGAAGTCGAGGAGCTCCGCCGGTAGCTAGTCGGCGGGCTTCGTCACGGCCGCGACGTCGGCGTCGAGCAGCCGGACGAGGTCCGCCGAGGCCAGGTGCACGTTCACCCCGTGGGCGCCGGCGCCGATCGCGACGACGTCGCGTTCGGCGACGGTCGCGTCGGCCACGACCGGCCAGGTCGTGGCCGACGCGAAGGGTGTGATCGCGCCGCGCTCGTACCCGGTCGCATCCCGTGCCTCGTCCTGGTCCGGGAGGGAGAGGCGCTTCACGCCGAGGTGCGACCGCAGCGACGGCCAGTCGATCTGCCTGCCGCCCGGGACGAGGACGAACACGTAGTCGGCCTCGCCGCGCCGCACGACGATCGTCCTGATCAGTTGCTCGACGTCGATCCCCTGGAACCCGGCGCTCTCCTCGGCGCTCCGCGCCCGCTCCGTCCGTGCGACCCGGAACGACACGCCGGAGGCGCGGAGCCCTTCGATCGCGGGTGTGTCGGCCGTCATGGCTCGGGGTAGGCGGGCCGGATCACGTCGTCGAGGAACGCGACGCGCTCGTCGAACGGCAGGAACGCGGACTTCATCGCGTTGATCGTGAGCCTGCCGATCCGATCCCAGCCGATCCCGAAGGCTTGCACGAGCCGCGCGAACTCCTCCGACAGGGACGTCGCGGACATCAGCCGGTTGTCGGTATTCACGGTCACCCGGAACTTCAGGTCGATCAGGATCCCGATCGGGTGCTCCTCGATCGATGGCGAGGCACCAGAGTGGACGTTCGAGGTCGGGCACAGCTCCAAGGGGATGCGCCGGTCGCGGACCAGGTGCGCGAGTCCGCCGAGCCGCACGTCCCCGTTCGAGCCGACGTCGATGTCGTCCACGATCCGTACGCCGTGCCCGAGGCGTTCGGCACCGCAGAGCTGCAGCGCCTCCCAGATCGAGGGCAGCCCGAACGCCTCGCCGGCGTGGATCGTCAGGTGGAAGTTCTCGCGGCGGACCCGCTCGAACGCATCGAGATGCCGGGTCGGCGGGTAGCCGGCCTCCGCGCCCGCGATGTCGAATCCGACGACCCCCCGGTCCCGCCAGTGGACGGCGAGGTCGGCGATCTCGAGCGAGCGGGCCGCGGTCCGCATCGCGGTGAGCAGGGTCCCGATCCGGATCCCGGTGGCCTCGGACCCGGCTCGGAACCCCTCCTGCACGGCCTCGACCACCTCGTCGAGGTCGAGGCCGCGCCGGAGATGCTGCTCCGGCGCGTACCGGACCTCCGCGTAGACGATCCCGTCCGCGGCGAGGTCCTCGGCGCACTCCCGCGCGACGCGCGCGAGCGCCTCCCGCGTCTGCATCACCCCGACGGTGTGGGCGAACGTCTCCAGGTACAGGAGCAGATCCTTCCGATCCGCGCCCCGCGTCATCCACGCGCCGAGTTCCTCGGGGTCGTCGGTCGGAAGCTCCGTGTAGCCGATCTCGTCGGCCAGCTCGACGATCGTGGTGGGCCGGAGCCCGCCGTCGAGGTGGTCGTGCAACAGCACCTTCGGGGCGGCGCGGATCTCCTCGAGCGTCGCGGTCACGAGCGAGATGGTAGGGCAGGGCCCTCGGAACGCCGGCGCGTCAGGACGACTTCGGGAAGCTGTACGTGATCTTCGCCGTCACGAGTCGGCAGTGTCCCAAGGATCCATAGAGGTCTTCGTATTCAGTGAACGAGGACTCGTGCTTCGTGTGACGGATCCGCCGGATCGACGGTGGGCAGGTCGCGTCCTCGGTATCGAAGACGAAGCTCGCTCGCTCGATCCGCTGGGAGTCGTTGAGCCCCCACCGCCAGTACACGGTGACCTTCGCTCCCTGACAGATGATCCGGAGGACGATTCCCTCGCTCGTGACGTAACAGTTCCCGCCGATCACGAGGGGGGTCGCCGCGCTCCGATGGTGGTACTTCGGGGCGGGCTTCGACCGGGTCGCCGTCGCTCGATAGTTGCGGGCGATCGTCACCTTGAAGGGCTTCGAGACCGCGGGCGCGATCTCACCGTCGTCCGCCCAGATCCTCACGAAGTAGTTCCCCCGCGGCCGGTTCCCCGCGGTCCCGCGCGAGCCCTCGCCCTGGCCGTCCCAGACCCAGGAGTTGGAACCAGAGGGTCTGTGCCCGATCGATTCGTCCAGGATCAGCGGGCCGCAGCATCCTCCGGAGGTGGTCGCCCGATACACGCGCGCCTCCGCGTCCGCGGCAGCCTGGAGCGAGAACTTCACGTTCGTCGTGTCCTTGTATCCGTCGTCGATCCAGGGGAAGAACGGGTTGGGCGCGGCGCCGGTGACCTTCACGAGGGGCCGGCGGAGGAGGAAGCTCTCGGAGGCTTGCAAGACGTCGTTGCGGTAGATGACGACCTGGTACGCGCGGTCCGACGTCACCGACAGAGCGGGCCAGGAGAACGACACGGCTCGCGGCGACGCCTGGTTATCCGGGTCGATCAGGATCTGCTTCGAGGCGACCTTCGTGCCGCCGACCGGCCGGAGCCGCGCCTCGAACGTGGCGTCGGGGTCCGCGCCGTCGAAGGTGAACGTGATCGTCGCGGGTCCCCCGAACGGCGAGTAGAACTCGCTGTTCCCGCCCGGGAGCGCGATCGTGATGCCGTACGCCGCGGACGCTGGAACGGCGCTCAGCACCCCGACCGCGATCGCGACCGTGGTCAGCGAGACGAGCAGCCGTTTCCGCATCTATGCATCATCGGCATCCGGGCCCTGAACCTCCAGCAACGGATGACCTAGGCCGTCGCTCGGATCGGCGGCCCGTCCGGGTTCCGCAGCTCCGCCCGAACCCCGAGAAGCCGCACCGGGCGCTCGATCGGCGGGAACCGGGCGAGGGCGGCCCTGGCTCCGGCGGCGATCGCGGCCGCCTCGCTCGACGGCTCGGGGAGCTTCACGGCCCGGGTCTTCGTGATGAACGGAACGACTCGGACCTTCACGACCACCCGGATCGCCGGCCGGCCCTCCTTCCGGACGTCCTCGATGGTCTCCTCCGCCAGGCGGTCGAGCTCCCGGTGGATCTCCTCGACCGTGACGAGGTCACGCTGGAACGTCCGCTCGCGGCTCACGCCCCTCGGGATCCAGGGCTCGGCGGAGACCCCGCTCTCGCTCTCGCCGCGGGCGAGCCGGGTGAGCCACGGCCCGGAGCGCGGGCCGAAGGCCGCCGCGAGGACGTCCTCGTCCGCCTCGGCCAGCTCGTCGACCGTCGCGATCCCGATCCCGGCCAGCTTCCGCGCGGTCTTCGCGCCGATCCCCCAGAGCGCGTCGGTGGGGCGTTCACCCATCCACTCCCGCCACCGCTCCGACGTGAGCGTGAACACGCCGGCGGGCTTCGCGAAGTCCGAGGCGAGCTTGGCCTGGAGCTTGTTGTCGCCGATCCCGATCGAGCACCACAGTCGCGTGCGATCGAGGACCCGGGCCTGGATCGCCCGCGCCAGCGCCTCCGGCTCGTCGGACTCGATCCCGATGAACGCCTCGTCCCATCCCATCTCCTGGACGACGAAGCCGAACGACCGCACGGCGTCCATCACCTCCCGGGACGCAGCCAGGTAGGTGGGCGCGTCGACCGGGAGGAACACGGCGTTGGGGCAGCGCTCCCGGTCGGTCCGCAGCGGCATCCCCGATCGGACGCCTAAGCTGCGCGCCTCGTACGAGGCCGTCGACACGACGCCTCGCTTCGTCGGGTCGCCGTCGCCACCGACGATCACGGGGCGGCCGCGCAGCTCCGGGTGCCGCAGCACCTCGACCGCGGCGAGGAACTGGTCGAGGTCGACGTGGAAGACGTACGCGGCCACCGGCGGGTCAGGCCGCGTGCGCGCTGTCGAGCGCGGCGAGGAGCCGCTGCACGGGGCCCTTCAGGCCGTGCTCGTCCCCGAACTCCTTCAGCGCTGCGTCGTCCCGAGCTCCGGACCAGACGGAGAGCGCGGCGACGGCGTTCACGGGGACGAGACGTCGCATCGCGTCGACGTACTCCGCGGATTCCAGCAGCCGCGCCTTCAGCGCCGGCTTGCCCTTCAGCGGCCCGGGACGCGGATGGACCTGCGCGGCGTCGGCGAGCAGGTCGTCCAGCGAGTCGTACGCGGCGACGAGCGCCTTCGCGGTCTTCTCGCCGACACCCCGGACCCCGGGGAGGTTGTCCGATGGATCTCCGCGGAGGATCGCGAACTCCGCGTACCGGCTCGCCGGGATCCCGTACTTCGCGAGGACTCCCGCCTCGTCGAAATCGGTCATCTCGGAAACTCCTCGGACCGTGAACAGGAGCTTCACGACCGGGTCGCGCACGAGCTGGATCAGGTCGCGATCCCCCGAGACGATCTCGATCCGGTCCGGCTCGTCGGCCTCGACGCAGAACGCGCCGATCGCGTCCTCCGCCTCCCATCCCTCGCTCTCGGCCTGGAGGAGGCCGGTCAGATCCAAGACGTTGCGGAGGAGCCGGAACTGCGAGGTGATCTCCTCGGGCTCCTCCGGTCGCGTCGCCTTGTAGTCCGGGTAGATGTCCGTCCGTGCGACCGGGCGCCAGTCGTGGTCGTAGACATGGACCACCTCGCCCGGACGCCGGGTCGCGATCAAACGCGTGACCATGTCGAGGTAGCCGTGCACGGCGTTGATCGGCGTCCCGTCGGGCGCCTTCACCGTGTCCGGCATCGCGAAGTAGGCCCGATACGTGAGGCTCGAGACGTCCAGGAGGATCCGATGGGTCACGATCTCGAGGGTACGACCCGCGGTCGAGATCGGTCTGATCGTCGGGATCTCCAAGGTGAGTTCGGATCGATCAAGGGCGATCGTTCCATCTCGGCCTCGATGCAGGCGAGGGATCCGCTGCTGATCACCGTCTTGGATCAGTGACGGGCCACGGAAGGGTCGGCGCATCGACGAGGTCGAGGTCGCCAGGTGAGTGGCCGCATCCGGTGAGGTATCGGGCGAGTTCGCTACGGTGCGTCGTCCCGTGGTTCACGACATGGGCGAGGATCAGCCATCGGGGGCTCTCGTCGTGCGGGTCGTCGCTCATCGACAGCCGCTCGTCCAGGGCGGCCTCGTCGAGGGACTCCACGTAGCGACGCAGGCGAGCGTCCTCATTGATGCAGAACCCGTGGATCGCCGGCAGGTCGTCGAGGGTGAACCCGTGGTCCCAGACGTATGTGTCACCGACGTCGTTCCCGGTGCAGAACTCACGCCAGCTCCAGTCGACGTCGATGAGATGCCGAACCGTGTCGAAGGTGCTGCCGTGATCGAGGACGCCCGGCCGCCGGAACTCCTCCTCCGAGAGATCGCCCGCCGTCGTCAGGAGCCGGTCGTTCGCCCATGCGTGGAACCGCACGAGTGCGAGCAGGCTGTCCGCGTCCATGGTCGAGGAGCCTACGACCGGCGCGGTCGCCCGTGGTGGTGAGTGAGTGTGGGAAGGTCACCGAGGCGACGGAAGGAGCAGACGTGGACTGGTACCTACCGTTGAAGCTCGTGCACGTGATCGCGGCGATCGTGGCCGTCGGGACGAACCTGACCTACTTCGTCTGGTTGCGATCGATGCGGGGGCGATCCCAGACCGCTCAGGTGTTCGCGCTCGAGTCGATCACGCGCCTCGACGCGCGTGTGGCGAACCCGGCCTACGTGGTCCTTCCGATCACCGGCATCGTGATGGTGTTGATCGGCGACATCGGCTTCACCACGTTCTGGATCGCGGTCGCGATCGGCCTCTACGTCCTGGTCGGGGTGCTCGGCGGCGCGCTCTTCGCCCCGGCCCTCCGCCGACAGACCGCGCTCGCGGAGACTCAAGGCCCCGAGGCGAGCGGCTACGAGGAGGCGGCGCGGCGGACGAGGACGATGGGCCTGCTCACGATGCTCCCGGTGGCCGGGATCCTCTACCTGATGGTGCTGAAGCCGACGCCCTAGTCGATGTCGTGCTCGCGCTTCTGCGGCGTGAGCCGCTTGCCGACGAAGCCGATCCCGATCGCGAAGAACGTGACGAGGCTCGTGACAAGGAGCACGATGATCAGCGTCACGGCCATCGCGCTGGGAACCCCGTCGCCGAACGTCTCGACGATCGCGTAGATCGACAGGGCGATCCACAGCAGGAACGCGAGGAGCCACGCGAACGCCGTGAAGACCGTCATCGAACCGAGCACGACGCCGAGCGCCGTGCCGGTTCCCTCGCGGTAGCGCACCATCGGTTGCAGCCTAACGCCGGGCCGGTGCTAGCGTCGGCAACGTGATCGAGGCGTCGCGTCCCAACGTGGCCTGGACCGCGGTCGCCCTGGCCGTTGTCGGCTTCCTCGTCGAGGCCGTCGTCGCCGCCGTCCCCGGCTCGCCGCTCCAGCCCGTGCTCGCGCCCGGCGCGGAGCCGGGCGGGCCGTTCACGTGGGTCGCGAAGGCGATCGGGCTCGATCGCCTCGGCGGCGCGCTCCCCATCGCGTCGGTGATCGGCGTGATCGCCGGGATGGCCGGGTTCCTCGTCCTGCTCCGCGCGGCGTGGCGCGAGGAGATCCCCCTCAACGTCGCGCTCGGGCTCGCGGTCGGGTTCCACCTGGCGCTCCTGTCTCTGCCGCTGCTGGTCTCCCGGGACGTGTACTCGTACATCGCCTCCGGCCAGATCGTCTCGGTCCACGGCGGGAACCCGTACGTGCAGACACCCGCCGACTTCCCCGGGCTGTTGGCGCGCGAGCTCGTCGGGCCGAAGTGGGTCGACACGCCGTCCGTCTACGGCCCCCTGTTCTCCCATCTCTCCGGGGTCGTGACGAGGACCTCGGATCGGCTGGACGTGCTCGTCGACGTGTTCCGCGTGATCGCGATCGCCCCCAGCCTCGCGACGACGTTCGTGATCGGCGCCGTGGTCCGCCGGCACCGGCCGGGTCGCGCGGCGTTCGCGGTCGCCGCGTTCGGGCTCAGCCCCGTGGTCCTGTTCCAGGGCGCCGCGAGCGGGCACAACGATCTCCTCGTGGCCCTTGCGATCGCGGTCGGCGCCTGGCTGGTGCTCGCCGACCGGACGATGTGGGCGGTGGGGGTCCTGTCGTTGGGCGCCCTGGTCAAGGCGAACGCGGTCCTGCCCGTGCTCCTCCTCGTCGTCTGGGTCGCGTGGCGTTCCCCGCCGGGGGAGCGGCTGCGCGCCGTCGCGACCCATGGAGGTCTGGCGGTCGCGGTCGCCGTGGTCGTGGCCGCCCCGTTCCTCCAGCTCCGCGATCCGACCCTCGGGATGGCGGAGCTGTCCTCGCACGAGGGATGGCTCGCCCCGTCGCGCCTCCTCCGCCGGGCCCTCGACCTGATCAGCGGGGACACCCTCGGGGTACTGGTGCGCATCGTGTTCGCGCTCGCCCTCTTGGTGGCCGTGGTCTGGGTCGTGTACGCCGTCGCGCGAGGGGCGGCGGCCGGGTTGCCGACCGTGGAGCTCCTGGCGGGGTGGGGCTGGATGCTGATCGCGCTCACGCTGCTCGCTCCGGTCCTGCTGCCGTGGTACCTGACGTGGTCGCTCCCGTTGATCTGGGTGCTGCCGCGGCGGCCGCGCGTGTCGTTGATCGTCCTGTCGGTCGTGCTGGCGCTCTCGCAGTGGACGGCGGAGCCCCTGCTGTACGAGGGCGCGTACGAGGTCAACGTGTGGATCGGCGACTACCTGTTGACGCCGATCGTGATCGGCCTGCTGGTCTGGCTTGCCGTCGACCTACGACGTCGCGTGGCGATCCCGCTGCCGCTCGCGGACGAGCAGGAAGATCGCGAGCCCGCCGAGGCCGGCCAGCGCTGAGGCGCTCATCGCGCCCGTCAGGTCGAAGAGGCGGAGCCCGAGCCGATCGAGCGCGACGGCCGCGATCGACAACGAAGCGGCTCCGAACGCGGGCGCGGCCGCGAGGGCGGTGGCGCGGTCGTCGAGCGCGGCGCGGGCGTAGCCGAGTCCGACGATCGCGAGGAGGCCGAGGATCGAAAGGGTCGCGAACACGATCGCCCCGGCGTTCGATGGCCGCCACGAGAGGCGATGCGGTTCGTCCGTGAACGCACCGTCCGCATCACGGTCGACGGATCCCCAGACGCCGTCCGCCCGCTCCGTGAGCTCGGGGCGGCTCTGCGCGTCGTCGCCCGGATAGAACTCCCTGAGCACGAGCACGACCCGGTCCGCGTCGTCCGGGAGCTGGGCGAGCGTGTGCTCGGACAGCGCGGTGTACTCGGCGTTCGCCCGACGCGTGGGCCGTCCCTCGAGCAGATCGGTGACGCTGCCCACGAAGACGTTGACGTCGGCCGCTCGTGAGGGGTCGGCGGCCGCTCGAAGGATGTTCGCGGCTCGAGCCGCGAAGAAGGATGAGGTGTCGTCGGCGTCGTCGACCGCGACGACGATCGGTGTCCCCGGGTCCGTGACCGCGCTCGCGTAGCGCATCGCCGCCTGGGTCTGCGCGGCTTGGCCGGTCGTGACGAACGCCGATTGCCGTCCCCAGGCGAGGAGCGCGCCGAGGATCATCCACCCGGCGAGGAGCACGACGGCCGTCCGCGTGACCCAGCGGTGTGCCTTGTGTCGGCGGAGGACCCACACCAGGCCGAGCGCCGCGCCGATCGGCACCGCGAACCCGAACGTCACGATGCGGTCGGGTGGGAACCAGCCGGTGGCCCACCCCACCGGGATCGCGACCGCCATCACCACGAGCCACGAGGCGAGGAACCGCTGGAGGAACCCCTCCGCGTCGATCGAGCCGAGGATCGCGGTCGGGACCGCGATCCACTGCACGTATCGGGCGGCGCGCAGCCGGAAGCGCTCCCGGTACGCGTCGACCAGGCTCGCGTCGAGGCCAGCGCGGCGGAGGAAGGCGTCCCTCGAGGTCTCCGCGGCGATCGGTCCGGGCCCGGCGAGCGTGGCGAGGATGCCGGCGCCCGCGACGAGGCCGCCGACGCCCACCGATAGGGCGGCGTCCGTCGCCTCGTCGCGGGCGCCGGCGCGCCAGGCCAGCGCGGCCGTCACCAGGAGGACGACGGCCGCGTGGATCAGGAAGGGCGGGTGGGCAAGCCCACCGCCGGCGAGCAGC
>DASUPO010000085.1:0-43515 GCA_036281075.1 Actinomycetota bacterium | reverse complement strand
CGATCGCCGACACGCAGTCCTCGAGCGACGACTGCGGCGAGCTCGGGTTCGACCACGGCGTTTCGATCGCGGGGAACGGCTCCGCGTCGAGCGGACCCGTGACCGTGACCGTTTCCGGATACAACAGCCCGACCGGCTTCGTGGACTGGTCCTCGAACGCTCCGATCCACGGCGTGTACGTGAAGGGCGGCCCGAGCGGCGGCAACCTCTTCTCCTACCCGGCCGGCGACACCGGCGACCAGGACCTCCACACGCCGCAGAAGGCGACCGGCGGGTACTACGAAGTCAGCCACGTCGCCGTCTGCTGGAACGACGTGCCGACCGAGCCGGACGTGACCGTCGAGAAGGCGAACGATCCGCCTGGCGCCGTCCTGCAGGGTGGCACGATCACGTACACGCTGACGGTCTCGAACGAGGGCGACGCCGATGCGACCGGCGTCGCGGTCACGGACCAGCTCCCCGCCGGCGTGACGTTCGTGAGCGCCACGGCCGGCTGCGACGTCTCGGCCGGCACGGTGACGTGCGCGCTCGGCGACATCGGCCCCGGCGCGAGCCTCTTCGTCCACGTCACCGTGAGCGTCGACGAGATGACCTGCGGCACGATCGACAACAGCGCCCTCGTCTCCGCGTCGAACGAGGGCGGAGCCGCCACGGGGAACAGCGAGTCGAACACCGTCACGAACACGGTCTCGTGCGAGAGGGAGGAGGACCTCCCCCCCGACCTCCAGGTGACGAAGACGTCGGACGCCGACGCCCCCCTCCACCCCGACGACGTCGTCCACTACACGATCACGGTCACGAACGTCGGCGACGTGGCCGCCACCGGCGTGGAGCTGGTCGACGTCCTCCCCGTCGGAGCGACCGGCGTCGGCACACCCCTCCCCTCGTTCGGAGGCGGGTTCTGCACGATCACGAGCTCCCTCCCGCCCGGCGGCGTGCCGCACACGGAGGTGCGGTGCGGACCGATCTCCCTCGCCCCGGGCGCGTCGGCGTCCGTGACGATCACCACGCACGTCACGGACGACACGTGCGGCCCCATCACGAACATGGTCGACGTCGAGGGGTCGAACGAGCCCGCGGGGAACGTCGGTCCCGACAACCACGCGGAGGCGGTCGACGAGATCGCCTGCGTGCCGAGGATCCGGGTGGTGAAGGGCGGGCCGGAGCGCGCGCACGTTGGTGACTCGGTCACGTACGTCTTCACGGTCACGAACACGGGCGGCATCGCTCTGACCGACGTCGAGCTCACCGACCCGAAGTGCGACGGTGCCGCGACGTTGGTCGACGACGGGAACGGCGACGCCCTCCTCGCCGTCGGCGAGGTGTGGCACTACACGTGCGACCACACGATCGTCGCCGCGGACGGCGACCCGGTCCACAACGTCGCCACGGTCACCGGCGACCACGAGGGCGGCAGCGTGTCGGACACGGACGCGCACGACGTCGACGTGCTCCATCCCGCCATCCAGATCGAGAAGACCGCGGACCCGACCTCGGGGACCCCGGGTACGGCGGTCGTGTACACCTACGTGGTGACGAACACGGGCGACGCGACGCTGTTCGACATCTCCGTGGACGACGACGTTGTCGGGCACGTGGGCGACATCGCTTCCCTCGCCCCCGGGGCGTCGGCCGCCAGGTCGTTCGAGATCGTCCTCGGCTCCTCCCCCATCACAAACGTCGGCACCGCGGACGGCTCCGACGCCCTCGGGATGTCCGTCAGCGACGACGACGACGCCACCGTTGCCGTGATCGCCGGAGCGGGAGGAGGCAGCGCTGGCGGATCGAACGGATCCATCAGCCCCTTCACGGGTCTCGCCGCCGGTTCCCTCGTGGCGGCGATCGCCGCCCTGTCCTCCGTCGGCTTCCTCGTGCTCGTGGTCTCGCGGAAGCGCTCCGGCACGACCTGAGTATTGCCTGAGCTGGGGGCCGGACGAGATGGGGCATGAGCCCCTTCTCCGTCGGGATCGAGCCCTCCAGATGGGCCATCTCCTCCGGTTCCGTTATGACTACTCGGTTTCCGTCTTGCGCAATCCCGCCATATCATCCAAACTCTGTCATCCGAACGGACTACATCGTCCGACCGGATGGAGGTCGGGCCGTTCGCCCGATGGTGTCCCCCGGATGAGGGGGATACCGTCTCTTTAGCGGACCACGGACTTCGCCGTAGGGCGTGGGCCCGGTCCATAGGTCAGACAAGGTCCACTAACAGACAGTAGGGGGTGGAGGATGGGTACCAGAGCGAACCCCGGCACCCGCGCCAAGCGGCGCGGGCTGGCCACGTTCGTTTCGTTCCTGCTCTTGTTCGCGTTCGCGGTCGGACAGAGCTCTCTCGTTGCGCTGGCGGACGACGCCGGCACGGATCCCGTCGCCGAGGAGGAGGCCACGGACGGAAGCGCCGGCAGTCTTCCGGACGCGACGGCACCGGCTGAGGAGCCACCGGCTGAGGAGCCACCGGCTGAGGACTCTGGAACTGACTCGGGGGCCTCGTCGGGCGGCGGGGCCACTTCGGCCTCCTCCGATGACGGCGCCGGGTCGAGCAAGGACAACACCCGTAACGACCGGAACGTTGCCCACGCAGGTGACGCGGTTATCCAGTCGCACGGCGGCCTCCACGGTGGCGACGTCAGCCTGGACTACGTCGCGGCCGGACCGTTCACCTACAGCCACGCGACCGGTCTCGGGGTCTACCCGACCTTCGGCTTCAACGACCGCACGATCGACAAGGACGACGGCGTCGTCGAGTCGCTCGAGAGCGGCGACTTCGCGTGCGGCGACCACGTGACGTTCTTCACGCAGATCTCGATCGATGAAGGGGCCGACGGCCCTGGCACGGTCCAGCTCCACCAAACGTGGGGCATGGAGCCGACCGGTCAGGCCGGTCTCGGCTTCAACAACATCGTATCCGTCGCGCTCAACACGCCCGATGACGGCAACGTGGGCAACGTGATGGACAACGTCGTGACCCTGGACCAGGAGTTCACCGAGACGGTGGGCTACGACCAGCTGCACGGGCTCATCTCGGTCACGAACCTCGCTCCCGGCGAGACCGCGATCCTCCGGATCATCGTGATCCTCGCGTGCGGGGCCGGCGAACCGACCGGGAACATCCTGAACGACATCGAGAGCGCGCGTGTCGTGATCGGCCCCGACGAGTTCGACACGATCTCCGTCGGACAGCAGACCGTCCCGATGAAGGTCACCGGGTTCGTCGCCGAGCCTGCGATCGACATCGAGAAGACCTGCCCGGCGACCGCGCCGTTCGGTGAGGACATCACGTTCACGTTCACGCTGAGGAACGACGGCAACGAACCGCTGACCGACGTCGAGATCCTCGACCCGCTGCTGGGCGGTGACATCACCGACCAGTTCAACCTGCCCGGTGGGTTGCCGGATCCGTTGCCGGTCGGCGACACCGTGTACACAGCGTCGATCTCCTACTCGCCGGGCGCCGACGAGGACCCGGTCGAGAACGCCGTGACCGTCTCCGCGTCCGGCACGACCTCGAGCACTCTGGTCGTGGACGCGGCCGCGTGCGACACCGACATCACCCATGAGCCGGACATCGAGGTCACGAAGACGTGCCCCGAGTCCGTGCCGTTCGGTGAGGACGTCGAGTACACGATCGTCGTCACGAACGAGGGCAACGAGCCGCTGGTCGGCGTCACCGTGATCGACACCCTGCTGGGTGACATCACGGCCGACTTCGACTTCGACTTCACGACCCCGTTCCCCGTGGGTGGGACCGCGACGGCCAACGTCTCCTACTCGCCCCTTCCGGGCGACCCGGATCCGCTGGTCAACGAAGTGACGGCCACGGGCACCGGCGAGGACTCCGAGACGGAGGACACCGCTGAAGGGTCCTGTGTGACGGACGTCCTGAACCCGGCGATCGACATCGTGAAGACGGTGGACGATGACTCGGTGCCGGTCGGCACGACGGTGACCTACACCTACGTCGTGACGAACACCGGCGACACCACGCTGTTCGACGTCACCGTTGACGACGACATCCTGGGCCACATCGGGGACATCCCGGTCCTCGAGCCCGGGCAGTCGGTCACGCTGACGGCGGACTTCGTGGTCGGCGATGAGCCGGTCATCAACGTCGCCGTGGCGGAAGGCGAGGACGTCCTCGGTCGCTCGGTGAGCGCCGACGACGACGCCCTCGTCACGCCGGTCCTGGCCGAGACCCCGGTGACGCCGCCGTCGCCGACCCCGTTCACGGGTTCGGACGCGGCACGGCTCGGGATCATCGCGATGGGGCTGTTCGGGCTCGGCGTGACCCTAGTGGCGACGACCCGGCGGCGGAGGGCGCGCCCGAGCGCCTGACCCTCGCGGTACGAACGGCAAGGGGCGGGGTCCCAACGGGACCCCGCCCCTTCCCTATCCCATCCGCCGAGCTAGCCGACGAAGATCAGCGTCACCCAGTAGAACCCATCACGGGCGTAGAAACCGACGCCGACGCGCCGGAAACTGCCCCCGAGGATGTTCGCGCGGTGCGGCGCGCTGTCCATGAACGCGTCGTACAACGTCCACATCGTTTTCCCGACGCCGACGTTCTCCCCGGCCAATCTCCAGCTCACCGTGCGGAGCGTGGTGCCGAGGGACGCGGAATGGAAGATCCGGCCCGCACCCGCCATCTCCTTGCTGTGCGCGTTCGCCAGCTTCCGGAGCTCCCACGTCATGTCCAGCCGGGCGAGGTCTCGGTCGTTGCGAGCCGAGTTCATCCACCTGAGCATGTTGAGCCGGGGGGTCCAGTCGGCGTGCGCGCTCGGCGCCAGGGCCGCCAGCACGACGGAGAGGGCGAGGGTGAGCCCCAGGACCTTCGCGGCCCTGACCAGACCTCGACTCATCGCCTTGCGCCTCCTTGCCGTGGACGGCTCCGTCGGCCGCCCTCGACCCGGAACATCGGCAGGACCGGGCGGGTCTTGAGAGGGGCGCTGGTCGAAGATGACCAGGGATCTCTACCCGAGCGGGGGTAGGAGCGCGGGCGCTACCAGCGGAGCTTCAGCGCGCGGGCCGCCCTCGCCTCGTCGAGGCGTCGGACCGGGGTCGTGACCGGGGCCTCTCGGAGCAGCTCCGGATGCTCCCGAGCGTCCCGTGCGGCGGTCCGGAGCGCCTCGGCGAACGCCTCGAGGGTCGTCTTCGACTCCGTTTCCGTGGGCTCGACCATCATGGCCTCCTCCACGACGAGCGGGAAGTAGACGGTCGACGGGTGGAACCCCAGGTCGATCACGCGCTTGGCGACGTCCATCGCGCGGACGCCGGTGGATCCGCGCAGGGGCTTGGCCGTCGCCACGAACTCGTGCATCGGACGCGACTCGGGGTACGCCAGCGGGAACTCCTCGCCGATCAGGGACGCCAGGTAGTTCGCGTTCAGCGCCGCGAGCTCGCTGACCTCCTTCAGGCCGTCCGCCCCGTGCAGGAACACGTAGGCGTAGGCGCGCACCAGGATCCCGACGTTGCCGTGGAAGCCGTGCATGCGGCCGATCGACCTGGGCCGCTCGTGCTCCAGGTCGTACCGGCCGTCCTCACCGCGTTCGACGATCGGGACCGGCAGGTACGGCACGAGCTCCTCCTTCACCCCGACGGGACCCGCCCCGGGCCCTCCGCCCCCGTGCGGCGTGGCGAACGTCTTGTGCGTGTTGATGTGGACGATGTCGAACCCCATGTCGCCGGGCCGGCACCGCCCCAGGATCGCGTTCAGGTTCGCACCGTCGTAGTAAACGAGGCCGCCGGCCTCATGGATCGTGCCGGTGATCTCCTCGATCTCCTCCTCGAACAGCCCGAGGGTGTTCGGGTTCGTGAGCATGAGCCCGGCCACCGACCCGTCGACGAGCTTGGCGAGCGCGCCGACGTCGACGAGCCCGCGTGTGTCCGACCGGACGGGAACGGCCTCGTACCCCGCCAGGCGGACGCTCGCCGGGTTCGTGCCGTGCGCGGAGTCCGGGATGATCACGCGACGCCTGGGATCGCCGCGATCCTCGTGGAACGCGCGCATCAGGAGCAGGCCGGTCATCTCCCCGCAGGCCCCGGCAGGCGGCTGGAGCGTGGCCCGTGCCATGCCGGTGATCGCGCACAGGGCGTGCTCGAGCCGCCAAAGGACCTCCAGGACGCCCTGCGTCGTGGAGGTCGGCTGGAGCGGGTGGAGCCGCTGGAACCCCGGGAACGCGGCCACGGTCTCGGCGACCTTGGGGTTGTACTTCATCGTGCAGGAGCCGAGCGGGTACATGCCCGTGTCCAGACCGTAGTTCCGCTGTGCCAGGTCCGTGTAGTGACGTACGAGATCCACCTCGCCGACCTCCGGCAACCTCGGCGCGGCGGTGCGCGCGTGCTCCGCCGCGACCGGTGCCTCGGGGACGTCCAGCGCCGGCAGGCTCCAGGCCCGCCGGCCCTCGACGGACCGATCCAGGATCGTTCCGTCGCGGCCCGGCCCCTGCCGCCGGATCGGCGCCCCGACGTCGGTCACGAGAAGACCTCCCCCATCGCCTCGGCGAGCCCGTCGATCTGCTCCCTGGTGCGCCGCTCCGTCACCGCCACGAGGAGCACGTCCTCGCCCGCCGACGGGAACGGGATGCCGGCGAGGTATCCCCGTTCGGTGAGCCGCTCGATCGCCTCGGCCGCAGGGCGCGGCAGGCGGAGCGCGAACTCCTTGAAGAACGGCGCCCCCCGGTGGAGGAGCGACACGCCGGGGAGCTCCGTCAGGCGTTGCGCCGCGTACGACGCCTTCGCCGCGCTCTGGCGTCCCACCTCCGCCAGGCCCTCGGGCCCCAGCCATCCGAGGTAGATCGTCGCGGCGATCGCCATCAACGTCTGGTTCGTGCAGATGTTCGAGTTCGCCTTCTCCCGGCGGATGTGCTGTTCCCGCGCCTGGAGCGTCAGGACGTATCCGGGCTCTCCGTCCACGTCGACCGTCTCCCCGACGATCCGCCCGGGCAGCCGCCGGACGTCGCCGGCTCGAGCGGCGATCAGCCCCAGGTACGGCCCCCCGAACGCCAGGTGGTTGCCCAGCGACTGCCCTTCGGCGACCGCGATGTCGGCGCCCAGCTCCCCCGGCGGCGCGAGCACGCCGACGGACAGCGGGTCGAAGACCTGGATCGCCTTCGCCCCACCCTCGCGGGCCGCGGCGAAGAGGTCGGACGCCGGCTCCAGGATCCCCAGCACGTTGGGGTGCTGGACGATCACCGCCGCGACGTCCGATCCGACCCCGGGCGCTCCTCCCCTGCCGCCCTCCGCCGGGAAGACCTCCGGCTCGTAGCCCGACCCCTTCCCGTAGGTGCGGAGCGTCTCGAGGAGCCTCGCGTCCACGCCCTCCGAAACGAGGACGCGGCCCCGGTCGCCGGCACGGGCCATGTTCACTGCCTCCACGAGGGCGGTCGCGCCGTCGTAGAGCGACGCGTTCGAGACCTCGAGCGCGGTCAGTTCGCAGATCATCGACTGGAACTCGAAGAGCGACTGGAGCACCCCCTGCGACAGCTCCGGCTGATACGGGGTGTACGCCGTCGAGAACTCCGACCGAGCGGCAAGGGCCCACACGACCGACGGGACGTAGTGGTCGTAGGCGCCCCCTCCCGCGAAGCACACGAGCTCGTCGGCGCTCCGGTTACGGCCGGAAAGCGCTCGGAGGTCCTCGACGATCTCGAGCTCGGACGCGCCCGCGGGGAGATCGAGCGGCCCGTCGAGGCGGACGGCGGGCGGGATCCGATCGAACAGGTCGTCGAGCGACGAGAGGCCGATCGCGTCGAGCATCTCGGCGACCTCGGCCTCGGTGTGCGGTGCGAACTTCACGGCGGGCAGTGTACGGGGACGGAGCCGATCAGCCGGACCGATCCTCCAGCCCGTACTTCGTGACGAGCGAGAGGTAGTCGCGCTGGTAGAAGACCTTGCACCGGATCTCCGGGTACCGCTCGCGCAGCTGGCGGACCTTCCGGTTCTTCCTCGTCACCAGCTTCTGGTTGAGCGTCGTGATCTCGATGTAGAGGTCGAACTCCGGCAGGTAGAAGTCCGGCGTGAACCGGCGGACCACGTGCCCCTCGCGGTCCCACTCGATGTCGAACGAGGTGGGCTCGTACTCCCACGGGATCCCGTAGAAGTCGAGGAGCTGCGCGAACTGGCGCTCGGAGGCGTGGGCGAAGCGGACGGTGTCGCTCTTCGGCAGAGACTCCAGGGCCTCGGCTCGCGCGCTCACGACCCTCCTGCGGCCGCCCGTCTGCGTTTGGAGAGGGTCACCTCCAGGTCGTTCCATACCTGGTCCAGGGCGATCGCGAACACGCCCTGCCCCTTCTGCAGGAGGTCGATCACGGCCTCCGGCGAGTGCGCCTCGTAGACCCCGCGCCCGTCGGACATCAACGTCACGCCGTGGGGCGGTCGTTTCATCGACTGCAGGTGCTCCACGGCCTTCCGGACCCGCTGCAGCGAAACCCCCGTGTCCAGGAGGTTCTTGATCACCTTGAGCGTGAGGAGGTCCTGGAACGAGTACAGGCGCTGGGTCCCGGAGCCATGCGCGTCACGGACCGAAGGGGTCACGAGACCGGTCCGAGCCCAATAGTCCAGCTGGCGGTAACTGATGCCGACGATACGGCAGACATCGGGGACGCGGTAGCCCTCTTCGCTCATCACAGCTCCGTAATTACGACGGTGTCGTCGCAGCGTAGGTCCCGCGGGACGGCCTGTCAACGGACCCTCGCTCCGGCCCGGATCCGGCTCAAGTTCCGCCCGGCCCGGGCCGATGGTGAGGAGGCGAGCCCAGCACGGACCCGCGATTCGGCAGGCGGCACAGAGGACGAAGGAACCCGAGATGGCATCCCCCCGCAGACTCACCCGGATCGCCCTCGTCGCGGCGCTCATGACCGCGCTCACGGCGCTCGTTCCCTCCACTGCGACGGCCGCCAGCACACCGCGGACGAGGATGTACCGGGTCACGAACAACACCCGCACGAACCACGCGGTGCGGCTCGTGAACCTCCACGATCGCCTGTCGTGGCTCGCGCGGAAGCACAGCATCGCGATGGCCCAGAAGGGCAGCCTGTATCACGTCGCGAACCCCTCCGCGTACTACCTGAAGGGCATCAGCTGGTCGACCTGGGGCGAGAACGTCGGGGTCACCGGCGGCACCGTCTGGGACGTCCAGAGGGCCTTCATGCAATCGGCACCGCACCGGGCGAACATCCTGAACAACCGGTTCCGGCGGGTGGCGGTCGGGACCTACCGCGACGGTCGCGGGCTCCTCTGGGTCACGATCTTCTTCTACGGCTGATCGCTCGCGGCGCCTCAGCCTGCCTCCTCGGGGTTGAAGTCCTCCGGCGTCACGTTGTCCAGGAACTCCCGGAACTTCTCGACCTCCTCCTCCTCCTCCCCGGGGATGAGGATCGACGCCTCCTCGAGGACGTCCTCGTTGGCGAAGATCGGGACGGACAGCCGCACCGCGAGCGCGATCGCATCGGACGGCCGCGAGCTCACCTCGTACCGGTCGCTGTTCCGTTGGAGCTCGATCGTCGCGTAGAAGGTCGAGTCCCGAAGTTCCGTGACCACGATCTTCTCCACCGCCACCGACAGGTCCTCGAGGATGTTCTTCATCAGGTCGTGGGTCATCGGCCGGGGGGTCTGGACCCCCTGCAGGGAGAGCGCGATCGCGGCGGCCTCGGATGCGCCGATCCAGATGGGGAGGTACCGCTCCCCGTCGCGCTCCCGGAGCAACACGATCGGCTGGTTGGTCGGGAGCTCCACGCGGACACCTTCCAGCTGCATCTCGATCATCGTCGTGCTGGCACTGTACGGGCGGGGTCCGACCGAGCGCAACCTCGACGCTATCCGGCGACGGCGAGGTGCGGGAGGAGCGCGTCCGGGTCGGCTTTGAACGCCTCGATGTCGGTGATCTCCAGGATGTCCCCGACGTTCCGGTACCGCTCATCGAAGTCCAATCCGTAGCCCACGACGAAGCTGTCGGGGCAGTCGAAGCCCACGTACCGGGGGCGCAGCGGCACGATCCTGCGGACCGACCGGTCGAGGAGGGTGCACACCTCCAGCGTCGCTGGGTTCCGCGATCGCAGGATCGACAGGAGGTAGGACAGCGTGAGGCCGGTGTCGACGATGTCCTCCACGAGGACGACGTCCCGCCCGGACAGGTCGAGCTCCACGTCCAGCAGGATGCGGACCCGGCCCATCGACTCCTCCGCCGCCCCGTACGGGCTCACGGCCATCAGGTGGGTCTCCAACGGAAGGTCGATCCAACGGATCAGGTCCGCGAGGAACACCGTGCCGCCCTTCAGCACCGAGATCAGGACGGGCTGCCGCCCCACGTAGTCCCCGGTGATCGTGCGGCCGAGCTCCTCCACCCGGCGGCGGATGTCCTCGCGTCCGAACAGCACGCGAGCGAACGCCATCATCGGCTGGGGAGCGTAACACCCACCAGACGGCGGGCGAGGGAGGCGCCGCGAGGTTCGTCGGACCCGGTCGTCAGCCGGTGAGGGCCCCGATCACCGACGCGACGGCGCCCGAGACGGCCGCCGCCGCCCGGCTCCACCAGGAGCCGGACGGCTCCTCGGGCGGCGCCAGGTCGGCGGCCACCACGGGCACCCGGCCGACCGGCGCGCCGGCGAGGTCCAGCCGCAGCGTGCCCACGACGGACCCCGTCGGCGGCGGGTACGCCGCCGACGGCACCCCCCGCAGCAGGCGCTCGATCGCCGCCTCCTGGCCGACGCGGACGAGCGCATCCAGGCGCTCGCCCGCGACCACCGGGACGGAGCCGCCGCGGATCCGGACGCTGCCGAGCGCCTCGCCCTCGTCCACGAGGGTCCGCCGCCGGAAGGCGGCGAAGCCGTGGTTGAGCAGCGACGCCGCGTCCGAGAACACCTCCTCTCGCCCGCCGAGCACGACGACCGCGAGCTCCCGATCGTCTCGGCGAGCCGTGGCGATCAGGCAGTACCCGGCGTCCGCGGTGTACCCGGTCTTGACCCCGGTCGCGCCCCGGTACAGCCAGAGCAGCACGTTGCGGTTCTGGATCCGCCTGCGGGTGACGCGGTTCGATCGGACGGAGGCGAAGCGCTCGCCGACGAGCTCCCGGAGCGCCGGATCGCGCCACGCCGCCCGGAGGAGAACGAGCAGGTCCGCGGCCGACGATCGACCCCGGTCGTCGAGGCCGTGGGGGGACGCGAACCTCGTCCGCAGCATCCCGAGCGCCCGGGCCCGCGCGTTCATCCGCTCGACGAACGCGGACTCGCTGCCCGCCTCCTCGATCGCCAGGGCCTCGGCCGCGTCGTTCGCCGACCCGAGCAGGAGCCCCTCCAGCAGATCGCGAACGGAGATCCGCTCCCCCGCGCGCAGCCCGAGCGTCGATCCGGCCCCGTAGTCGTTGCGTCCGAAGACCGCGTCGGGGTGCACGCGGACGCGGCGATGGAGTCGACCCGCCTCCCGGTCCAGCACGATCAGCGCCGTCATCAGCTTCGTCAGGCTGGCGACCGGTCGGGGCCGGCCGGGATCGCGCTGGAACAGGACCTGGTCCGAGCCGAGATCCACGAGCATCGCCGACCGCGCCACGACCCTCGGCACCGTCCGGGCGTCGCCCGGCGTCGAGAGGCGATCGAGGAACGGCGACGGCGACCCGTTCGGCGGGACGGGGGTCGGCGGGGGGCCGGCCTGGAGGCCGAGGGAGCTGAGCGCCGTGGATCCCGCCAGGAGGGCGAGGACCAGGACGACGGACGGGACGACGGCCAGGGCCGCCGCGGCGACTCGTCGTCTCACGCGCTGCGGAGGTGGTCGCGCAGGTTGGTCCGCAGGAGCGCCTGCTTGAACTTCCGGGACGTCGCCGACAGCTCCGTGAGGGTCTGCGCGGCGGCCCGGCGGGCGTCGGGGTTCTTCTGGCGCAGCGTGGGGGCGACGATCTGGTCGAAGAAGGACGACTCACGGTCGGCGAAGTGCTTGTACATCGTGAGGTGCCTCGCCTCGATGCCGTACCGGAAGAAGTCCTTCACGATCGACAGGATGATGAAGTCGTCCCCGTCGTAGTAGCGGGCGCCTTCCGGGCCGTGCGAGGCGATGAGCCCGAACGCCTCCAGCTCCTTGATCCGATCCCGATCGATCCCCGTGGCCGTCGACATCTCCTCGAGCGACATCTGGAGCCCGGTCGGAGCGTCCGCGAGCTCGTCGCTGGGCGAGACGGCCTCGTCCTCCACCTCGCCGTCCGGGGAGAGCTCGAGATCGTCGCCGGCGTCGGATCGGATCAGGCGCTCCTTGATCACCTTGAGCGGCAGGTACTCGTCGCGCTGCATCCGGAGGATCGATCTCAGCCGCTCCACGTCCTGGGAATAGAACTTGCGGTACCCGGAGGGCGTCCGCTCCGGCTCGATCAGCCCTTCCGCCTCGAGGAACCGGATCTTCGAGATCGTGATGTCCGGGAACTCCGTCTTCACGGACACGAGGACCTCGCCGATCGATTGGTAGTTGCGCGTTCCGGCCATCCCTACCTCACTCCCCTGCCTGGAAGAACGTCAGCCTGAACCTGCCGATCTGGACCTGGTCGCCCGTCGCCAGCTTGGTCTCGTCGACCTGCTCGCCGTTGACGTAGGTCCCGTTGAGCGAGCCCGCGTCCCGCACGAACCACCCGTCGCCGGCGCGCCGCTCGAACGTCGCATGGGAGCGCGAAACGGTGACGTCGTCGAGGAACACGTTGCTGTCCGTGTGCCGCCCAGCGGTGATCGAGTCCGCGTCGAGGAGGAACGTCGACCCCGCGTTCGGGCCACGCTTCACCTGAAGGAGCGCCTGCCCGGCCTCGAGCTCGTCTTCGGGGAACGGGAACTCGACCCCGTCGTCCTCGTCGGACTCCAGCGGGGTCAGCGTGAGGGTCGACTCATCCTGGAGCGGAGCGCCACACTCGGCGCAGAAGCGCGCGTCGTCACGATTGGGATGTCCACAACGCGTACAGAACACCGTCTACTTCCCCTCTGGTGCCATGTCGGGTCGACCGTACCGGCGCGCGCACAACCGTCGACCTCGATGCGCCGTGGACGTTATCGCAGGGCTCCGGAAGGGTCAACCGAGGCTTCCTCCAACCCTCGACGTCGCGATCCGAGGACCCTCGAGGAGCGGGCGCCCTCACCCTCGACCCCCGGTCGAGGGGCTCCCGGACCGAGCCGGACTCCAGGGAGCCGGATCAGGAAGCGCTGACGTGGTCCTCGTACCCGCGCCGGTCGAGCAGCGTGTCGAGCTCCCCCGCGTCGCTCGGGTCGATCGCCACCAGCCACCCGTCCCCGTACGGGTGCTCGTTCACCAGCTCCGGTCGCTCCTCCAGCGCGCCGTTCCGCTCGACGACGGTGCCGGAGACCGGCGCGTAGACGTCGGACACCGACTTGGTGGACTCGACCTCGGCGAACGGCTGCCCGGCGGTGACGGCGGTCCCCACCTCCGGCAGGTCCACGTACACGACGTCGCCGAGCGCGTCCTGCGCGAAGTCCGTGATGCCGACCCGGACGCGGCCGTCCTCCGAGCGCGCCCATTCATGCTCCTTCGAGTACTTCAGCTCATCCGGGTACTCCACCTGCTCCTCCGTTCCGCGGCCGACCTCCAGCGCTACTCCTCCAGCATCCCGCGCGCCGCCAGCGCGTCGCGCACGTCGATCGCGTAGAGCCCGGCGGCGATGTAGTACTCCACGATCCCGACCGCGAACGCGAGCCAGCCCCCGACGAGGAGGATCTCGCCGAGCGGTCCGCCCGCGTTGCCCCAGGCGATCCACGCGATCGCCGCCATCAGGGAGAACGTGGCGATCTTGCCGATCCACCGGACGTCGACCCGGATGCCCCGGCCCCAGAGGAGCAGGCCGGCGCCGAGCAGGAGCACGACGTCGCGGAAGAGGATCAGCAGCGCCGCCCAGAACGGGAAGATGTCCGAGAACGCGAACGTGAGCAGCCCGGCGGCGATCGCGAGCCGGTCGGCGACGGGGTCGAGGATCCGGCCCAGTTCGCTCACCTGCCCCGTCCGGCGCGCCACGTACCCGTCGACCCAATCGGTGCTGACGACGATCGCGAACAGCAGGATGCCCCACAGCCTGGTCTCCTCGTCCGCGGAGAGCCAGCAGAACAGCGGGATCAACGCGATCCGCGCGAACGACAGGAGGTTGGGAACGGTCAGGACGGCGGAGGATGCCGGCACCGTGTCCGTCGTCCCTCTCATCCGTCGGGCCGGCCGGATTCGAACCGGCGACCTTCTGACCCCCAGTCAGACGCGCTAACCAAGCTGCGCCACGGCCCGTGACGAGCAGTGTAGCGGCGGCCGGTTCGCGCGCACTACCCATCGCGGGCTTCCGAGGCCTCAACGGGACCCATAACGGGTCCGACCGCGGAACCGCAACCGGATCGGGACGCCCTCGAACCCGAACGCCTCGCGGAAGCGGTTCTCCAGGTACCGCCGGTAGGTCGGGTCCGGTGGCCGTCCCCCGCCGAAGAGCACGAACGCCGGCGGTCTCGTCGCCACCTGCGCCGCGTATCGGAGGATGCCGGCGGAGCGCGGCGGCGGCTTCGCCCCCTGTGCCTCCTGGAGGAGCTCGTTCACGCGAGACGTCGGCGCGCGACCGGACCATCGGCGCCGGAGGTCGAGCAGCAGCCCGGGGATCCGCGCGATGCCGGATCCGCGCAGCGCCGAGGTTCGCACCACCGTCGCGCGGCCGAGCAGCCTCGCCTCCTCCGTCAGCCGCTTGAACACGCGGTCCTTGTCATCGACGAGGTCCCACTTGTTCGCGACGAGGAGGAGCCCCCGTCCGGCCTCGAGAACACGGAACGCGATCTTCTCGTCCTCGGCGGTCAGCCCCTCGGAGGCGTCGAACACGACGGCGGCCGCGTCGGCCCGCTCGATCGCCGCCCCCGCGCGCACGAAGCTGTAGTACTCGACGCCCTGTACGCGGATCGCCCGACGCATGCCCGCGGTGTCGACGAACCGGACGCGACCCGCACCCGGCCACTCGACCAGCGCGTCCACGCTGTCGCGGGTCGTCCCGGCCTCCTCGTACACCACCGACCGCTCCTGTCCCACCAGGCGGTTGAACAGGCTCGACTTGCCGACGTTCGGCCGGCCGACGATGGCGAAGCGGGGTTCGTCGTCCTCCGCCTCCGAGGCGTTCGGCGCCTCCGGGAGCAGGTCGACGAGGCGGTCGAGCACCTCCCCCACTCCCCGTCCGTGCTGGGCCGAGACCGGGATCGGGTCGCCGAGCCCGAGCGCGTGGAATGCCGCCGCATCGGGCTCGTCGGCCTGCCGGTCGACCTTGTTCACCACGACGAGGACGGGGACCTCCGCGCCGAGCAGGCGTCTGGCGAGCTGCGCGTCCTCCTCGGTGATCCCGGTGCTCACGTCGACGACGAGCACGACGAGCTGTGCCTCCTCGACGGCGCGGAACGCCTGCTCGGCCGCGAGCGCCTCGACCCCTCGCGCGCGGTGGAGGTAGCCGGCCGTGTCGACCAGGCCGAACCGCCGGCCGTTCCAGGTCGCCTCCATCTCCACCCGGTCCCGGGTCACGCCCGGGTCGTCGTGGGCGATCGCCTCCCGCCTGCCGAAGAGCCGGTTGACGAGCGTGGACTTGCCCACGTTCTGGCGACCCACGACCGCGATCCGAGGAACGGTCACGGCCGGGACCCCTCCGGGAGGAGCTCGGGCGCGCGCTCGGCCACGACGGCCAGCGCCGAGCGAAGCGTCTCGTGGACGTCGAGGTCGCTCGTGTCGATCACGGTCGCGTCCGGCGCCGGCTCGAACGGATGCACGCGCGCGTCTCGTCGATCCCGCTCGTGGAGTGCGCCCGCCACGCCGCTCGCCCCGCGCTGGTCCACGCGGCGGCCGGCGCGCTCCTCGGGGTCTGCCACGAGCCAGATCTTGACCGGCGCGTCCGGGAACACGGCCGTGCCGATGTCCCGGCCCTCCATCACGGCGCCTCGCTCCCCCAGGTCCCGCTGGGCGGCGCGCATCGCCGAGCGGACCTCCGGGTGCCGCGCGGCGGCGCTGACGTTCGCCTCGACGTCGGCCGACCGCAGCTCCTCCGAAGGGGGCGCGTCGTCGATCAGGAGCTCTCGAGGCTCGATGGAGCTCAACCTGAACCGGAGGGTGCCCAGCATCCCTTCCAGTGCCTCTGCGTCCTCGACGTCGACGTCGGCTCGACGTGCGGCGTACGTGAGCGCCCGGTACATCGCCCCGGTGTCGACGTGGGGCAGGCCGAGCGACCGCGCGAGGAGTCGGGCGAGCGTGCTCTTGCCGCTCCCCGCGGCCCCGTCGATCGCGACCACGCGGGGCCTCATCCGACCACCTCGACGTCGGCCCCGAGCCCTCGAAGCAGCTCGAGGAACCCCGGGAACGAGACAGTCGAGGCCTCGACGGCGTCGACCTCACACGGACCGCGAGCCGCCAGGGCGGCCACGATCAACGACATCGCGATCCGGTGATCGCCCGCCGAACGAGCGTTCCCCCCGGCGAGACCGCCGCCACCGATCACGAGGGCGTCGCCGTCCACCGCGGCGTCTCCGCCCAGGTCCCGGATGCCGTCCACGAGCGCGACGAGGCGGTCGCTCTCCTTCGCGCGGAGCTCTCCGGCGCCCTCGAAGCGGGTTTCGCCGTCCGCGTGCGCCGCGACCGCGGCCAGCAGGGGCACCTCGTCGATGACGAGGGGGAGCTCGTCGACGCCGACCGAGGCCGGTCGCAGGCTCCCGACTCCCGCGGCCCGGAGGCTGCCGACCGGCTCGCCCAACCCTCGACCCTCGACCTCGACCTCGATCCGGACCCCCATCCGCTCCAGGACGCGGAGGAAGGACGTCCGAGTGGGGTTCAGCCCGAGGCCGACGATCGACGTCTCCCCGCCGGTGAGCGCGACGGCGCCCGCGACGAACGCGGCGGCGGAGGGATCGCCCGGCACCGTCCCCATGAACCCCCCGTGCTGGTAGGGACCGTCCAGCGTCACCTCCGTCCCGTGCACGCGGACGCTCGCCCCGAGCGCGTCGAGGAGTCGTTCCGTGTGGTCCCGGGTGGTAACGCGCTCCGTCACCGTCGTGGTCCCCTCCGCGGCGAGCCCCGCGAGGAGGATCGCGGTCTTCACCTGCGCGCTCGGGACCTCGGGCACGAAGCGGATCCCGTGGAGCGCCGAACCCCGGATCGCGAGCGGCGCGTGACCGTCCGACGTGGTGACCTCCGCGCCCATCGCCCGGAGCGGCTCGGCCACCCGCTCCATCGGCCGCTCCGTCAGGCTGTCGTCGCCACGGAGCGTCGCTTCGAACGGCGCGGCGGCGAGCAGCCCGGCGAGCAGTCGCATCGTCGTGCCGGAGTTGCCGCAGTCGAGATCGCTCGAGGGGGAGGTCAGCGATCCCCGTCCCCGAGGGCGCAGGTCGAGGGGGTCGACGTCGAGGGTCGAGGCCCCGCCGTTCCACGTGGAACCGTCCCGCTCAGGGGTGACCGGAGGGCTCGACGCCCAAGCCTCGAGTGCAGGTCGAAGCGCCGGTGAGAGGGCGGCGAGACAGGACGCGGTCGATCTGACGTCGAGCGATCGGGGAAGGCCCTCCAGCCGGCACGGGCCGTCCGCCGTGGCGGCCAGCATGAGCCACCGATGGGCGATCGACTTGTCCCCCGGCACGGTCGTCTCACCGCGGACGCGCCCGCCCGGCATCACTCGAGCCCGCATCGGTCCCTCACGCGAGCCGCGTCGGATCGAGGCCGCCGGCGACGAGGACGTCGGTCGCCTGCGTGACCGCCGATGCCGCGACCGTGAGGTGAACCGTGCCTCGGCCTCCTTCCGGCGAGTGCACGATCTGGAGGTCCTCGATGTTCACCTCGCCCTCCGCCAGGAGCCGCGTGAGCTCCGCGAGCGCTCCCGGGCGGTCGGGGGCCTCCACCTGGAGCACGGCGATGCCCGAACGAACCTGCGGCTTCGCGGCCAGGCGCAGCCGGGCCTCCTTCGCGTGGGCGAACGTGGTCACGACGGCGTCGTCGCGTCCCTCGACGACGTCGTCCCTGAGCCTGCGGAGGCGCTCGACGTACAGGTCGATCGCCTCCGCGATCCGGTCGGGGTTGGCCAGGAGGATCGAGGACCAGAGCGGTGCGTCCGAGGCGGCCAGGCGCGTGAGGTCCCGGAAGCCACCGGCGGCCAGGAGCAGGATCTCCGGCTCGTCGGCCTCCTCGGTGGCCGCGAGGCTCATCAGGGCCGTGGACGCGACCTGCGGGAGGTGGCTCACGAACGCGACGAGCCGATCGTGCCGATCCGCCGGCATCCGGACGGGCCTCGCTCCCAGCCCCTCGATCCAGGCCTGGAGCCGAGCGAGCGCGGCGAGGTCGGTCCCGTCGTCGGCCGAGAGCACCCAGACGATCCCGTCGAGGACGGACGGGGACGCGTGCTCGGGGCCCGAGCGCTCGCTCCCGCCCATCGGATGGCCGGGCACGAATCGGGGAAGGTGGGCAGGCTCCACCAGCGACGCGACCGCTCGCGAGACCGACCCCATGATGCTCCCCACGTCGGTGACGATCGCGCCGGCGCTCGCGGCGAGCGCCGCCGCGACGAGTGGGGCGATCGTCGGGATCGGCGTACACACCACGACGAGATCGGCGCCGGCCACCGCGCCCTCGATCGAGGGCGCGGGGGCGAACCCGGCCAGCGCGGCGGCGCGGGCGGTCGCGTCCGGATCGCCGTCCCAGCCGGTCACGGTCGCGCCGGCCCGCGCCGCCGCCATCGCGACGGACGTCCCCATCAGGCCGGTCCCCAGCACCGCCACGCGCTGCAAGGTCGCGGCTCCGTCATCCATCCGGACCTCAGCGCGCGTCGTCGCGGAGCGACTCCGCGCCGTCCAGGTACACGTGCTCGACCTCGTCGAGCGTCCGATCCGAGTGGAAGTGCAGGAGGATCCTCACGACCGAGGGCATCGCGCCCGCGACCGGGATCTCCTGCGCGCACATCAGCGGGACGCGCCCGAGGCCCATGCGCCGTGCCGCCTCCGCGGGGAACGCCGACCGCAGGTCCTCGGTGACCGTGAACATGATGCTGACGAGGTCGTCCGCGTCGATCGCGTTGCGCTGCAGCACGGCCGACAAGAGCCGCTCGGTGGATCCGAGCAGCGCGTCCACGTCGTCGGATGGCACGCGGATGGCCCCGCGCGCCGCACGAAGCCTCATGGGACACCTCCCCCGGGCGCGGCGCCCCGAGGTCCCACAGGCTACCCGTCGACGAGCTGCCGCAGCGCGACGACCTCGTCGTGCGTGAGCTCGCGCCGCTCACCCGGTGGCAGGTCGCCGAGCCGCACCGCGCCGACGCGGACGCGCACGAGGCGCACCACCGGCAGGCCGATCGCCGCGAGCAGCCGGCGCACCTCGCGCTTGCGGCCCTCCGTCATCACGAGTCGGATCGCCCCTCGCTCCCCCGCCCGGCCGGCCACGTGGGCGCTCCGCGCGCGTGCGTGTCCGTCCTCCAGCTCCACCCCGCGCCGGAGCGCGCCCACGTGCTTCGACGTGGGCACGCCCTCGACCTCGGCCAGGTACTCCTTCTCCACCTCGAACCTCGGGTGCATGAGCGCGTTCGCCAGGTCGCCGTCGTTCGTCAGCAGGAGGAGCCCCTCCGTGTCCCGGTCCAGGCGCCCGACGGGGAACACGCGTGGGCCGTCCGGCAGGTACCCACGGATGTCCTCGCGCCCCTGCGGATCCCGCATCGTCGTCACCACGCCGGCCGGCTTGTGGAGGGCGTAGTACCTCACGTTCGGGTCGAGGTTGAGGACGAGACCGTCGACCTGCACCTCGTCGTCCTCCGGATCGGCGCGGTCCCCGAGCGTCGCGACCCTGCCGTTGACGGTGACCCGCCCCTCGACGATCAGCGCCTCCGACGATCGACGGGATCCGAACCCCGCACGGGCGAGCAGCCGCTGGAGCCGCTCCGCGGCCACCGGTTACTCGCCGGGCTCTGCCGGCTGGGCGGTCGGCGTCTCCTCATCGTCGGCGGCCCCCTCCGCCACCTCGGTGTCGACGCCCAGGAGGGAGGCGAGGGAGGGCAGCGAGGCGAGCGACGGGAGCCCCAGCCGCTCGAGGAACGTCGGCGTCGTGGCGTACAGGATCGGCCGGCCGGGCGTCTCCTCCCGGCCGGCCTCCTCGATCAGGCCCTTGTCCTGGAGCGCGCGCAGGACGCCGTCGGAGTTGACCCCGCGGATCGACGCGACCTGGTGGCGCGTCACGGGCTGCTTGTACGCCACGATCGCGAGCGTCTCGAGCGCCGCCTTCGTGAGGCGGGCCTGACGCGAGGACAGGACGAACCGCTCCACCTCGGACGCGGCGTCGGGGTGGGTGAACAGCCGCCAGCCCCCCGCCACGTCCCGGAGCACGACCCCCGCCCCGCGGTCGTCGAGCCGGCTCGCGAGCCGGTCGCAGAGCGCATCCGCCGCGCGCCGGTCCACGTCGAGCGCCTGCGCGATCACCGACGTCGTCAGGGGCTCGTCGGAGACGAAGAACAGCGCCTCGAGCGCCCGCGTGTCGGTCGCCTCCGTCTCCTTCATCCCTGGCGCCGTCATCCCTGCCACTCCACGTGGATCTCCCCGAACGTCTGGCCCTGGTGCAGCTCGACCCGACCGTCACGGTACAGCTCGAGCAGGGCGAGGAAGCGAACCACCACCTGGATCCGCTCGTCGCAGTCGGCGACCAGGTCGCGGAACGAGGCGGCCCGGTCCAGGTCCTCGATCCGTCGTTCGATCGCCGACATCGCGTCGGCCATCGTGTAGCGGATCGGCGTGACGTGCGTGAGGTCCAGCGTGGGCGGGGGCCGCAGCAGCCTCGCGGCGAGGGTCGCGAGCGCCGGCGCGTCGACCTTCGTCATCGGATCGGGGTAGAGGTGAGAGAACTCCGGTCCGGGGCCGACGTCCCTCGTGAAGTAGCCCGCTTCGTCCTCGAGCCGGCGCGCGAGCTCGACGGCGACCTTCCGGAACGCGGCGAGCTCGAGCGACCGCGCGTACGCGAGATCCGGAGAGCCGCCGAGCAGATCGTCCTCGTCGGTCTCGGTGTGCCGCGGCATCAAGCGCCCCACCTTCAGCTCGAGCAGCACGGCGCACATCGCCAGGAACCAGGTCACCTCCTCGAGGTCCCACCGGTCCGCGTCCTTGGAGTGGGCGAGGAACGCGTCGGTCACACTGGCGACCTGGACGTCGCAGACGTCGACCCTCTGCTCGAGGATCAGCTCCGCGAGCATCCGGAACGGGCCCGTGAAGGCCGGGAGCTCGACCGCGAAGGCGGCGGCGCCGTCGTCGGTCACGGGCGCGAGAACCCCATCGCGTCGCGGACCGCCGCCAGGGTCTCCCGGATCACGGGCCGCACGCGATCGTGACCCTCGTCGAGCACCTTCCGCACGAGCCCGGGATCGCGCGCGAGCTCGGCGCGCCGTTCGCGGATCGGCCGCAGCTCCTCGATCAGCCGGTCGGCGAGGTTCGTCTTGCAGTCGACGCACCCGAGCGCGCCCGATCGGCAGTTGTCCCGCGTCCAGTCGACGATGTCCGGCGAGAACCGCGTGTGCAGGGAGAAGATCGGGCAGATCTCCGGCCGGCCGGGATCGCCGAGCCGCACCTTCTGCGGGTCCGTGATGAACGAGCGCACCTTCGCCCGGATCGCGTCCGGCTCGTCGGTGAGACCGATCGCGTTGTCGAGGGACTTCGACATCTTGCGACCGTCGGAGCCGGGGACGAGCGGGAAGTCGGACAGGAGGGGCTGCGGCTCCACGAGCACGTCGCCGAACAGCCGGTTGAATCGGCGGACGATCTCCCGCGAGATCTCGAGGTGCGACACCTGATCCTCGCCCACGGGCACGAGCTCCCCCCGGACGATCGTGATGTCCACGGTCTGCAGCAGCGGGTAGCCGAGCAGTCCGAAGTTCGCCACGTCGCGCTCGGCCATGTCGCGCAGCCGCTCCTTGTACGTGGGGACGCGCTCGAGCCATCCGAGCGGCGTGATCATGCCGAGGATGAGGGCCATCTCCGCGACCTCGGGCAGGTCCGATTGGCGGTACAGCACCGAGCGTTCGGGATCGATCCCGCAGGCGAGGAGGTCGAGCGCGATCCCTTCGACGAGGCCGGGCAGCTCCTGCGTGCGGTCGTAATGGGTCGTGAGCATGTGCCAGTCGGCGACGAAGTAGTAGCACTCGTACCCCTCGTCCTGGAGGCGCACGGCGTTGCCGACGTTCCCCGCCCAATGGCCGACGTGGAGGTCGCCCGTCGGTCGGAAGCCGGTGAGGACGCGGCCGCGCCGCGTCTCGGCGGCGTCGGACGCGGGTGCGTCGACGGTGGTCTCGGCGGGGGTGGAGGCCATGTCGGCGATGATAACGGCCGCCCCGCGCGCTCCCGGGAACCGGCTACAGGAGGCCGAAGAGGTCCGAGCAGCCGACGCCCGTGATCGCATCGCAGATCGCACCGGTGATCAGCGACGCGAGGCTCAGCAGGAACGTGAACACGAAGACGACGACGAGGACGATCAGCGGCAGGTATCGATCCGCGTTGCGGTACACCTCCCGCGCCTGGGGCGGCAGCAGCAACGCGAGCAATCGCCCGCCGTCGAGCCCGGGGATCGGGAGGAGATGGAACACGAGCAGCGACGCGTTCGTGTGCGCGAACGTCGTGAGCGCGAGACCGACCTCGCCCCGCACGCCCGCGCGCAAGACGAGCCCCGCGACGATCGCCAGCGCCAGGGAGGCGATCGGCCCCGCGAGGGAGGCGAGGATCACATCCCGCGGGTGTCGCTTGAAGTAGTTCGTGTCGATCGGCGCCGGCTTCGCGTACGCCGCCGGCATGACGAAGGCCTGCACGGTCCAGAGGAGGGCCTCGAGGGCGGGGAGGAACCCCGACCCGAACGGATCGAACCACACCCTCGGCCGGAGGCTCACCCGACCCCACAGGCGCGGCGTCGGATCGCCCAGCGACGCCGCCGTCCTTGCCCTCGCGAGCTCCCGGACGGCGAGACCGAGGAACAGCGACACGACCATGTACGCGGCGAGACGGACCCCGAGCGCCGTGAAGTTCCCCACGTCACCTCACATCCAGGCGTGCACGAGCGGCGGTGCCTGGACGGGATCCTCGACGAGCTCCATCGCGGCGAGGACGCGCCGAGCAGCGTCGGCCGCGGCGTCCCGGTCCCGCGCGTGGACCTCCCCGATGGGCTCCCCGGCCTCCAGTCGATCGCCGATCTTCGGACGCACCACGATACCGACGGCGGGGTTGATCGTGTCGCCCTTGTGCATGCGTCCGGCGCCCAGGGCGACGCTCGCGAGCCCGACGACCTCGGCCGCGTACCCAGCGAGGACGCCGCTCCGGTCCGCGAGCAGCGGCTCGCGGACCGGAGCGCGCGGCAGCACGCCCTGCGGATCGTCGACGACGCGTGGGTCGCCGCCTTGCGCGGCCACCATCGCCCGGAACCGATCGAGCGCGCCGCCGTCGTCGAGCGCGTCGGCCGCCCGCGCGAGCGCCCCGTCGGCGTCCGCGCCGGACGTCCGCTCGAGCGCATGCGCCGCGAACAGCAGCGACAGCTCGCGCAGGCGGCCGCGGCTCTCCCCACGCAGCACGGCGACGGCCTCGGCCACGTCCAGGGCGGTGCCGACGGCGTCCCCGAGCGGCTGGGACATGTCGGTCACCGCCACGCTCGCCTCCCGGCCCCAGCCGGCCGCCAGCCGCAGGCACGCCTCGGCGAGCTCCTGGGCGGCGTCGGGGGTCTTCATGAACGCGCCCGACCCCGCCTTCACGTCGAGGAGGATCAGATCGGTCCCGACCGCGAGCTTCTTCGACATCACGCTCGCGGCGATCAACGGGATCGACGGCACCGTCGCCGTGGCGTCGCGGAGCGCGTACAGCGCGCCGTCGGCCGGCACGAGGGTTGGCGACTGCGCGGCCACCGCACACCCAACGTCCTCGACCTGTCGCCGGACCTCGTCCGGCGACAGGTCGCTCCGCAGGCCCGGGATCGACTCGAGCTTGTCGAGGGTCCCGCCGGTGTGTCCCAGGCCCCGGCCGGAGAGCTTGGCGACCGCGAGGCCGAGCGCCGCGGCGAGCGGCACGAACACCAGGGTCACGCCGTCCGCGACGCCCCCCGTGGAGTGCTTGTCCACCACCGGTCGCCCGAGGCCGGTGAACGTCACCGTGTCGCCCGACTCCACCATCGCGCGGGTGAGCGCGAGCGTCTCGTCGTCGTCGAGCCCACGGAGGAGGCACGCCATCAGGAACGCCGCGGCTAGCGCGTCCGGCAGCTCCCCCGCCGAATAGCCGTGCACGAACGCCCGGATGTCCTCCTCGGTCAGGGTGCCACCGTCCCGCTTCGCCGCGACGATCGTCCGAGGATCCTTCACGTGGAGCCTCCGGTCGACGCGGAGCTCGACCCACCCCCGACCGAACGCTCCCGTCGACCTCGATCCCCGACGCTGCGGCCCGCGAGCCGCCTGCAGCCCTCCACCTTCGACGTCGACGTCACGTCGACCCCATGCCGAGGAGATCGACGAAGCTCTCACCCTCGAGGTCGAGCGCGTCGACGCCCAGGAGCTCCGCGACGGTCTGCCCGAGATCCGCGAACGTCTCCCGCGTGCCCAGCTCCCGCGGCTCACCGTCGAGCCCCGCGACCAGCAGCGGCGTCCGCTCGCGGGAGTGGTCGGTGGTCGTGGTGGTCGTGGGGTCGCAGCCGTGATCACCGGTGATCAGGAGCACCCCTCCGTCGAGCGCGGCGACCAGCTCCGGGAGCCGCCGGTCGAAGGCCTCGACGCAGGCGGCGTAGCCCGCCGGATCGTTGCGATGACCGTACTTCGAATCGAAGTCGACCAGGTTCGTGAACACGTACGTCGGACCCGGGCGCCGGAGGTACTCGATCGTGAGATCGACGCCGTGATCGTTCGAGTCCGAGTACCGCGCCTCCGTGATGCCCTGGCCCGAGAAGATGTCCTGGATCTTCCCGACGCCGAGCACCGCCACGCCGCCTCGCTGCAGTCGGTCCAGGACGGTGGGGCCGGGAGGGGGAACCGAGAAGTCCCTGCGCTCTGGACTCCGGACGAAGGCGCCGGGCTCTCCCTCGAACGGCCGGGAGATCACGCGCCCCACGCCGTGCCGGCCGGTGAGCAGCCGGCGGGCCGTTCGCGACCACTCGTACAGCGTCGCGAGGCCCACCACCGACTTGTGGGCCGCGATCTGGAAGACGGAGTCGCCCGACGTGTACACGATCGGTCTGCCGGACCGCAGGTGCTCCTCCCCGAGCTCCGCGATGATCTCGGTCCCCGAGGCGGGACGGTTGCCCAGCACCTCGCCTCCGATCGCCGCCTCGAACGGCTCGATCACCTCGGGCGGGAACCCATCGGGGTACAGCGGGAACGGCTCGTCCAGCCGGATGCCCATCATCTCCCAGTGCCCGGTCGTGGTGTCCTTGCCCGCGGAGCGCTCGGTCGCCCGGCCGTGCGCCGAACCGGCCGCGGCCGTGGCCGAGACGCCGCGGATCTCCGTCAGCAACCCGAGCCCCAGGGCCTCGAGGTTGGGGGCGCGGATCCCGCCGACGGCGGCGGCCGTGTTCGCCAGCGTGTCGGAACCACGATCGCCGTAGGCATCGGCATCCGGTGCGTCGCCGACGCCCCAGGAGTCGCAGACCACGACCAGGACGCGGGGCACGAGCGGCGATCGCGCGAGATCGCTCACCGCCCCTCGCCCCGGTGCTTGCAGTCGATGCACAGGACGGCCCACGGCAGAGCTTCGAGCCGCTCGACCGAGATCGGGTTCCCGCACCGTTCGCATCGTCCGTACGTGGCCGCCTCGAACTTCTGCACGGCCCGCTCGACGTTGCGGAGGTTCGACCGGAGCGCGCGCACGACGGCGATCACCTGGGAGCGCTCCTCGGAACTGCGGCCGCGATCGGAGAAGCCCGCGTCGTCCACGAACGTGACATCGTCCGAGGAGGGGTCCGCGCCCTGGGAGCCGATCTCGGCTCGCAGGAACTCGCGGTGCCGCTCGAGCTCGGCCCGGAGCCGCTCCCGTGTCGCCTCGTCCGGCGTTTCCACCATCACGTGGCCGCGCGACGCCGCGCGCGGGGATGGGCCGACTCGTAGACCTCGCGCAGGTGCTGGGCCGTGACGAGGGTGTAGATCTGGGTGGTCGCCACGCTCGCGTGGCCCAGGAGCTCCTGCACCACCCGGACGTCGGCGCCGCCCTCCAAGAGGTGGGTCGCGAACGAATGACGGAGGGTATGGAGCGTGACGCGGCGGTCGATCCCCGCGAGCCGCACGTACCGGCCGAGCAGACGCGCGCAGCTCTGCCGGGACAGGCGGCCGCCCCGCGCGTTCAGGAACAGGGCGCCGCGGCTCGCGCCGGTGACGAGCGCGGGGCGGCCGCGCGTGAGGTAGGCGCCGACCGCGTCGCGACCGAACGATCCCAGCGGCACCTCCCGCTCCTTCCCGCCCTTGCCCAGGACGCGGACGCTTCCCCCCTCGAGGTCCAGATCGTCCACGTCGAGCCCGGTGAGCTCGGAGATCCGCAGACCCGACCCGTACAGCAGCTCGAGGATCGCTCGGTCCCGCACGCCGCGGGGCGTGGTGGCGTCCGGCGCCTCGAGGAGGCGCCCGACGTCCTCGATCGGCAGCGGTCGCGGCAGCGACCGCGGCAGCTTCGGCTGCGCGACGCCGGCGGCGGGATCGTCGCCCGTCACGCCCTCCCGGAGCAGGAAGCGATGGAAGGAGCGCACCGCCGACAGGGTCCGGGCCACCGACGTCGCCCGGTACGGCTCCTCGTCAGGGCCGTGGGTCGAGGCGGACAGGGACGCGACGAAGGAGCGGATCGTCTTCTCCTCGACGTCGTTCGCGTCCAGGACCTCCCTCCGCCTGAGGAACCCGACGTAGCGACGGAGGTCGCGCCGATACGCCTCCAGCGTGTTCTCCGCGAGCCCGCGCTCGACGGTCAGATGGTCCAGGTACCGCTCCGCTTCCGCCGCCAACCCGCCCGCCGACCCGCCCGCCATCCGGGATCTCCTCAACGGGTCCCGGCGATCAGCTCGTGGAGAGATCGGGACCCGAGGCCGTGTGCCTCGGCCACCCCCTCGTTCGTCACGATCCCGTCGTACACGTTCACGCCGGCGGCGAGCGCCCGATCCTCGGCGGCCACGGCCTCCAGTCCCCGATCGGCGATCGCCAGCGCGTACGGGAGCGTCACGTTCGTCAGCGCGTAGGTGGAGGTGTTCGGGACGGCGCCCGGCATGTTGCCGACGCAGTAGTGCACGACATCGTGGACCGTGAACGTGGGGTCCGAGTGCGTCGTCATCCGGGACGTCGCCACGCAGCCGCCTTGATCGATCGCGACATCCACGATCACCGAGCCCGGCCGCATCGACGCCACCATCTCTTCGGACACGATCACGGGCGCGAGGGCGCCGGGGAGCAGCACGCTGCCGATCACGGCGTCCGCCTCGCGGACCCGCTGCTCGAGCGTGAGCCGGTCCGACATCAGCGTGACGATCCGGCCCTTATGGATCTGATCGATGAACCGGAGCTTGTCGAGGTTCTTGTCGACGACGATCACCTCGGCCTCCATGCCCGCCGCGATCCACGCCGCGTTCGCGCCGGCCATCCCCGCGCCCAGCACGAGGACCTTCGCGGGACGCACGCCCGAGACCCCGCCCATCAGGACGCCTCTTCCACCCGCCTCCTTCTCCAGGAATCGCGCCGCGACCTGCGGGGCCATCCGGCCGGCGATCTCGCTCATCGGCGCCAGCAACGGCAGGCGTCCGTCCGCGAGCTGGACCGTCTCGTACGCGACCGCTGCGACCTTCCGGTCGATCAGCTGCGAGGTCAGCTCCCGGTTCGCCGCGAGATGGAGGTACGTGAAGAGGATCTGTCCCTCCCGCATCCGCTCGAACTCCGAGGGCAGCGGCTCCTTGACCTTCAGCACCATCTCGGCTTCTCGCCAGACGTCGTCGGCGGACGACACGAGCTGCGCGCCGGCGCGCTTGTAGCGCTCCTCGGGGAGGCTCGAGCCGGCCGCGGCCCCCTCCTCGATCAGGACGGTGTGATCCGCGTGCGTCAGCTCGCGGACGCCCTCCGGGGTGGCCGCGATCCGGTACTCGTGGTCCTTGACCTCTTTGGGGATGCCGACGATCACGGTCAGTCCTTCCGCCGGATCGAAGCCTACTCCGGGGTCCCGCGCGCGGCGGTGAGCAGGAGCGCGACGACGGTCTTGGCGTCCTCGAGCGCGCCGGCCCGCGCCGTCGCCACCATCTCGGCGAGCGGCCGGCGGACGAGCTCGACACCGTCCTCCGGCTCGGCTTCGGCACCAGCGGACGTCCTCGCCAGGTGCACGTGGATCCGTTCCGTGGAGACACCCGGCGAGGGGAGGATCCGCGCGAGCAGCTCGATCGACGCGTGGCGGTATCCCGTCTCCTCGTAGAGCTCCCGCGCCGCGCAGTCGATCGGCTCCTCCCCCGCCACGTCCAGGATGCCGGCCGGGATCTCCAGGGTCCGCCGGCGCGCCGCGGCGCGGAACTGTCGGACGAGGAGCACGTCGCCCTCAGGAGTGACCGGCAGGACGCAGGCGGCGTCGAGCGGTCGGACGACCTCCCAGGTCCCGCTCCCGGGCCAGTCCTCTTCGTCGACGCGGACCCACCGACCGCGGAACACCGGCTTCGAGCCGGACGGCTCCATCCGCTCAGCCGACGGCGACGCGGCGACCCTCGGTCCGTTCACGCGCTCGCTCCGCGGCGGCGCCGACGAACTCCCGGAACAAGGGGTGGGGGCGGGTCGGCCGGGACCGGAGCTCCGGGTGGAACTGCCCGGCGATGAAGAAGGGGTGATCGGGAAGCTCGATGATCTCGGCCAACCGACCCTTCTGCGACGAGCCGCTGATCACCATCCCGTGCTCCCGGAGAACGTCGAGGTAGGAGGGGTTGACCTCCCAGCGGTGCCGGTGCCGCTCCTCGACCACCTCCTCGTCGTAGCAGCGCGCCGCGAGCGAACCGGGCTCGAGGTAGCAGGGCTGCGCCCCGAGCCGCATCGTCGCGCCCAGGTCCGTGATGTTCTTCTGCTCGGGCAGGAGGTCGATCACCGGATCCGGCGTACCGGGGGCGAACTCGGAGGAGTTGGCCTCGGCCAGGCCGCAGACGTGACGGGCGAATTCGATCACCGCGCACTGGAGGCCCAAGCAGATCCCCAGGAACGGGATCCGACGCTCCCGTGCGAGCCGGACCGCGTCGACCTTCCCTTCGACCCCGCGGATCCCGAACCCGCCGGGGATCAGGATCCCGTCGGCGCCGCCGAGCGCCGCCTCGCTGGCGTCGCCGCCGAGGTCGTCCGAGGCGATCCAGTCGATACGCACGTCGGCCCCGTGGTGGATCCCGCCGTGGTTCAAAGCCTCCATCACCGAGAGGTAGGCGTCGCGGAGGTTCACGTACTTGCCGACGACGGCGATCCGGACCGGGTCGGCCGCGGCGCGGACCCGCGCGACGAGCCCCTCCCACTCGGCCAGATCGGGCTCGCCGTCGATCCCGAGGTGGCGGGCGAGCTCCTCGTCCAGCCCCTCCTGGTGCAGCGTGAGCGGCACCTCGTAGATCGAGGGCGCATCCGGCGCGCTGATCACGCCGCTGATCGGCACGTCGCAGAGCAGCGAGATCTTCTCCTTCAGGTTGCGACCGATCGGCCGATCGCTCCGGCAGACGATCGCGTCGGGCTGCAGACCCAGGGACCGGAGCTCCTTCACCGAGTGCTGCGTCGGCTTCGTCTTCAGCTCGCCCGAGGGTCCGATGAAGGGCATCAGGGAGACGTGCACGAACGCGCACCGATCGCGACCGATCTCGTTCCGCAGCTGCCGGACGGCCTCGAGGAACGGCAGCGACTCGATGTCGCCGACCGTGCCCCCGATCTCGACGATCTGGACCTCGGCCTGCTCGGTCTCGGCGAGCGCGCGGATCCGCTCCTTGATCTCGTCGGTGATGTGCGGGATCACCTGGACCGTCTTGCCCAGGTAGTCCCCGCGACGCTCCTTCGCCAGGACGCTCGAGTACACCGCGCCGGTCGTGAAGTTCGAACCCCGGTGGAGGTCCTGATCGAGGAACCGCTCGTAGTGCCCGAGGTCGAGGTCGGTCTCGGCGCCGTCGTCCAGGACGAAGACCTCGCCGTGCTCGAACGGGTTCATCGTGCCCGGGTCGACGTTGATGTAGGGGTCGAGCTTCTGGAGGACGACCTTCAGACCGCGGGATTTGAACAGTCGGCCGAGGGAGGCGGTGGTGATGCCCTTCCCGAGTCCGGAGGCGACTCCGCCCGTGACGAAGATGAACCTCGTCTCATTCACCACGGGAAGCGACTCTAACAGACGGACCCGACCGGACCGCCCGTTCGGCTCAGGAAGTTCGCCCGGGCACGCGCCCGAGCCGGTCGAACCACCGCAGAGGTGGGATCGCGTCGATCGTCCGCGTGAACGTCAGGGTCTCGGCGAGGATGTTCAAGCCGACCACGATCAGGACGGCCGGGATCAGCCAGACCTCGGGGAGGCGCCGGACGATCTCCGCGCCGGCGAGGAAGCCCAGGAGGTTCGCACCCGAGTCGCCGAGCATGCCGCGCTCGCGGAGGTCGGGCACCAGCACGGCCGTCGCCGCCCCGGTGCAGACGAGCAGGAACGCGCGGACGTCCACGAGCAGCAGGACGCCCGCGACCACCAGGGATCCCTTCACGGCCCGACCGGGCGCGACGTCGAGTCCGTTCCAGACGTTCGTGCAACCCGCGATCGCGACCAGCGCGAAGAGGTTCGCCCACAGGTGTTCCCGAGGCGTCCAGGCGACGGTGATCGCGGCGGCGAGCACCGCCCCGGCGAGCTTCAACACGCCGGTCGTCACCCGGCCGTCCGCCAACGCCCGCAGGTGACCCCGGAGCCCTCGGACCTCGCCGCCGAACCCGTCGTCCACCACGCCGGCGAGGAACACGATCGCCGCGCCCAGCAGCTCCCCCGCTTGGGAATCGCGGAGCCCGACGAGTTCGATCTGCCGCCACACGACCGGCACCGAGCCGGCGACGCCTAGCGCGACCGCCCACCCGAGCGTCGCGGGGAGCGGCTCGCCGCGACGATTCGGCTTGCGCCAGCGCGGGCCGGCGTTCCGGACCAGGAGGACCCCGACGGCCGAGAGCGCGAGGCCGAGGGCGAACCAGCCGACGAGCGACATCGTCATCGGCGGCGCCGGCCGCCGAGGCGGGCGGCGACCGCAACGAGGATGTCCACGCCCTGGCGGGCGCGGTGCGCGAACCCTCGCGCACCGCGCCCGGTGGGCCGGTGCGCCAGACCGTCGATCGGGATCTCGACCACGCGGAGACCGGCGCGGACGGCGTCGATCGTCATCGCCGTCTCCATCCCGAACCCCGAGGCCAGCGGGCGCACCGCCGCGAAGGCTGCGGCGGTGAGCGCCCGCTGGCCGGACAGCGGCTCCGACGCTCGGAATCCCGACGCGAAGCGGATCAGCCCGCCGGCCGTCCGCTTCACCAGACCGAAGCCTCCCCCCGAGAGCCTGGGGAACGCGGCGATCGCCACGTCGGTGCGATCCTCCCGGACCGCGTCCACCAGGGCACCGAGGTGGGAAGCCGTGTCCCCGAGGTCCGCGTCCGCCAGCAACCAGATCCCCGCGGGCGGGAGCCGGTCGATCGCCTCGTCGACGGCGCGTCCCTTGCCGCGCCGGCGGGAGGCCCGCAGCACCGTCGCGCCGGCGACGAGGGCGACCGAGCTCGTTCCGTCCTCGGACCCGTCGTCCACCACCACCACCTCGTCCACGATGTCCGCGAGCGCCGAGACCGCCGCCCCGACGCGCGCCGCCTCGTCATGGGCGGCGACCAACGCGACGACCCGCGACGCCATCAGCGCCGGCAGGACTCCGGGGGATCCGCGCCCGGGAGGACCGTGTCGCCCTCGAGGCCGTAGTCCCCGCCGGGTCGGAACTCCGGGTCGGGGTCCTCCAGGTACCGGTCGATCGCCATCGTCAACGTGATGCCGCCGATCACCTCGAGGTCGATGTCGTCGACAGTGACCATCGCGCAGTCGAGGATCTCCGGCGCCGCCCGCACCGATCGAACGAAGCCGTACGCGTCGTCGGTGGGCCCCACGCCGGACGTCGCGCTCCCGAGCTGCACGAGCCGCTCGGTGATGGGGACCAGCAGGATCTCGGGATCGCCCACGTCCCTCGGGGCCCGGCCTCCGGCGGCGACCACCATCAGCTGCCCCGCTCCCCCGATCTCCAGCAGGGCTTCCTCGTCGAGGTCGCGGTCGGCGGTCACGAGCCCCGCCGCCATCAGCGAGCCGAGCAGGTCCTCCTCCCCCTCGTCCGGACCCACCGCCAGGCGGACCGCGAGGGCATCCGCGATCCGACCGGGAAGGGAGTCCGGATCGGAGCCGACGAGGCCGAGGGCGTCCTCCATCGCGTCGACGTTCTCCGGGGCCTCCACGTCGGTCAGTCGCCGGTCCAGCTCGAGGGTGGCGAGGACCTCGACGCCGGCTGCGGTGAGCTCCTCGACGGTCTGCTGCGCCGGGGCGTCCGCGCCGTCCATCGTGACGACGACGACCTCCTCCCCGACCAGCGCCCCGTCACGCAGCGTCGGCTGGAGCCCTTCCGTGAACCGGGCGAATCGCTCGACCGTCGCGAGCGCCTCGTCACGTTCATCCCTGGCCTGCTCGGTGTTCTGCCGCAGCTGCGCGACCAGCTCGTCCCCCACGACGGAGGACCCGGCGAGGATCCCCAGACCGAACGCGAGTACGACCCCGACGATCGACACGACGTGGTACCGCCACGAGATCACGGCAGCGACCCGATCCAATCGACGACGTTGTCGAGGGTCTGGTCGAGGTACAGCCGGAGCGACGGCGACGCCGCGATCATCAGCGCGAACGTCGCGAGGACGGCGCCGACGAGCAGGAGCACGTCCCGGGTCCGCGCCCTGCTCGGATACAGCCGAGCCACCCCCTTCGCGTCCATCAGGATCTCCCCCACCCGGAGCCGGACGAGGAACGTCGAGGACATCCCCGGCCTGCCCTTGTCGAGGAACTCTCGGAGGTTGCCGTGGGTCCCGACGGCCACGATCAGCTCGGCACGGCGCTCGTGGGCGAGGAGGAACGCGATGTCCTCGCTGGTGCCCGCCGACCGGACCTCCACGTGCTGGATCCCGAGACGCTCGAGCCGCGCGCGGCCCGGCGCTCGCCCGTCCGGGTACGCGTGGAGGACGACGTCGGTCGGCGTCCGCCGCGAGCGGCCGATCAGCGCGAGGGCGCGGTCCGAGATGCTGTCCATGTCGCCGATCACGACGTCCGGGACGTACCCGGCGTCGAGCAGGGCGTCGGCTCCGCCGTCCACGCCCATCAGCAGGGGATTCACGTCGCGGATGTAGGAGCGGAGCGCCGCCAGGTCCTCCCGGTAGCCGTACCCCCGAACGACCACGAGGACGTGGCGCCCGGCGACGGCGTGGCGGAGCTCCGGCAGGCCCGCCCCGCCGAACAGGAGGTCGCGCTCCTCGCGCATGTACTCGAGCGTGTTCCGCGCGAAGCCCTCGAAGCGCTCGTCCACGGCGTCACGGGCGGCATCCATGTCGCGGAGGATCGAATCCCGATCCTGCCGGACCCCCACCCCGACGAGGCTCCCGTCGGCGAAGAGTCGGTCGTCCTCCAGGCGGACGAGGGCCCCCTCCTCCACCTTCTCGAGGACGAGCGAGCCCACGCGGTCGACGAGCGAGACACCGGCCTCCTGGAGGATCATCGGGCCGAGGTTCGGGTACCGCCCCGAGATCGAGGGGGCCGCGTTGACCACGGCCGCGACGCCTGCATGGACCAGGGCCTCGGCCGCGACCCGGTCCAGGTCCTCGTGGTCGATCACCGCCACATCGCCCGGCTCGATCCGCGGGACGAGGTCCTTCGTGCGCCGATCGACCCTCGCCCTGCCCCCGGTCTGTCCACGTGGGCGGGAGGTCCGGAGGCGGAGAAGCTTGGAGCCCAGCGCATCCCTTCCCCGGCCTGGGGACCGTCCCCCGGCCGTCCCTCGAGTGCGTTCGAGGGTAGCCGAGCGAGCGCCTCAGGAGACGGGTCCCGCCCGGCCGGCGGCGGCCGGCGCCCTCGAGCGGAGCCGGTGGGCCTCCGCGAGCAGCTCCTCGGCGTGCGTGACGGCGCTCTCGCTCCCGGGGAGTCCCGCGAGCATGCGCGAGAGCTCGTCGGCTCGCCCCGCGTCGTCCAGGAGCTCGACCGACGCGGCGCCGGCCGCCTTGGTGACATGCAGGTGGCGATCCGCGAAGCACGCGATCTGCGGGAGGTGGGTCACGACGAGCACCTGCCGGCCGGCGGCGAGCAGGGCCAGACGCCGGCCGACGGCCAGGCCGGCTTCCCCGCCGATGCCGGCGTCGATCTCGTCGAAGACGAGCGTTCCCACGTCGTCGAGATCGGCGAGCACGCTCCGGCACGCGAGCATCACGCGGGATCGCTCTCCGCCTGACGCGGCCTTGGCGACCGGCCTGGCGGGCTGGCGCGGATCGGGCGAGAACCACAGCTCGGCGCGCTCCGCACCCGCCGGCCCGAGCTCCTCGAGCGGCTCGAGCCGGACCTCGAACGTCGCGCCCGGCATCCCGAGCTCCTCGAGCTCGGTTCGGACCGCCGTCGCGAGGGTGTCGGCCGCGGCGCGTCGGCCTGCGGTGACGGTCGCGGCCCGCCCCGTCGCGAGCCCCGCCAGGCGCTCCACCTCCGCCTCGAGGTCGCCGATCCGATCGTCGGCGCCCTCCAGGGCGGCGAGCCTCGCGGAGGTCTCGGCGAGGAAGCCGATGACCTCCGCGTCCGTGGTTCCGTACTTGCGCTGCAACTGCTTCAACGCTCCGATCCGCTCGCGGACGGCCTGGAGCCTGCCCGGGTCGGGAACGAGCGACTCCCCGTAGTTCCGCACGTCTCGGGCCAGCTCGGCGATCTCGGCGGCGATGCCACGGGCCCGCGAGGCCACGTCGCTCGCCCCGGGATCGAGGGTGCCGGCCGCCTCCAGCACGGAGGCGACCGATGCGGCGGCGTCGTCGATGCCGCCGTCGCCGGTGAGCGCCTGCTCCGCGACGGCGGCCTGCTCGGTGAGCCGCTCGACGTGCGCGAGCCTCGCCTCCTCCGACGCCAGCTCCTCGGACTCCCCGTCGCGAGGATCGACGGCTTCGATCTCGGCGATCTGGAACCGGAGGAGGTCCAGCTCCCGCTCGCGTCCTCGCCCCGCCTCCCGCAGGGTCTCCAGCTCCGCGCCGGCCTCCCGCAAGCGATCGTGCACCTCGCGGTAGGCGGCGAGCGCGACGACGTGCTCGTCCCCTGCGAACCGGTCGACGAACGAGGTCTGCGCCGCCGGCGCGAGCAGGCGCTGGGTCAGTCCCTGTCCGTGATGCTCGAGCAGCGCGGCCCCGAGCCGCGCGAGCGCGGACGCGGTCGCCAGCTGACCGCCGATCCGAGCCGTCGATCGGCCGTCCCGGGCGACCGACCGCGCGAGGATCACCTCGCCGTCCTCGGCCCAGTCCCCCGCCTCGTCGGTCGCGTCGAAGCGCGCCTGCACGCGCGCCGCACGGGCGCCGTCTCGGACGAGGGACGCCGAGCCGCGCTCGCCCAGCGCGAGCAGCAGGCCGACCGTGACCATCGTCTTGCCGGCGCCCGTCTCGCCGGTGAGGACGTTCAGCCCCGGCGCGAGCTCCAGGTCGAGGTCGGCGATCACGCCGAGACCGCTGATGTGGAGCTCGCGGAGCACGCGCGGATGCTACCCCGCGTCCGTGACACCGGGGACCGGGCCCGGCGGATCCCCCGGCAGGTCGAACTTGTCCCGGACCCGGGTCAGGAACCCCGGGGCGTCGTCCCTCGCGACCAGGCGCGCCGGCCGGGAGGCCGCATGGATCCGGACCCGGGAGCCGACCGGCAGCTCGATCGCCTCGCGTCCGTCCGCGCTGACCACGCCCGGCTCGTCCGCCACGACCTCGAGCACGACCTCCTGCTCGGCGCCGAGGACGAACGAGCGATCGAACACCATGTGCGCCGCGATCGGCGTCAGCACGAGGCACGGGACCGAGGGGCTCACGATCGGCCCGCGGGCGGAGAACGAGTACGCGGTCGAGCCCGTGGGCGTCGCCACGATCACGCCGTCCGCCGAGAACGTCGTGACGTACTCGTCGTCCACGTCGACCGCGAGCCGGACGAGCCGGTGCCGGGTCAACTTCTCCACCATCACCTCGTTCATCGCCCACTGGGCCGGGAACGAGGTGCCGTCGGCCGGCTCGGCGACGACCGCGAGCCGCTCGAGCACGTGCGCGCGGCCCTCCAGGGCCGCGCGCACGAGCTCGAGCGCCCCGCGACCCGGCTCGATCTCCGTGAGGAACCCCAAGCGGCCCACCTTGACCCCGAGGACCGGACAGTCCGCCTCGCTCGCGACGCGCGCCGCACGGAGGAACGTCCCGTCTCCACCCACCGAGACGACGAGCTCCGGAGGATCGGAACGGACGTCCTCGGGCCCGCGGGAGAGCCCGGTCGAGACCCCCTCCGACTCCAGCTCCTCGCGGAGCCCCTCCGCCGTCGTCACGGCGCTCGCGCGCCCCTCGTGGACGACGAACGCGACGCGCGTCACGACGCCTCCATCGCGGCGGCGGCCTCGACCGTCCCCCCGACGTCGAGCGATCGCGGATCGCCGCCCGCCACGGCGTGCAGGAGGAACTCCACGTTGCCCGCGGGCCCTCGGACGGGCGACACCGCGAGGCCGACGGGCGCCGCGCCGGCCGCCCGGCACGACTCCGCGATCCCCTCGATCGCGCGGCGCCAGACGCCCGGATCGCGGATCACGCCGCCGCGACCCACCTCGGCCCTGGCCGCCTCGAACTGGGGCTTGACCAGGAGCACGAGATCCGCGGCGGCTGCGCTCACCTCGACGAGCGGGGCGACGACGAGGCGGAGGGAGATGAACGAGACGTCGGCCACGATCAGAGAGGGACGGTACGGGAGCATCGTCGGGACGAGCTTCCGGACGTTCGTGCGCTCGACGACGGTCACGCGCGGATCGGTCCGGAGCTCCCAGGCCAGGAGCCCGGCGCCCACGTCCAGAGCGACCACGTGGCGGGCATCGCCCTGCAACAGGCGATCGGTGAATCCCCCGGTCGAGGCGCCGACGTCGAGGCAGTCCCGCCCGGCGGGGTCGATCGCGAACGCGTCCAGGGCCGCCGCGAGCTTCCCGCCTCCACGCGACACGTACGGGCGCGGCTCGGACACGGAGAGGGGTTCCTCGGGAGCCACCAGGGTCGTGCTCTTCGTCGCCGGCGAGCCGGCGACCGTCACGTGCCCGGCCCGGACGGCCGCCCGAGCCTCCTCCGTGGTCTCCGCGAGGCCCCGCCGCACCAGCTCGACGTCGAGGGGGCGGCGGCCCACGGGTCCCGCTCGGTCAGGAGGCGGTCGACGCGGAGCCGCCGGACGTCGTCGTCGACGTCGACGCGGCTGCCTTCTTCCTGGCCGCCGTCTTCTTCCGAGCGGCCGCCTTCTTCCGGCCGGACGCCGTCATCCCCGCACGGCGTTCGAGGTCGCGCACCCGCTTGCGGAGGGCGTCCAGATCGTCCTGCGTCGCGGCGCCCATCGACTTGACCTGCGCGGTGACCTCCTTGCGGATCGCGTCCCGCAGACGCTGCTGCAGCCGAAGGAGGTCGCCCGCCGTCTTCTGGACCTGATCCTTCGCGGCTCCCGGCTCCAGGTACCGCTTCGCGAGCTCCTGCGCCTTCGCCGGCGTCATCCCGATCATCGATTCCAGCGTCTTCCTGATGTCGTCGATCAACATGGTCATCCCTCCGAGGCAAGGTCGGAACGCGTCAGCTTACCGTCGCGGTCGCCGGCGCGGTCGGCTCCGCGATCCGCGCGAGCGAGTCCACGACGAACGTCGGCCGCCAGGGCGAATCGTCCACCTCGGCGGCCGTCGCGACGCCGGTGAGGACGAGGGCCGAATCCCATCCCAGTCGGACGGCGCCCGCGATATCCGTGTCCAGCCGGTCGCCCACGACGAGCGGTCGGCCGCCGCCCGCGGCCGCCAGGGCGCGCTCCAACAGCGGGGCCTCCGGTTTGCCGACGACCTCCGCCACCATCCGCGTGGTGCGCTCGATCGCCGCCACCAGGGCGCCCGCCCCCGGCCACGCCTCCCCGCCCGGCGCCGGGAACGAGGCGTCCGCGTTCGACGCGATCAGCGGCACCCCGGCGGCGACGAGCACCGACGCGTCCTTCAGCTTGTCGTAGTCGACGTGCCGATCGAACCCCACGACGACCGCGTCGGGCCGGCCCGAACCGTCGACCGAGACGCCGATCCCCACGTCCGCGAGCGCCTCGATCAACCCCTCCTCGCCGACGACGAACGCGGATCGGACCCCACGCGACGCGAGGAGGGTGGCCGTCGCGAGGGCCGAGGTCACGACCTCGGCCTCCGCGACGTCCACGCCGACGGCGGCGAGCCGCTCCGCGACCTGTGCGGGCGTGCGGCTCGCGTTGTTCGTGACGAACGCGAGCCGCTTGCCGGCGCCACGCAGCCGTGCCACCGCGTCGGGCGCGCCGGGGATCGGCTCCGGTCCTCGGTACAGGACACCGTCGAGGTCCAGGAGGATCGCGTCGTACGGATCCGCCAGCACCTCAGGCGGAGAGCCGCTCGAGTGCCCGCACGTAGTGGGGGACGTCCGGGCGCAGGACGACGGCGAGCTTCGCGTGCCCGCGAGCCCGGGACCGCTGGCCCGTCCGCTCGCACGCGAGGGCGAGCGCGAAGTGCGCGTAGTCGTCCGACGGGTTCAGCTGCACCGCCTTCGCGAACTCCCGGCGGGCGGGGGTCGCCCGGCCGCACGCGTAGAGCGCGCGGCCGAGCGCCTCGCGGATCGACGCCTTCTCCGGCTCGAGCAGCTTCGCGCGGGACAGGAGCACCGCGGCCGCGTGCGGGTGGCCGTCCGCGAGCAACGAGCGGCCACGAGAGAACAGCTCGTAGGCCGAGTCGCCTCGCTGGTCTTCCGCCACCATCTCGCTCCCGTTCCCGGGTCCCCGCGGCCCCTCGCTCGACGTTAGCAGCGCGGCCGCGGAACCGGTTGGACGCCGGCCGGCGTGGGCCCTCGCTCGGCGTCAGCCCTCGAGCATCGGTGCGTCGGTCTCGTCCGCGAGCCACTCTCGGCGGATCTCGTCGAGCGTGCCGTCGTCCCTCATCTCCTCCAGGGCGAGGTCGACACAGTCCACGATCGGGCTTCCCTTCTCGAAGGCCATCGCGAAGTGGTCCTGTGCGCCGGCCGTCGGAAACCGTCCGACGATCACGCCATCGGGGATCCGTTCCTCGACGACGAAGGATGCGCTCGGCAGGTCCACCACGATGCCGTCGACCTGTCCGTCCTCGAGGCCCCGGACCGCCGCGTCGAGGTCGTGGTACGCGGTCGGCTGCGCACTCGGCTCGATGTGATCCTCGATGTACCCGAGGCTCGTGCCGCCGGTCGGCGCCCCCAGCGCGGCATCCTTCAGATCCTCGAGCGAGGTTGCCGAGGCGATCGGCGAGCCGCGCACCGAGACGAGCGCCTGCGTCACCTCGTAGTACCCCTGGCTGAAGTCCACATCCCTCTCGCGGTCCGGCAGAGACGCGATCTGCTGGAGCGCGAAGTCGAAGTCCTTGTCACCCGCTGCGATCGACTCGTCGAACCCGACCGGGACGAACCGGACGTCGTCATCGGAGAAGCCGAGTTGCTCGGCGACCTCGAACGTCACCGCGCCCTCGTAGCCCCGACCGAGGTATGGATCGTTCCGCGTCCACTCGGGGTGTTCGTCGGTGGTGCCCCCCTTCCACCAGGGCGGGACGGCCGGATCGCCGGTGGCGACGGTGAGGTAGCGGATCGCGTACCCGCCCGTCGTGTACAGATTGTCTTGATTGGACTGGAGGCATCCGGCAGCGCTCAAGTACACCGCGGGCGTGTTGGGCTGGTACTCCTGCGGTGAGCAGGCGGCCGCCAGCACCGAGAGCACCACGAGCCAGAGGATCCACGTCCGCATGTCTCCATGACTAACCGATGGGTCGGTGATTGACACGCACCGCGGTCGCTTCGCGAGCCACCTCGCGGGTCCACGTGGGCCGATACCAGCCGTAGAGAGAGAGCTCAGCCTTGTCCCAGAGCGGTGCGGAGCTGATCCAGCATGGCTTGCTCGCCTTCGCTGACCTGCACCGCGCCGAAGCCCATGAACCCGCCTTCCTTCGCGGCGTCAGCAGCCCCCTGCGCCGCCATGACGAGCCAACCCCGAAAGGCCTGGGTCTCCTCAGGTGTTGCCTTCTCGGCGACGATCGCGGCGACGGCGCGAAGCTCGTCGAGGATCTCGGTCCCGGCGGTTGCTGCTCCGGTCGGCTTGAAATTCCGCGCCGGGTTCTGCTTCTGTTGGGTCATGGCCTGGATGTCGAGGGCCACCGCAGCGAGCAACTCCTCCTGGCTGGGGGGAACGGTGGCAGCGCGGAGCGTCGCCATCATCTCCTTCGAGATCTCGATCGGACCGCCGGGGTCGGCGATCGTGATCGCCATCCCCGCTACCATCGGCGCCCGGAGCACGCGTTCCCACTCGTCCTCGGTGAACGACGCTTTCGACGTCATGGACTCCCCCTATCGCTCAACGGTCAGCCTACTCGCGGCGCGCGACGGCTCGTCGCGCTCACCCGGAGACGCCGCGCGGGATCGACCAACCGGTCCGGCGCAGGTGCCCCCGTTCCTTTCAGACGCCGAGGTCCCCTGCGCCGTAAAGCCGAACGACCTCGTTGGTGTCAGCCATCGCGATCCTTCGCAGATGACCACGCTACGGGCTCCAGGAAGGCCGCCGTGCGAAGCGGCGCCGAGCTCAGGGCACCCCGGCCGCTCTTAAGCGGCCGGCTGCTCGAGCTTCTTGATCCCGGTCGCTACCACCTCCGTGAGGCTCCTCGCTCCCGCTCCGCTCCGGTAGAACCGCCGGACGAGGTGGCCGTGCACGAGCACGGCGTCGCCCTTGGCGATCCCGTCGACGCTGCGCGCGCCGACCGTGGCGTGCCACGCCGCGACCGGCAGGGGGAGGAGGCGCTTGCCCGCCTCCGGAACGGAGAGTCGGAGCTCGGTGACCTCGTCGCCCGACGGCATCCGCCGCTGGACCGGATCGGCGGCGATCGTGCCGGCGAGCACGACGACGTTGACCGTCACCATGACCCCTCCTTCCCGCACGCGCACCATACCCGTCACCACCGACACCGCCCTGCGAGACTCACCGCGTGGAGGATCGAGCTCCGGTCGTCTTCGAGGTCGCCGACGGCGTCACGGCGATCGACACGTTCATGGGCGGTCGCGCCCGCTATACCGCCGCGTATCTCCTCGCCGCCAGCGAGCCCACGCTGGTCGAAACCGGCCCGGGGACATCCGTGGAGCCGGTCACCGACGCGCTCCACCACCTCGGCATGGACGGCGCCGCCCTCGCGCACGTCGTCGTCACGCACATCCACCTCGACCACGCGGGCGGCGTCGGCGCCCTGTCGGAGCGTTTCCCGCGCGCGACGATCTGGGTCCACGAGCGGGGCGCGCGGCACCTGGCGGATCCGACGAGGCTCGTCGCGAGCGCCACCCGGGTCTGGGGCGAGCGAGAGATGGCGGAGCTCTTCCTCCCCGTCCAACCGGTCGCCGAGGTTCGGCTCCGATCGCTCGGTGACGGCGACACGATCCGCATGGGCGACCGAGAGCTCGCGGTGCTCGACACGCCGGGGCACGCGTCCCACCACCTCGCGCTCGTCGATTCCCGGACGGGCGTCGTCTTCACCGGCGACGCGCTCGGCATCCACGTTCCCGACCTCCCGGTCCTGCGTCCCGCGACGCCCCCGCCGGACTTCGACCTGGAACGCTACGTGGCGTCGATCGAGCGGATCCGCGGCGCGGCGCGGTCGGCCCTGCTGTTCGCGCATTTCGGTCCCCTCCCCGACGTGGACGCGACGTGCGATCTCGCGATCCGACGGGTCCGGGCGTGGGCGCAGGTCGTCGAGGAGGGCCTCCGCGAGACCGAGGATCCCGAGGAGCTCTCCGCCCGGCTGGAGGCCACGGCGCTCCACGACATCGAAACCGGCGCCGAGGCGACCATCGATCTCGAGATGCTCGAGGACCGGCTTCGGCTGCTCTCGAGCATCCGGATGAACGCGATGGGGCTCGCCGGCTACTGGCGGAGGCGCCGCGAGCGGGAGGGCGAGCCGGTCAGCTGATCGCGGCGAGGCGCTCCGCGGCATCGTAGGCGCCGGCGTCGTGCCGCATGATCTTCCGGAACTCGGCCGCCGCCTCTCCGCGCCGCCCTGCACGCTCGAGGATGTCCCCCTTCACGTACCAGAGCCGCAGCGTGTAGTCCTCGGCGACGTCCTCGCGGGTCCTGGCCCGACCCAGGAACGCCAGCGCCTCCGCGAACCGGCCCTGATCGGCGAGCGCCGACGCCGCGACGATCACGGCCTCCGCCTTCGCCTCGTTGGACGCCCCCTTCACCCGCAGCACCTCCTCCGCGAGCGGGACCGCCTCCTGCGGCCGCCCGAGCCCGCGGAGACAGTCGGCGATCAGGTGGTTCTGGTCGGTGCGCCCCGAGATCCGCTTGTAGGCCTTGAGCTCCGTGAGCGCGTCCTGCCAACGCCCGAGACCGTAGAACGCGAGGCCGAGGACCTCGCGGACGGCGCCGGACCGTGGCGCGAGCGCCTTGGCCTTCTCGGCCTCGGCCGCCGCCCCCTTGGGATCGTCGCGATCGAGGAGCTCGATCGCGCGGCCCAGCCGCGACATCGCGTCCCGGTCCTTCCCGGGCGGCGCCGTCCGCCGGATCTCGTCCTGGATCGGCCGGGGCAGGACCCCGGGGGGCGCGGCGGACCGTGGTCCGCCGCGCCCCTTGTGACGGAACCCGCCGGACATGCGCCCAGGGTACGGGAACGAGAACGGGCCGCCCTTCGGGCGGCCCGTTCGAAGAAGTCTCGGCAGCGACCTACTCTCCCACTCCGTCTCCAGAGCAGTACCATCGGCGCTGGAGGGCTTAACTTCCGGGTTCGGGATGGGACCGGGTGTTCCCCCTCCGCCATGGCCACCGAAACGGCGTGTCCTCGATCCGACGAACGTCGAACGAGGACGCTGGTGAGGATGCGCCCCGAGCAGAGCTCGGAACACGACAGCGAGCGCGAGCAAAGAGTCAAGTCCTCGGCCTATTAGTACGGGTCAGCTCCACACGTCACCGTGCTTCCACTTCCCGCCTATCAACCTCGTGGTCTGCGAGGGGCCTTACCTGGTCGAGCCAGTGGGAGACCTCATCTCGAGGCGAGCTTCGCACTTAGATGCTTTCAGCGCTTATCCCTTCCGGACGTGGCCAACCAGCCGTGCCGCTGGCGCGACAACTGGCACACCAGAGGTCCGTCCGCCCCGGTCCTCTCGTACTAGGGGCAGCTCCTCTCAAGTCTCCTGCGCCCACAGCGGATAGGGACCGAACTGTCTCGCGACGTTCTAAACCCAGCTCGCGTGCCTCTTTAACGGGCGAACAGCCCGACCCTTGGGACCTGCTCCAGCCCCAGGATGAGACGAGCCGACATCGAGGTGCC
>DASUPO010000084.1:0-3058 GCA_036281075.1 Actinomycetota bacterium | reverse complement strand
TCGCCCTCGTCCTCCAGGAAGTTCACGTAGGCGCCGTGATCGTCCTGGCGGAGCTCGTCCGCGAACGACTGTACCCACGCCTCGTATCGCGGGCGGTCCTCGACGCTCTCGAACAGCGCCGCGACGTTCACCATGATCTTGCTCGAGCGATGGGCGAACGCTGTCGCGTCCGCGGGCACGCGCGCCATCGCGCCGCCCAGCACGCGGAACTGGGCCGCGGCCATCATCGCGTCCGACGTTCGGATCCGGTCGAGCAGCGTGGCGGCGACGTCCTCGTCCACCCGGTGGAGGAACATCGTCCGGTCCGTCGCGATCGGGTGGAAGTCCCCCTGCTCCTCCATGTAGATCCCGGGGTACGGCATCTCCTTCAACATGTCGGCGAGGGGCTCGGCCAGCCCGCGGAACGGTGCGACGGCTCGCTCGCCGACCTCGCCACCGCCGACGTGCACGACCATCCCGAACAGCACGAGCTTGCCGTGCGTGTTCTCCGGGAGGAACGGCATCGGCGGCGCCTTCATGATCGTCGCGATCGTCGAGAGCTCCTCCGGCGAGGCCTCGGACGCGGCTGCCCATCCGACGACCGTCTCCGGCGTCGCGGGCAGGATCAGGATCCCCCCGAAGACCTCCGGGACCTCGAACAGGCGGAACCGGAACCGGGTCGCCACCCCGAAGTTCCCGCCCCCGCCGCGGATCGCCCAGAAGAGGTCCGGATGCGCCGCCTCGTCGGTGCGCAGCACCTCTCCCGCGGCCGTCACGACGTCGGCGGCCAGGAGCGCGTCGACCGTGAGCCCGAACCTGCGGACCAGGAATCCCACGCCGCCCCCGAGGGTGATCCCGCCGATCCCGACGGACGGGGAGTCGCCGAAGCCGGTCGCCAGACCGTGCTCGGCGGCCGCCTCGGAATACGCGCCCGCCGTCACGCCCGACTCCGCCCAGGCGGTCCGGTCCTCGGCGTCGATCTCGAGTGACCGACGCTCCGACAGGTCGAGCACGATCCCGCCCTCGGTGGTGGAGTGGCCGGCGACGCTGTGGCCGCCGCTCCGGACGGCCAGCTCCAGGCCCGTGTCGCGCGCCTCGGCGATCACGCGGACGACGTCCGCGTCACTCGCCACGCGGACGATCGCCGCCGGCCGCTTGTCGAGCCCGCCGTAGAACACGGCGCGCGCGTCGTCGTACTCGGCGTCGTCGGGCGCGATCACGCGCCCCTCGACCTCCTTGCGGAGCCTGAGCGCGAGCTCGGGGTCGTGACCGTTCGTCGAGTGCATGCGGGGGACCTCCTTCTCCGGTTGCCGTCCTTGCCTACCAGACCGGTTCCCGTCCTTGCCTACCAGACCTGAGTGACGAAGAAGTGACTTTGGACGTGACGCGTCATCACCGAAGCAGCACCGAAAGTTTCCCTTATCTTGACAAAAGTTCCTTTCGGTGTCTACCCTGTGTTCATGTTGGATGTGGCGGTGATCGAGGATCCGGAGGCCGCGGAGGTGTCCCTCGACCCCGTGCGCAGCCGTCTCCTGGCGGAGCTCGCCGAGCCGGGCTCGGCGTCCAGCCTCGCCGCCAGGGTCGGTCTCCCCAGGCAGAACGTGAACTACCACCTGCGGGCGCTGGAGGACCACGGGCTCGTCGAGTTGGTGGAGGAGCGCCGCAAGGGCAACGTGACCGAGCGGGTCCTCAGGGCGACGGCGCTGTCCTACGTGATTTCGCCGGCGGCGCTGAACGGCGTGGAGCCCGATCCCTCGCGCGCGCCCGACCGGCTCTCGGCCCGCTGGCTGATCGCGGTCGCCTCCAAGCTGGTCCGCGACGTCGGTGAGCTCGTCGCCGGCGCGAACGTTGCCCGCAAGCGGCTCGCGACGTTCGCGATGGACGGCGAGATCCGCTTCGCGTCCGCGGCCGATCGCGCCGCGTTCGCCGAGGAGCTGGCCGCCTCGGTCACTTCGTTGGTAAGCAAGTACCACGACGAGAACGCGCCTCGTGGCCGCGACCATCGTGTGGTGGTCGCCGTCCACCCGAGCCTGAAGCCCGACGCACCGGACGCGCAGCGCGACACGGAGACGGAGGGGAACTGACATGGGACGTCCGTTCGAGCTCACCCATCAGATCGAGGTCGACGCCACGCCGGACGAGGTCTGGCAGGCGATCGCCACCGGCCCGGGCGTCGACGCCTGGTTCATGGGCCGGAACGAGATCGAGCCGCGGGAGGGCGGCACGACGCGGATGGAGTTCGCGGGCGGCGGGACCGAGGACGCGACGGTGACCGCCTGGGAGCCGCCCACGAGGTTCGCCTCGCGCACGCCGGAGGCGTCCGACGGCGCGTTCCACGCGTTCGAGTACATGGTCGAGGGCCGCGACAAGGGCAGCACGGTCGTCCGCTGGGTCCACAGCGGCTTCCTGGGCGACAACTGGGAGAAGGAGTACGAGGGTCTGTCCGAGGGCGACCCGATGTACTTCGACAAGCTCCGCGTCTACCTCACGTACTTCAAGGGCCGCTCGGCGACGCCGGTGAACGTCTTCGGCGGGACGGTCGTCCCCGATCGCGACGAGGCGTGGAAGCGGTTCCACGAGGCGCTCGGCCTCGACGGGCCGCCCGCCGCCGAGGACCGGGTGCGGCTCACGCCGGAGGGACTCCCGATCCTGGACGGCGAGGTGGATTGGCTGTCGCGGGACTTCCTCGGCGTACGCACCGACGACGGGATCTACCGGTTCATGCACATCAGCGTGTTCGGAGGCCCGGTCGGCCTCGGCCACCACATCTTCGTCGACGGCCTGGACCAAGCCGAGACGCAGGCGGCGTGGGCGGACTGGCTCCAGAAGGTCTTCCCTTCTTAGGAGAGACGAGAAGACGGACCGGGAGGTCATCCCCATGGAAACGATCACCTCGAAGGACGGCACGACGATCGCGTTCGACCGGCTGGGCGCCGGACCGCCCGTCGTGCTGGTGTGCGGCGGCTCCGTCAGCCGCATGGCCGACGTCCCGCTCGCGAACGAGCTGGCGAAGGACTTCACGGTCCTGAACTACGACCGCCGGGGTCGCGGCGACAGCGGCGACACCCCGCCGTACGCG
>DASUPO010000083.1:0-2186 GCA_036281075.1 Actinomycetota bacterium | reverse complement strand
ACTACCGGGACACGTCGCGGAGCCACTGGCGGGAGCTGAACGTCCGCCTCCGGCAATACCCTGACCCGCCCGTCGTGTTCCTGATCGGCGAGTACTACCAGGGACTCTGCAACGGTCTGTCCGCCGAGGAGTGCACGCCCGAGGCGCAGGAGGCCGCGATCGCGTCCGCGACAGCGGACGCGATCGAGATCGGCCCCGGGACGTACGTGCTCACCGGCGACGGGCTCTACGAGCCGCCCCCGGAAGTCGTGGACCGGGCGCGCGCGGCGGCCGATGCGGCCGCCGCGCGATTCGCCGACCCGCCCGGGCCGCTGGACGACCTCCCGCACCAGGCCCGCGTCCTCGGCGGGTTGTTCCTCCTCGCGATCCTGCCAGGGTTGCTCGCGGCGCCGTTCTTCGGATTGCAGGACACGCCGAGCCGCGTGGCGCTGATCCCGGGCACGTCGATCGTCCTGTCCCTCCTGTCGGGGATCGCCGTGCTGGGCATCTGGCGCGGCCCGCTCACGGAGGGCAAGGCGTGGGCCGTCGTTGCGTTGGCCGCCGGCGCGGGCGCCGGTCTCCGCTTCGGGGCGGCGCCGATCCTCCGGGCGCTCGGAGCGTTCGGCGCGTTCTTCGACCGCCTGTTCTCCCACTTCTCGAACCGCGACTTCGCCGTCCTGATGGGTGTGCAGTTCCTCACCCAGGCGGGGCAGGGGATGATCCAGGGCGCGATCGGCAAGTCGATCGCGTTCGGCGGACAGGAGGGCTTCGACGTCCAGAACGTGCCGTCGGCCGACTACCTGCTGCAGGTGATCCTCGCGCTCTACGTGCCGTACACGCTCGTCTCCCCCTTCATCGGCGTCGTGATCGACCGGTTCCAGCGGAGCCGGGTCGTCCGGTGGACGAACCTGCTCACCGGGCTGATCGTTGGGGCCGTCGCGCTGTTCGTCCTGCTGCCCCTGGGAGGGGAGAGCACGGAGGGGAACACCGGGGCCACCGCCGCGTTGATCGTCGGCCTCCTCGCGTCGCAGGCCGTGGTGCGGGTCGCCCTCGCCGTGAAGTCGGCGGCTCTCCCCGACGTCCTGTCCGGTAAGGATCTCTTGCAGGGCAACGCGTTGTCCCAGGCCGGCGGCGCGCTCTTCCAGATCGTCGGGATCGCGTTCGCCTTCGCGGCGGGGGCGATGCTCCCCGCGTGGCTCGTCGTGCTCACGGGGGCGGCCGTCCTCGGTGTCGGCGCCCTGGTGGCGACGAGGCTCCGCCACGTCGAGGTCGGGGAGCACGTCGCCACGTTCGCGCAGGAGGCTCGGCGCGTGATCGGCAGCATCGTGAACGGGATCCGCGAGGTGGCGTCGCGCCCGGCGGCGTCGGTCGGCCTCACCGGGTTCCAGATGCTCCGGTACCAGTTCTGGGGCTTCGGGCTGTTCGTCTTCGCGCTGTACGCGAAGAACCTCGTGGAGGGAGGCGCCGAGAGCCAGGTCCCCACGCTCCTGTCCGGCGGCGTCGGACTCGTCGGCGGGGTGCTCGGGCTCCTCGCGGCGCAGGCGTGGAAGGATCGCGTCCCGCCGATCCGCCTGCTCCTCGTCTCGATGACGCTGCTCGGCCTGGGCACGGTCGTGTTCGGCGGACTCGTGTCGGTCGCGGGCTTCGCGGGGATGCTCTTCGTCGGGTTCTTCGCCTTCTTCGTCGGGAAGATCTCGGCGGACACGATCGTGCAGCAGGCGATCCCGGACGACTTCCGAGGGCGGGCGTTCGCGCTGTTCGACATCGCGTACAACCTCGGGTTCATCGTCCCGGCGCTGATCCTGTCGTTCGTCTGGATCGAGAACGATCCGTCGCGGACCCGCGCGATCCTGATCGGCTCCGGCCTGGTGTTCCTCGCGCTCACGGCCGCGGTGGCGGCGTGGTCCCGCCGCGTCCGGGAGCAGTTCGCCCCGCAGGACGACCTCGTCGAGGCCTGACAGGCTGACCGCCGTGCCCGAGGTCCGCAACGGCGGCGTGTCGCTGCACGTCGAGGTCGACGGGGGCGGCGATCCCGTGACGGTCTTCGCGCACGGTCTGACGAACTCCTGCCGCGAGCTCGCGCCGTTCACGCCGTCGCTCTCGGGCACGGCGGTCCGCTTCTGCTTCCGCGGCCACGGGCACTCGAGCGCGCCGCGGACGGGCTACCGGTTCGCCTACCTCGCGTCGGACCTCGATGCCGTCGCGGG
>DASUPO010000082.1:0-16892 GCA_036281075.1 Actinomycetota bacterium | reverse complement strand
CGGGCCCCGCGCGACGCTCTCCCAGGCGGACGTCCTGTGGGAGCGCGGGCTGCTCGACTACCTGCTGCTGCGGGCCCGCAAGCCCTAGCCGAGCTCGCGACGGAGCGCCGGCAGCGGGAGCTGTCCCAGCGCGAGTAGGCGGTCGTGGAAGGTCCGGAGGTCGAAGGCGGCGCCCTCCTGCTCCTGGGTCCGGCGCCGCGCGTCCTCGATCTCGATCATCCCGATCATGTAGGCCTGCGCCTGCGCCGGCAGCGCGATGTACCGGTCCACCTCGACCTCCGACTCCCCGCGGGGTGATCCTCCCGCCACGAGCTTGTCGATCGCGCGTTCGCGGGACCACCCGAACGCGTGCAGCCCGGTGTCGGTGATCAGGCGGGCGGCGCGGTGCGCCTGCGCGGTCAGCATCCCCAGCCGCTCCCAGTCGTCCAGGTACAGCCCCATGTCGTCCGCGAGTCGCTCGCTGTAGAGACCCCAGCCCTCGGCGAACGACGCTCCCGCGAGGAGGCCGCCGAAGCGCCGGAGCGAGGGCCGGTCGTCGAACTCCATCTCGAGCGCGATCTGGAAGTGATGGCCGGGGTTCGCCTCGTGGTACGTGACGGACGCGATCTGGTGGAGCGCCTTGCCGGGGATGTCGTGTGTGTTGATGTAGTACGTGCCGGGTCGCTCGCCGTCGGCGCTCGGCGGCATGTAGAACGCGAGCGCCATGTCCGCCGCGCGGTAGGCCTCGATTTCCTTCACCCGGCAATTGGCCTTCGGGAGCCGGCCGAACCACTGGGGGGCGATGTCCCAGCTGCGCCCGACCTGGTCCTCGACGAGCTCGACGAGGGCGGCGGCGGACTCCGGGGTGTCCTTCCCCGAGGCCGTGCGGTCGGCGATCGCCTCGGCCGGGCCGGCGTAGCCGAGGCGCGACGCGATCTCGGCGCGCTCGGCCTGGATCGAGTCCCAGCGTTCGTTGCCGAGGTCGTGCACCTCCTGGGGGTCCAGGGGCAGCGTGGTCCACGACCGGATCTCACCCGCGTAGATCTCCTCGCCGCCCGGGAGATCCGTCAGGGCGTTGCTCTCAGCCGCGTGGGGGAGGTAGTCGCGCAGCGTGTCGAGGTAGCCCGCGAACGCGGGCGCGACGACGTCGCGCCAGACGGCGGCGACGCGGTCGCGCGCGACCGCGTCGTCGTCCGCCACCGCCGCGAGCGGCGGCGCCTCCTCGTCGGGGACCGCCACGATCCGCTCGATCTGCGCGACGGCGCGCTCGACGACCGTGCGCGGCGACACGACGCCCGTCGCGACGCCCTCCCGAGCGATCTCCGCGCATGCCTCGAGGTAGCCGGGGATCGCCCGCAGGCGAGCCTCGTAGCGGTCGAGGTGTTCGGGGGTCTCGGTGCGCTGGATCGACGCGATGTCGCCGAGGAGCACCCCCGGGCCGACGAAGTGGTTCGCCATGTAGAGCCGGTCGGTCCGGAGCTCGATCGCCGCGAGCGTCTGCGTCGCAATCGCCTCGAGGACGTCCATCGTCGTGCGGAGGGTGAGCTCGAGCCCGTCCCGGTCGATCGAGGTGAGCTCTTGGAGCGCGGCGCGGTTCCGCGTCTCGGAGAGGGCCCGGCCGGACTCGCCGATGTCGGGGAGCCGGTCGTCGTAGCGATCGTCGCCGATCGCGGTGGCGAACGTCGGCTCGCGTTCGAGCAGCTCCTCCCAGAAGCGGTCGGCGAGCGCCTGGGCGCGGTCGGCGTCGGTCGGGGTCTCGGTCACGGTCGTCGGCCTCTCGGTCGGGGTCTCAGAGGAGCCCCAGGGTACCCGCGCCGTCCACCGAGACCGCCGTCCCGGAGACGAAGCCCGCCGGCTCCGAGCAGAGGAAGGCGACGACGCGCCCGAAGTCCGCGGGATCGCCCATCCGGCCGGTGAGCCCGGTCTCGACGACGCGATCGGTCCGGTGGAGCCCCGGGCAGGCGAGGTTCAGCGTGACGCCGTCGTCCACGAGCTCCTGCGCGGCGGTCTTCGCCCATCCCCAGAGGCCGGTGCGGGCCGTGTTCGATGCCGCGAGCTCGGGGATCGGCTGCTTCACCGAGCTCGAGGCGATCAGGCAGATGCGGCCCCAACGCGCGGCCCGCAGGTGCGGCACGGCGGCGCGAACGAGACGGATCGAGGACAGCAGGTTCGCCTCGATCGCGGCCCGGAGGGTCTCGTCGTCGACGTCGAGGGCCCCGGCCTTCGGCGGACCGCCCGCGTTCCCGACGACGACGTGCAGCGCGCCGAACCGTCCCACGGTGCTTTCCACGAGTCTCGCCGGCACGTCGGGGTCCGTGACGTCGCCGGGGAGCGCGAGCACGTCGCGGCCGAGGTCCGCCGCCGTCGATCGCACGCGCTCGGGATCGCGCGAGTTGATCGCGACCCGCGCGCCCTCGGCGACGAGGGCCTCGGCCGCCGCGCGGCCGAGCCCCTTCGACGCCGCGGTCACGAGGGCCACCTTCCCGTCGAGGCCGAGATCCACGGCGACCGATGCTACGCTCCGCGCGGTGTCATCGGGATCTCCCCCCTCCCGGACGCTCGCCCTCCTCCTGTTCCTGTCGATGGCCGCGACCGGATGCGCTCCGCAGACGCTCGACGTCGACCAGCTCGAGCGGCGGCTCGAACGACAGATCTCGAACCGGCTCGGGGTCGAACGCGTCGTGGCCGAGTGCCCGGACGACGTCGAGGCACGTGAGGGCGCGCGGTTCGACTGCACCGTCCGAGCGCGCGGCGAGACCGCCGGTCTGCGGATCGTCGTGACGCAAGTGGACGGCGACGGGACCGTCACCTGGGAGATCGCGGGCGCCGGCGGGTAAGGTTGGCCGATGCTGCTCGAGGGCAAGAAGCTCCTCATCACCGGCGTCCTCACCCCGCAGTCGATCGCGTTCTCCGCCGCCGAGGTGGCGCAGGAGCAGGGCGCGGAGATCGTCCTCACGAACTTCGGCCGCACCGTCAGCCTGACCGAGAAGACGGCCAAGCGGCTCCCCGATCCTCCCGACGTCCTCGAGATGGACGTGAACGAGCCGGACCAGATCGACGCGGTCCGCGAGGAGCTCGCGCGCCGGTGGGGCACGCTCGACGGCTTCCTCCACGCGATCGCGTTCGCCCCGCAGGACGCGCTGGGCGGCAACTTCATCCACACGCCGTGGGAGAGCGTCGCGACCGCGATCCGCACGAGCGCCTTCTCCCTGAAGGAGCTCGCCGTCGGGATGCTGCCGCTGATGGAGCGGAACGGCGGCGCGATCGTGTCCCTCGACTTCGACGCGACCGTCGCGTGGCCGATCTACGACTGGATGGGGGTCGCGAAGGCCGGCCTGGAGTCCGTGACGCGCTATCTCGCCCGCGACCTCGGGCCGAAGCGGATCCGCGTCAACACGGTCTCGGCGGGTCCGATGAAGACGATGGCGGGGAAGGGGATCCCGGGCTTCGATACCATCGCGGGCGGTTGGGCGGATCGAGCGCCGCTCGGCTGGGACACGACCGACGGCCGCCCCGTGGCCGGCGCGATCGCGTTCCTGCTGTCGGATCTGTCCGCGGGGATCACCGGCGAGCTGGTCCACGTCGACGGCGGGTTCCACGCGATGGGGACCGAGCCCGGTCCCGCCGTGGCGGACTGAGCCTCGCGAGCCGTTCGTATGCTTCTTGCGTGCTGGACGCCACCACCGAACGACGGCTGACGAGCTTCAGCCACGGAGCCGGCTGCGGCTGCAAGCTCGGCCCCGACGACCTCCGGTCGGTCCTCGGGAACGTGACCCTACCCGCCGCGTCCGCGGATCTCCTCGTCGCCGCCGACACCGGCGACGACGCCGCCGTCTTCCGGCTGCCGTCGGGGGAGGGGGTGATCGCGACGCTCGACTTCTTCACGCCGATCGTCGACGACCCCTACGACTGGGGGCGGATCGCCGCGACGAACGCGCTGTCCGACGTCTACGCGATGGGCGGGCGGCCGATCGTCGCGCTGAACATCGTGAACTGGCCGGTCGACGACCTCCCCCTGGAGATGCTCGCCCGGGTGCTCCAGGGCGGCGTCGACGTGGCGTCGGCCGAAGGCGTCGCGGTGGCGGGCGGTCACTCGATCACGGACCCCGAGCCGAAGTACGGGATGGTGGCGATCGGGCTCGTGGAGCCCGACCGGGTCGTGCGGAACTCCACCGCGCCCCTCGGCGCCGCGCTGTACCTCACGAAGCCGCTCGGGCTCGGGATCGTGTCGACGGCGATCAAGCGAGGCGAGGCCGACGACGACCTCGTCTCGGCCGCGGTCGCGCTGATGACGACGTCGAACCGTGCCGCCGCCGAGTCGATGCGCGAGGCCGACGTGGAGGCCGCCACCGACGTCACCGGGTTCGGCCTCCTGGGACACCTCCACCGGATGCTGCTCGCGTCGGATGTCGCCGCCGAGGTCGACGCGAGCGCCGTCCCGATGCTCGACCCTCGGATCCTCGACCTCGCGCGCCGCGACGTGGTGCCCGGCGGGACGAAGCGCAACCTCGCGTCGGTCCGCCCCCACACGGACTTCGATGACCTCCCGGAGCCGCAGCGCACGATCCTCGCCGACGCGCAGACCTCCGGCGGCCTGCTGATCGCGGCCTCGGAGGAGGCGTCGCTCGTGGCCGCGCTCCGTGCCCGCGACGTCCCGTTCGCCCGGATCGGCACGGTCGTCGCCGGCGAGCCGGGCCGGATCACGGTCTCTGGATCCATCGCGTAGGGAACCGGCCCAGGGTCGCCCGGGTAAGGTGCGAAGGGACGAAGACGTGGACGGGCCGACGCCGCCGCCGAAGGACTGGGCCGAGGAGGACCCCGGGCTCCCGATCGAGTTCGGGCCCGCGTCGAACGCCGAGTACGACCCCGAGCCGGTCCTGCCACCGGTCCTCCGGGAGACGATCCGCCGGGCCCGCGACGACGCGGAACGCAATGCCCGCCGTCTCGGGATGTCCCGACGCGAGTTCCTGCTCTCCGCGGCCGGCGCCGCGACGACGTTCCTCGCGCTGAACGCGTGCACGCGCGAGGAGCATCGCGCGAACCCGTCGCGGACGACGAGCGAGCCGGGCGGCACCTACGAGATCCCGCCGTCCGCGTCGGTCGAGCCGCCGGGCGCCTACGAGGCGCTCGGCGGCGAGGAGTTCGTGTTCGACGTCCAGGGGCACCTGCTCGAGTACCACCTCAACCCCGTGTTGAACGGGCAGAGCTTCTGGCAGGCGTTCCCGCAACAGGGCTGCGGCGAGGACGACCCGCGGGTCTGTTACTCGATCGAGCACTTCCTCGAGCTGATGTTCCTCCGCTCGGACACGAACATGCTCGTGCTCTCGTCCCTCCCGATCTTCCCGGAGGGGAGCCCGCTGTCGGCGGAGATCATGGACGTGACGCGCCGGACCGTGGAGGGGCTGTGCCGGGACGAGCGGATCCTGCTCCATGCCCAGGCGCTGCCGAACGTCGGCTCGCCCGACGCCGCGCTCGACGCGATGACGCACGTCGCGAACAACTACCCGGTCGCCGCGTGGAAGACGTTCACGCACTTCCCCGGCGCGTTCGAGGGCGACGGCAACGTCTGGTGGCTCGACGACCGGGACGGCGGGGACCTGGGGGAGCGGTTCATCCGGCGGGCCGTCGCGCTCGGGATCCCGACGGTCTGCACGCACAAGGGGCTCTCGCTCGGGAACGAGAACGCGTCGCCCGGCGACATCGGCCCCGTCGCGAGACGGCATCCGGACGTGAACTTCGTCGTGTATCACTCGGGCTTCGAGACGGACGTCGTCGAGGGGCCATTCACGCCGGGGACCGCGCACCTCGGGGTGAACCGGTTGATCGCGTCGATGCGGCGCGCCGGGATCGGCCCCAACGAGAACGTCTACGCGGAGATCGGGTCCACGTGGTGGTACGTGATGCGCTATCCGGACCAGGCCGCGCACGTCCTCGGGAAGCTGCTGAAGCACGTCGGGGAGGACAACGTGCTGTGGGGGACGGACTGCCTCTTCTACGGATCGCCGCAGCCGATGATCCAGGCGATGCGGACGTTCCAGATCTCCGAGGAGCTCCGGGAGCGCCACGGGTACCCGAAGCTCACGAAGGAGCTGCGCGCGAAGATCCTCGGATTGAACGGCGCCGCGCTCTACGGCGTCGAACCGAACACCGACACGTGCGACTTCACCCGGCGGGAGCTCGAACAGCTCCGACGCTCGCTCCCGGGCACGAACGCGGCGCTCGGCCCCACGACGATGGCGGAGATCCAGGCGTTCCGCGACGACGACCGCGAGCTGTGGGCGACGACGGCCGCGCTGCTGGCGTGACCGTCGTCAGAGGTCGGCGGCGGTGAGCTGACCGCCTGCGGGGCCGCGGCCCGTCAGGGCCGCCGCCCCACAGCGGGCGGCCAGCCCCAGGGCGTCGTCGACCGTCATCCCGGCCCCGAGCGCGTACGTGAGCCCGGCCTGGAACGAGTCGCCGCTGCCGTAGGTGTCCACGATCGGTCCCGGCGCCGGCACCGGCTCGTATCGACCCGCGCGGCCGTCGGCCGTACGGAAGCGACCGCCGTCCGCGCCCTGCGTGAGCACGACGAGGTCGGCGTACAGCGCCAGACCGTCCGGTTCGTGCCGCTCCGCCGGGTCGCGGTCGCTCCCGACGAGCGCGTCGGCCCGGACACCGGAGGCCTCCAGGGCCTCCAGGTGGCGGGTGGATACGACCAAGACTCGAGCCGCCCTCGCGTGTCGGATCGCGGCGTCGTCGCCCGCCGTCACGTACACGGCGTCGGACCGTTCCAGGTGGTGCCACGGGAGCCGATCCGATCCCCGGGCTTCGAGGCGCGGTCCGAGCGTCGTGATCGTCCGCTCGCCCCGCTCGTCGATCAGGCAGACGGCCTTCCGTGTGGGCTCCCGGCGGGTCGCCGAGTACACGACGACGACGTCGTCCTCGAGCTCCTGTCGCGACCGCTCGCCGGTGTCGTCCCGGCCGAGCGCCGTGAACAGGTCGCACGACCCACAGAGCTTGGCGAGCTGCCGGCTCGCGACGCCTCCCCCGCCGCCGGCGCCGACCCACGTCTCGCTCGCGTGGGCGATCGCGCCGGCGGCGGGCACCCGCTCGACGCGTGCGAACGTGATCCACTCCACGTGTCCGACCACCGCGACCCGCACCCGCCCATCGTCCCAAGCTCCGCTCCCGGAGGACGGGAATATCCACCCCGTTGGTAGGATTCGCACCTGCAAGAGGGACCGCCTCCCGCGGGCCCGCGACCACCCGGACGAGGTCATGGCAGAGCTCGACGCCGTCTTCTACAAGGAGATCGTGGAGCAGGCGCTCCGCGAGTTCCCCAACGAGGCCTGTGGCCTGATCGCCTCCGAGGCCGGGGTCCCCGTGCGCGTCTACCCGATGACGAACTCCGACGCGAGCCCGGCCACCTATCGGTTCGACGGCAAGGAGCAGCTCAAGGTGTTCGACGAGCTGGACGAGCGCGGCTGGGAGATCTGGGCGATCTACCACTCCCACACGCATACGGACGCGAGGCCCTCCGAGACCGACGTGAAGCAGGCGTTCTACCCGGACTCCAGGTACCTGATCCTCTCCGTGGCAGATCGGGATGCGCCGGTCCTCCGCTCGTTCTCGATCCGCGACGGTCGGGTCGACGAAGAGGAGCTGACGGTCTCGTGAGCGGGGAACGGTTCACCGAGGAGCAGGTCCAGCGGTACGCCCGCCACATCATCCTGCCGAACGTGGGCGGCGCCGGACAGCGCAAGCTCCTCGACGCGAGCGTGTTGGTGATCGGAGCCGGCGGGCTGGGCTCGCCGATCGCGATGTACCTGGCTGCCGCCGGTGTCGGGAAGCTCGGCATCGTGGACTTCGACGCGGTCGACCTCTCGAACCTCCAGCGCCAGATCCTGCACACCGACGCGGACGTCGGTCGTTCCAAGGTGGAGTCCGCGCTCGAGCACCTGCGCGCGATCAACCCCACGATCGAGGTGGTGGGTCATGACTCGCTCCTGTTCTCGACGAACGTGTTCGACGTGATGGCGCCGTACGACGTGATCGTCGACGGCACCGACAACTTCCCGGTGCGCTACCTCGTGAACGACGCGACCCAGTTCACGGGCAAGCCGCTCGTCTACGGCTCGATCTACCAGTTCGAGGGACAGGCGACCGTCTTCATGCCGGGCAAGGAGACACCGTGCTACCGCTGCCTGTTCCCGACGCCGCCGCCGCCAGGCACCGTCCCGTCGTGCGCGGAGGGCGGCGTGTTCGGGGTGCTGCCCGGGGTGATCGGTTCGATCCAGGCTACCGAGGCGATCAAGTTGATCACCGGCGACGGCGACACCCTCGAGGGCCGGCTCCTCCTGTACGACGCCCTCGACATGAGCTTCCAGGAAGTGAAGATCCGCTGGGACGCCGACTGCCCGGTGTGCGGCAAGGAGCCGACGATCACCGAGCTGATCGACTACGAGCAGTTCTGCGGCGTCCCGGCCCGACCCGAGTGAGGAGCGACCCGACCGACATGTCCGTCCAGGTGAAGCTGCCGACGATCCTTCGCAAGCACGCGGGAGGCGAGCCCAGGGTGAGCGCGGAGGGTGCGACGCTCCGCGACGTCCTGGGCGACCTCGAATCGAGGTACCCCGGAATCACGAAGAACGTCCTGTCCGAGGACGGCGGGCTCCACCGGTTCATCAACGTGTACCTGAACGACGAGGATGTGCGCTACCTCGGGTCGCTCGAGACCGAGGTGGGGGAGGGGGACACCGTCTCGATCCTCCCGGCGGTCGCCGGCGGCTCGCTAGCCCTCGACGGCTAACCCGGCGATCAGGAGCGCCGCCGTATCCCGGAACCGCTGGACGTCACCGTAGGGTCGCGACACGAGCATCGCGCCCTCGAGACCGCCGATCAGCGTCCGGGCCACGGGGCGGGCCGAGCCCTCGAACCGGATCGTGCCCTTCTGCCGACCCTCTTCCAGGACGCGGGTGAGCCACACCTCGTTGTCGTCGAAGAACCGGACCACGCGCACCCGCATCGGGTCGGGGAGCGTGGCGTAGTCGGCCGCGAGCATCCCGCACAGGCACATGCGGTCGTCGCGGAAGACGTCGGCATAGAGCTTCGCGTACGCCCGGAGCTTGTCCACGGCGTCGGTCCGGTCGTCGTCGACCGTCGACAGCGCCGCGAAGAACCGCTCGGCGTAGCGGTCGATCAGGGCGTCGCCGAGGTCGGCCTTGGAAGCGAAGTGGTAGTGGAGGGCGGCCTTCGTGACGCCGAGCTCGGTCGCGATGTCGGCGTAGCTGAAGCCGTTGAAGCCACGTTCCTGCACGAGCCGCTCGGCGGCGTCCAGGATCTGGCCGGCCGTGCTCGCTGGCTCCGTCGATGTCGAACTTCCTACCCGTGCCATCTTGACATCCTACCTACTAGTAAGTCAGAGTCCCACCGACCCGAAGGGAGGGAGGGACATCATGCAACAGACCGAGCACCGCAGCTTCGAGGCCCCCGACGAGGTTCGAGCGTTCCCCGGCGGGCGGGCGGAGATCGTGAAGGCCGGGGACGCGGAGATCGGCCGGTTCGTCTTCGAACCTGGCTTCCGTTGGTCGAAGGACCTGAAGGCGGCCGCAGGCACGGACAGCTGCGAGGCGCCGCACTTCCAGTACCACCTGGCGGGGACGCTGGGGATCCTGATGGACGACGGCACCGAGATCGTCGCGAAGCCGGGCGACGTCACGTCCCTTCCCCAGGGGCACGACGCCTGGGTGATCGGCGACGAGCCCGTCGTGGTCGTCGACTGGTACGGGGCCAGCGACTACGCGAAGGGGGCGTGAGATGCAGCCCGTCGCGCACGAGGTCGCCACGAAGGAGCTGGCCGAGCACCTCCGGCCGCTCTTCGACGCGAGCCCCGATGGCATGTACGTCTGGCTCGACGAGGAGCACTGGATCTGCAACCGAAGGCTCGCCGAGCTCTTCGGCTTCGACTCGCCGGACGAGCTGAACGACACGCCGAACTTCCTGCAGCGGATGGTGCACGAGGACGACCAGCAGCACTTCTCGTGGAACTATCGGAGCCGTGTCCAGGCCCAGGCGTTCCCCGCGACGTTCCGGTTCCGGGGGAAGCGCCGGGACGGCTCCGATATCCAGCTCGAGACGGACATGATCCCGCTCACGTTCGGCGGTCACACGTTCGCGTATCACTTCGTTCGCACGGTCGCCTGATCCGAGGCGGTCGCGACACCCGCCGGCGCACCGGAAGCGCGCGGGGACGCTGGGATAATCCGCGCGTGACCCGCAGCGACGACATCTTGGGCGCGATCGGCGGCACGCCGCTCGTCGGCGTGCCGTCGATGTCTCCGAAGCCCACCGTGCGCCTGTGGGCCAAACTGGAAGGCAACAACCCGACCGGGTCGACGAAGGATCGGATCGCGCTCGCGATGGTCCAGGCCGCGGAGGCGTCGGGGGACCTCACGCCGGACAAGACGATCCTCGAGCCGACGTCGGGGAACACGGGGATCTCGCTCGCGATGGTCGCGCGCCGCAAGGGCTACCGGCTGACGGTCGTCCTGCCCGACAACGCGAGCCAGGAGCGGCTGGGGCTCCTGCGGTTGTTCGGCGCCGAGGTCGTGTTCTCCGACGGGGACAAGGGGACGAACGGCTCGATCGAGGTGGCGCGGGCCCTGGCCGAAGATCCCTCGTACCACATGCCCTTCCAGTACGGGAACCCGGCGAACCCGCGGGCGCACGAGGAGGGAACCGCGCGCGAGATCCTCGCCGACCTCCCCGAGGTGACGCACTTCGTGGCGGGGATGGGCACGGGCGGCACCCTCACCGGCGTGGGACGCGCGCTCCATGCGCACGGTCCCTCGATCCAGGTCGTCGCCGCCGAGCCGGAGCTCGGGGACCTCGTGTACGGATTGCGGTCGCTCGACGAGGGGTTCGTCCCGCCGATCTTCGACCCAGCCGAGGTGGACCGGAAGTTCCTGGTGAGCTCCGACGACGCGCTGCGCGCGACTCGCTCCCTCACGTCGACCGAGGGGATCTTCGCCGGCATCTCGTCGGGGGCCGTCGTCCACGTGGCACAGCGCATCGCCGCCGAGCTCGAGGAGGGTGACGTGGTGTGCCTGCTGGCCGACGGCGGCTGGAAGTACCTGTCCACCGAGGCGTGGACCGACGACCTCGCGACCGCGGAGAAGAAGGTCTCCGAGTCCCTGTGGTGGTGAGCGATCCCCGACCGATCGGCGTGTTCGACTCCGGCGTCGGCGGCCTGACCGTCGCGCGCGCGATCATCGACCTCCTCCCGCGCGAGCCGCTGATCTACGTGGGGGATTCCGCGCGGTTCCCCTACGGGCCGAAGCCGGTCGAGGAGATCCGCCGCTACGCGCTCGAGATCTCGTCCTACCTCGTGGCCAGGGACATCAAGCTGCTCGTGATCGCCTGCAACTCCGTGGAGGTCTCGGCGATCGGGGACATCACCGTGAAGGCGGACATCCCGGTGGTCGGGGTGGTGAACCCGGGAGCCCGGGCCGCGATCCGTACCACGCGCAACGGCGTCGTCGGCGTGATCGGGACGGAGGCCACGATCGCCACGGGCGCCTATCAGCGGGCGATGGGGTCCTCGGTGGCGCTCCACACGGCGGCCTGTCCGGCGTTCGTCGACCACGTCGAGCGGGGAGACACCTCCTCCGACGAGCTCAGAGCCGTCGCGCGCGGGTATCTTGGCCCACTCATGGACGCGGGGATCGACACGCTCGTGTTGGGCTGCACCCATTACCCCTTGCTCTCCGGGCTCCTCCAGATGGAGCTCGGACCCGACGTCGTGCTCGTCTCCTCGGCCGAGGAGACCGCGAAGGACGTGTACGGTGAGCTCGTGTCACGGCAGCTGCTCGCGCCCAGGGACGGGGATCCGGTCCACGAGTTCGTCACGACGGGGGATCCGGAGCCGTTCCAACGGCTCGCGGAGCTGTTCCTGGGTTCGGAGGTGCGCGACCTCGGCGTCCGTCAGGTGACGATGGAGGGCGCGTGGAGCTGACGGTCCTCGGCGCGCAGGGAACCTGGCCGGGTGCGGGGGGCGAGAACTGCGGCTACCTGGTCACGCACGACGGGTACCACCTGCAGGTCGACGCGGGCACCGGCACGTTCGCCCGGCTCCAGCAGGTCGTGGGTGTGGACGAGGTCGGCGCGATGCTGATCACCCACGGACACCCGGACCACTTCGTCGACATCATCCCGACCTTCTACGCGCGGCATTACGGCGGGCTCGGGGAGCCCGGGCTGCCGTTCTGGTCGCCGGGTGGGTTCACCGACATCGTGGCGAACCTCGTGTCGGAGAACGGGCGGAACGTGATGGCGGAGGCGTACGACTTCCGAACGGCCGTCGCGGGGGATGTCTTCGAGCTCGGACCGTTCCGCATCACGTCTTTCGAGATGCAGCACATCGGCGTCTTCTCGCTGGGGTACCGGATCGAGGCGGGGGGCGTCGTCCTGGCGTACACCGGGGACACGGGACCGTGCGAGGACGCGGTGAAGCTCGCGAACGAGGCCGACTTGTTCCTGTGCGAGGCCACCTACCAGAACCGATCGAAGCTGTATCCGTTCCACCTGTCGGCCGCGCAGGCCGCCGAGATGGCGACCGAGGCGGGGGCCCACCACCTGGTCCTCACGCACCTGACGCCGGAGCTCGATCATCGAACGTCGATCATCGAGGCCGCGGAGACGTTCACCGGCGCGATCGACATCGCCGTGCCCGGCATGGTCCTGCAGGTCGGTCGATGAGCCCGAGGCCCGACGGGCGGGCGCCCGGGCAGCTGCGGCCCGTCACCTACGAGCTGGGATATCAGGAGTGGGCCGCGGGGTCGGTCCTGTTCTCGATGGGCAAGACGCGTGTGCTGTGCTCGGCCTCCGTCTCCACCGAGGCGCCGCGGTGGCTGCGGGGCACCGGCAAGGGATGGGTGACGGCCGAGTACTCGATGCTCCCCGCCTCGACGACGGAACGTTCGCAGCGCGAGGTGAACCGGGGTCGCCCCGGCGGACGGACCCAGGAGATCCAGCGGCTGATCGGCCGGTCCCTCCGAGCGGTGGCGGATCTCGCGCGGCTGGGCGAGCGGACGATCACCGTCGACTGCGACGTCCTGCAGGCGGACGCGGGGACGAGGACCGCCGCGATCACCGGCGGGTACATCGCGCTGGCGCTCGCCGTGCGCGGGCTCGCGCGTGAGCGCGTCGTCCCCGAGGACCTCCTGGTCGATGCCGTCGCGGCGGTGTCGGTCGGGATCGTGGACGGGGACGCGCGGCTGGACCTCTCCTACGAGGAGGACGCCGCCGCGGAGGTCGACTGCAACGTCGTGATGACGGGCTCCGGCGCGCTGGTCGAGGTCCAGGGGACGGCGGAGGGTGCGCCGTTCGACCGGACCCAGCTCGATCGGATGCTGGATCTCGCCTCGGGCGGCATCGGGGAGCTCACGAAGATCCAGCGGGACGCGCTCGAAGCCTGACGTGGCGTTCCCGCCCCGCATCGCGATCGCCTCCCGCAACGCCCACAAGCTCCGAGAGATCCGGAGGATCTGCGCGGACTGGCCGGTGGCGTGGCTGACGGTCGACGATCACGAGGGCGTGTGGCCCGACGTGGAGGAGACCGGCAGCACCTACCTCGAGAACGCGCAGTTGAAGGCGCGGGCCGGGGCGGCCGCCCTCGGCGAGGCATCGCTGGCCGACGACTCGGGGATCGAGGTCGACGCTCTCGGCGGCCGCCCCGGCCCGCGATCCGCCCGGTTCGCGGGCGAGGACGCCTCGGACGATCGCAACCTCCAGGAGTTGATCCGGGCCCTCAAGGGCGTGCCGAGCCCGGGTCGGACGGCCCGGTACCGGTGCGTCGCCGTCCTGGCGTTCCCCGACGGACGGGAGCTGTCCGTCGAGGGTGTCTGCGAAGGCGTGCTGGAGGCGAAGCCGCGGGGGACCCGCGGCTTCGGATACGACCCGATCTTCGTCCCGGCCGGCTTGGACCGGACGATGGCGGAGCTCACCGACGAGGAGAAGGACCGGATCAGCCACCGCGGCCGGGCCCTCCGCGCGCTCCGAGAGGCCGTGCAGGTAGTCTGACCTGCGGTTCCTCCAACCACGACAGCCCGTCGAGGTACCCGACTCAAGGTACCGGCGCGCACCGCCGAAGCTTTCCTCGTGGCCGACCAACTGGCGGAACGCCGTGTCCTGAGACAGACCGAGGGCTTCTTCGACGGGAAGTCTCCCGGCGTCACCCTCCTGCTCGGCGCGGCGTTCCTGGCCGTCGTGGCCGTGATGGACTACCTGCTCGGCCCGCGGCTGTCGGTGGCGCTCTTCTACCTGATGCCGATCGGTCTCGTGACGTGGAACCTCGGCCTCCGCTGGGGCGCGGTCACCGTCACGCTCTCCACGCTCGCCGCCCTGATCAGCGACCTGGCCTACCCGCAGTTCGACCTGCTGCCGTGGTGGAACGCGATCTTCCGGTTCGCGGCGTTCCTGTCGGTAGCGGTGCTGCTCGGCACCCTGCGACGGATCATCACCGCGCAGTGGGAGCACCTCGAGCGAGAGGCGGCGGTCACGACGGGGTTGCGCGAGCTGAATGAGGTCAAGGACACGCTCCTACACGCCGTCTCGCACGACCTGAAGGGTCCGCTGGCCGGGATCCTGGGATCGGTCCAAACCCTCCAGCGCGCGGAGAAGCTCGGACTGACCGAGGACGAGCGCGGCACGATGCTCGACATGATCGAGCAGGGCGGCAAGAAGATGAACCGGCTCGTCGACGACCTGCTCGACCTCGACCGGCTCGATCGCGGCAACGTTCAGCCCGAACGGTCGCCCACGGACGTCGGCGAGCTCGCGCAGAAGATCGCCCGCGAGCTGCCGGGGATGGAATCGCACCCGATCAGGGTCGAGGCCGACCCGGTGCTCGTGGACGTCGACGCCGCGAAGGTCGAGCGCGTGATCGAGAACCTGCTCGTGAACGCGCGCCGGCACACCCCGGCCGGGACCGCGGTGCACATCCGTGTCCACGGTCGCTCGAACGGCGTGGTCCTCGTCGTCGAGGACGAGGGCTCCGGGATCCCCGACGACCTGAAGGACGTGCTGTTCGAGCCGTTCCGGCAGGGCGCCACCAACGGCGGTCGCGGCGTCGGGATCGGGCTCTCGCTCGTCAGGAAGTTCGCGGAGCTGCACGGCGGCACCGCCCACGTCGAGGACGGCGAGCACGGCGGCGCGCGCTTCGTGATCACCCTGCCGGGCGACGTGACCGAGATGCCTGCGGACGCTCGCCGGCTCCAGGCCGTCTAGTCTTCACGCGGCACTGGGCGCCGTCTTCGTGGCCGGCCCGGCCGCCATCTCCCTCGCGATCACCTCGGCGATGTATCCCACGTCCCTGCCGAGACCCGGGAGCACCTCGGACGCGAGCGAGTACTGGCCGTTGAGGCCGACGAAGTACAGGCCCGGATCGGACGGCAGGACGCCTCGCTCGTGCATCGGTCGTCCCTCGGCATCGAAGATCGGGAGATCGATCCACGGGAAGTCCTGACGGAACCCGGTGCACCAGATCACGTTCTCCACCTCGAGCACCTGCTCGTCCTCGAGCAGCGGGAGCCCGTCCCGGACCCCGGCGACGCGCGGGACGAGCTCCACGTTCGCGGCCGCGAGGTCATCGAGCCGCACGGGGACCAGCGGAGCGGCTTGCCGCTCCAGCTTCGGGAGGAGCCTCCGGCCGATCGGGTTGCCGCGCGTCACGACGCGGGTGCCGAAGAAGCGGAAGACGTGGAACCCGACCCGGTAGCGACGGGTCCCGAGCGGGGCGGGGATCTGGCCCGTCGGGGTGCCCGCGAGCCATATCGGATGGGTCGGCGCGAGCTCGTAGGAGATCTCCGCGCCGGAGTTCCCTGCTCCCACGACCAGGACGCGTCCGTCCCGCAGCTGGGACGGGTTCCGGTACTCGGCCGAGTGCATCTGGAGGATCCACGGATCGAGCGCCGACGCGTACGCCGGCACCTTCGGCACGCGGTTCGCACCGGTGGCGACGATCACCCGATCCGCCTCGATCCCGCGCTCCCCCTGGGACAGGGCGTAGCGGTCTCCCGTTCGGGTCAGGTGGTCGATCGTCACGCCAGTCCGCACGGGGAGATCGAACCGCGCCACGTAGCTCTCGAAGTAGTCGGCCATCTGGTCTTTCGTCGGGAACGACCAGCGGGGGGCCGGGAACGGCATACCCGGCAGGCCGTCGACCCACGCGGGCGTGAACAGCCGCAGCGAGTCCCAGCGGGTGCGCCACGCGTCGCCGACCCGCTCCTGTGCGTCCAGGATGACGAACGGCATCCCCAGCCGCTTCAGGTGGTACCCGGTGGCGAGACCGGCCTGCCCGGCGCCGATGATCACGGTCTCGTAGCGGTCCACTCCCTCTGCGACGTCCATCGCTGCCTCCGTTCGACCCGTCGGGACCGAACGTAGGCCGACCCCTCGTCCGGTTCATCGCCGGAACGAGCCAAGTCGTGTTGCGCTCCGCGTGGTGAGAACGCACCATCGGCGAGGCGGATCACGTGATCCCGTGTTCGAACGCGAAGGCGGTCGCCGCGGACCGAGACGACACCTGGAGCTTCACGAACATGTTCTGGAGGTGGCGTGCGACGGTGTGCTCGCTGATCACGAGCTCAGAGGCGATCTCGCGGTTCGTCTTGCCCGCCGCGACGAGTCGCAGGACCTCCGCCTCCCGCGAGGTGAGGCCCCGCGGGAGTCCGTCGCCACCGGCGAGCGTCAGCGCGAGCTGATCCGCCTCCTGCGCAGCCCCGAGGCGCTCGTACGCGGAGAGGGCCGCCCGGAGCTCCAGGTCTCCCTCCTCCCGATCGCCCGCCGCTCGAAGCGCGGCGCCGTAGAGCCTGCGCGTCTGCGCGTGCTCGTACGGCAGTCCGAGCCGTTGCCACAGACCCGATGCGTACCGGAGC
>DASUPO010000081.1:0-32273 GCA_036281075.1 Actinomycetota bacterium | reverse complement strand
TTCGAGGTGCAGGAGGATCACGAGGTCGGGGAAGAGCCCCTGGGTCCCCCAGACGTTCAGCGTCAGGACGTCCTGCTCACCCAGGCCGCGGCCCCACCCCTGGTAGGCGAGCGACGAGTCGACGTACCGGTCGCAGATCACGACCTTCCCCTCCGCGAGCGCGGGGCGGATCACCGATTGGACCGTCTGGGCGCGGGACGCCGCGAACAGGAGAGCCTCGGTCCGGGCATCGAGCTTGCCGATCGCCGGGTCGAGCAGCAGCTGCCGGACGCGCTCCCCGATGTCCGTCCCTCCGGGCTCCCGCGTGACCTGGACGTCGTAGCCCTCGCTCCGGAGGTACTCCTCGGCCAGCCGGATCTGGGTCCCCTTCCCGGAGCCCTCGACGCCTTCGAAGGCGATGAAGAACCCGGCGGCCGGCGGCCGTTTCAGCTTGGGCACGAGCGTGAGGGGTTCGGGTCTCGAGAGTCGGAAGCGTTTGAGCAGGCGCCAGGTGTTGAGACCCGCGAGGGCGACCGCGATCCCCGCGGTCGCGAGGCCGAAGCGGATCCCGAGTCCCGTGCCTGCCCCGATCGTTCCATAGACACCCGCCAGGGTAGGGAAGACCGCGAGCGACAGGAACAACCCCATCCGGGAGAGCACCGAGAGGGATGCGAACGTTCGTCCCCGGAACTCGTCCTGGACGTTCTCCTGCAGCAGCGTGTACCCGGTCACCCATCCCAGACCGCAGAACGCGCCGAGCCACACGGTGATCACCGCGGCGAGCCCGAGGTTCGGCATCGCCGCAAGGACGAACAGCGTGCTCGCCGCTGCGACGAGCGACCAGGGGAAGATCGAGACGCGGTCGATCAGTCGCGCCGCGTGGTTCGCGCTCACCATCCCGAGCCCGATCCCGACACCGAACGACGTCACGATGAAGCCCCAGCCGGCGTCGCCGGCACCGAGCGTCTGCACGACGTAGATCGGCGCGAGCGCCAGCACGGCGCCGACCGCGGAGAATGCCACGACGATGCCGGCGGTCATCGCGGACGCCATCGAGTCCTCACGGAGGAAGCGGACGCCGTCCACGACGTCGCGCCAGATCCGCGAGAAGTCGAGGCGGCCGCTGATCCTCGCCGGGGACGCCGGGATCGGGACGCGGCTGATCATCACCGCCGAGAACGCGAACGTGGCGGCGTCGAGGAACAGCGGGACGGCTTGGTCGCGTCCCTCCAGGAACGGGATGACGTGGCTGAGGAGCGTGTTCAAGCTCACGAGGACCGCGAACACGATCCCCCCGAGCGGCAGGGTCCCGTAGGTGGAGGCGAGCGCCAGCGAGTTGGCGTTGGCGAGCTGGCGCCGAGGGACCAGGTTGGGCAGGGACGCATCCCGCGCCGGTCCCCAGACGAGGGACAGGCACTCGATCGCGAACGACAAGACGTAGATCGCCCACAGCTGACCGACGAACACCATCGCCGCATAGAGCAACCCCCGCGCGATGTCGGCCGTGATCATGATCCGCTTTCGGTCCAGCCGGTCGACGAGGGCCCCCGCGATCGGGCCGAACAGGACCGCGGGCAGCGTGCGGGCGAGCATCAGGCCGGCCACCGAGTAGGCGGCGACGCCGCCGCCGGCGAGGTCGTTCACGAGCGCCGTGACCGCGAGGAACCCGACCCAGTCGCCGAGGGAGGATACCGACATCGCCGCGAGCAGCCGCGTGAACGGCGGATGGGCGAACAGGTCCTTGAGCGTCGCCGACCGGGTGCCGCGGAGCGCCGCAACCTCCTCGGCGACGCTCGCCACGCTAGCCTTCCTCGCCGGCCGCGACCGACTCCTTCTCGGGTGTCTTCTCCTTCGCGGCTGTCCCGTTCTCCTCGGCGGCCGTCTTCTTCCTTGCCGTCGTCTTCTTCTTCGCGCTCGTCTTCTTCTTGGCGGTCGTCTTCTTCTTCGCGGTCGTCTTCTTCTTCGCGGTCGTCTTCTTCCGGTTCGTCGGGCCTCTGGCCTCGCGCGCGGCTGCCCGTGCCTTCCGCGCCTCGGCCTTGGCCGCGCGCGCCGCAGTCTCGGCCTCACGGTCCCCGTGCTTCGTGACCTTGAGGTCGAGATCGGTCTCGGCGCCACAATGCCAGCACCGGAGGCTCTTGGGTCGCCGAAGCAGGAGACCACCGCACTCGGGGCACGGGATGTCCTTCTCGGGCGGGTTGTTCACAGCGCAGTCGCACTCGGGGTACCGATCACAGCCGTACATCAGGCCGAACCGCGTGCGCTTCTCGACCAACTCGCCCTGGCCGCACTGCGGACACGTCACCCCCGTGCCCTTCGGGGGCTCCTTCTTGATGTACCGGCAGTCCGGGTACCCGCTGCAGCCGACGAACGGCCCGAAGCGGCCCACCTTCTTCACGAGCTGACGCCCGCAGTCGGGGCACGTCTCGTCGAGGAGCTCGGGCTCCGGACGCTCCGTCCCGTCGAGGTTGCGGATGTAGTCGCAGTCGGGGAAGTTCTCGCAGCCGATGAACTTGCCGAACCGGCCGAGCCGGACCTGCAGCCGGCCGGGCTCGCGTCCCTCCGTCGGGCACTTCGGACAGAGCTCGTCCGTCTCCTCGCGGAACCGCTCCCACTTCTCCTCCGCGCGGTCGACCGACTCCCGGAACGGCGTGTAGAAGTCGCGCAGCACGGTCACGCGGGCGGCCTCTCCCTCCGCGATGTCGTCGAGCTCTCGCTCCATCAGGGCGGTGAAGTTGACGTCCACGATGTCCGGGAAGTGCTGGATCAAGCCGTCCACGACGACCTCGGCCACGTCCTCGGGCATGAACCGTCGCTGCTCCAGCCGCACGTACCCCCGGGCCTGGATCGTCTGGATGATCGAGGCGTACGTGGAGGGCCGTCCGATGCCGAGCTCCTCCAGCGTCTTCACGAGGGAGGCCTCCGTGTACCGGGGAGGCGGCTGCGTGAAGTGCTGCTCCGGGAGGACCTCGAGCAAGCGCAGGAGCTGCGCCGCGGAGAGCTCGGGGAGCCGGGACTCGGCGTCCTCGTCCAGCTCGTCGTCGCGGCCCTCCGTGTAGACGCGGATGAACCCGTCGAACACGAGGGTCTGCCCGGTCGCGCGCAGTCCGTACCGCGCGTCGCCGTTCGTCGACGACGAGGCGATGGCCTCGATGTCCACGCCGACCTGGTCGAACCGCGCCTCGGCCATCTGCGTCGCGACCGTGCGCTTCCAGATCAGGTCGTAGAGACGGAGCTGATCGCGCTCGAGCGACGCCGCCACGCGTGCCGGGGTCCGGAACACGGATGTCGGACGGACCGCCTCGTGCGCCTCCTGCGCGTTGCGGGAGCGGGTCTTGTACCGACGGTGCTCGGCCAGCGTGTAGGCGTCGCCGTACTCCCCTTTCACGAGCTCCGCGATCTCGCGGAGCGCCGTCTCCGCGATGTTGACCGAGTCGGTCCGCATGTACGTGATCAGGCCGACGGAGCCCTCCCCTGGCAGGGACACCCCCTCGTACAGGCGCTGGGCCATCGTCATCGTCTTCCGAGCGGAGAACCCGAGCTTCCGCGCGGCCTCCTGCTGGAGCGTCGAGGTCGTGAACGGCGGCGCGGGGGACCGCTTCCGCTCCTTCTTCTGGATGTCGACGACGCGGTAGTCCGCCCGCCCGAGCCGCTCGACGTGCGGGGCGGCGTCCGCCTCGGCGCCGAGCAGGATCCCCTTCTTGCCGGGCGCGCTCGCCAGCTTGCCCTCCGGGATCTCCGTCAGCCGGGCGACGAACGGCTGCGGCTCTCCTTCCCCTGGGTCGTCGGGCGTGAGGCGGACGTCGACGCTCCAGTACTCGACGGGCTGGAACGCCCGGATCTCCCGCTCCCGCTCGACGATCAGCCGGACCGCGACGGACTGCACGCGCCCCGCGGAGAGCTTCGTCTGGACCTTCTTCCACAGGATGGGGCTGATCTCGTAGCCCACGAGCCGGTCCAGCACGCGTCGCGCCTCCTGGGCGTCGAACAGCTGCAGGTCGATCGGGCGCGGATGCTGCACCGCCTCGAGGATCGCGTCCCGCGTGATCTCGGTGAACGCGATGCGCTTCGTCCGGCCGGGATCGGCGCCCAGCACCGTCGCGACATGGAACGCGATCGCCTCGCCCTCCCGGTCGTAGTCCGTGGCGAGGATCAGGTCGTCCGCGGCCTTCATCGCCCGACGGAGGTCGGCGACGTGCTTCTTCGAGTCCGCCGGGACCTCGTACGTGACCTCGAAGCCGTTGTCGACGTCGACGCCCAGCTGGCTCTTCGGCAGGTCGCGGATGTGCCCGAACGACGCCCGGACGGCGTACTCGTCGCCCAGGTATCGCTCGATCGTCTTCGCCTTCGCGGGCGACTCCACGACGACCAGGGTTCCCGGCATATCGAACGTCGATCCTTCCGTTGGGGATGGATGGTGTCGGACCACCCGGCTCGGACCGTACCACCGGCCCTCGGGACCTCCACGCAGGACGCGGTTACGTCGCGAGCCCGAGAGACGGGCTCCGGATCGCAGAGAACGCGCTGGTACGCTGCGGATATTCCCGGCCCGGAGGGCGTCCACCCCTGCTCGAGACCCTGCACGAAGCGATCACCACGCTGATCGGCGACTACGGCTACGTCGCGATCTTCGTGCTGATGGTCCTCGAATCCGCGTGCATCCCGATCCCCTCCGAGGTCACGATGCTCTTCGGCGGCGCCCTCGCGAGTCCGGGCTTCGCCGCGCCCGGGCAGGAGCTCGACCTCGTCACCGTCGCGTTGGTGGGGACGGCCGGCAACCTCGTCGGGTCGTGGCTCGCGTACTGGGCCGGCGCCGTCGGCGGCCGGCCGCTCGTCGACCGCTTCGGCCGCTACCTCCTGGTCCTGCCCCACGAGGTGGACCGCGCGCACGCGTGGTTCGAGCGGCGAGGGGAGCTCACGGTGTTCGTCTCGCGCCTGCTCCCGGTGATCCGGACGTTCATCTCCCTGCCGGCCGGGGTCGCCAAGATGCCGTTCTGGCGATTCACGATCTACACGGTCCTCGGCTGCCTGCCGTGGACGTTCGCGCTGGCGTGGCTCGGCTACCTGCTCGGGGAGAACTGGACGAAGGTGGAGGAGCTCCTGCAACCGGTGGCGTGGGCGATCGTGATCCTCCTCGTCCTCGGCGGGATCTGGTGGGTGGCGCGTCGCTATCGCAAGGTCCGGGAGGCGTACGCGGCCATCGACGCCGCCCGCGAACAGTCGGCGGAGTAGGCTCCGCCCGTGCTGACCTGCACGAACTGCGGACGCGAGAACCCAGACGACGCGCGGTTCTGCGCGAATTGCGGGTCGCCGCTCGAGGGCCCGGTCACCGCTCGAGAGGAACGGAAGGTCGTCACGGTGCTGTTCGCGGACCTCGTGGGATTCACGAGCCGCAGCGAACGCCTCGACCCGGAGGACGTGCGGGCCACGCTCACGCCCTACTTCGCGCGGCTCCGGAAGGAGCTGGAGCGTCGCGGCGGCACGGTCGAGAAGTTCATCGGCGACGCCGTGATGGCGGTCTTCGGAGCGCCCGTCGCCCACGAGGACGACCCCGAGCGAGCCGTGCGCGCCGCCCTCGCGATCCGCGAAGCGGTCGGCGAGATGAACGAGCAGGATCCCGAGCTCGACCTCCATGTGCGGATCGGGATCACGACGGGCGATGCGCTCGTCTCGTTGGGCGCGGATCCGCTCCAGGGCGAGGGCATGGCCGCGGGCGACGTCGTCAACACGGCGGCTCGCCTCCAGGGCGCGGCCCCGGTCGACGGCGTCCTCGTCGGGGAGATGACCTATCGCTCCACCGAACGGGCGATCGAGTACCGGCCGGCGTCCGCGGTGGAAGCGAAGGGGAAGTCCACCCCCGTGCCAGTCTGGGAGGCGATCCAGGCCACGAGCCGCCACGGCGTGGACATCACCCGTCGGGTCGACACGCCACTCGTCGGTCGGGAGCGCGAGCTGGCGCTGTTGAAGGACGCGCTCGAGCGCGTGCGGCTCCAAAGCGAGCCGCAGCTCGTGACGATCGTGGGCGAGCCGGGGATCGGGAAGAGCCGGCTCGTGCACGAGCTGTACGAACACGTCGAGTCGTTCCCCGACCTGATCACGTGGCGGCAGGGCCGCAGCCTCCCCTACGGCGCGGGCGTCAGCTACTGGGCGCTAGGAGAGATCGTGAAGGCCGAGGCCGGGATCCTCGAGACCGACGCCGACGTCGAGACCGCCGGCAAGCTCGATCGGATGGTGGGGGAGCTGATCCGCGAGGAGGACGAGCTCGCCTGGGTGGTGCGTCACCTGCGACCGCTGATCGGGCTCGCGCACGAGTCCGCGGCCGGCCAGGAAGGATCAGACGAGGCTCGCGCGGCGTGGCGCCGGCTCCTCGAGGCCCTGGCCGAGCGCCGGCCAACCGTCCTGATCCTCGAGGACCTCCATTGGGCCGACGACCACCTCCTCGACTTCCTCGACTACCTATTGGACTGGACGCGGGACGTGCCGCTGCTGGTGATCGGTACCGCGCGGCCCGAGCTCCTCACCCAGCGCCCCGGATGGGGTGGGGGGAAGCCGAACACGTTCACGATCTCGCTGGCACCGCTCTCCGACGAGGAAACCGCGAGGATCCTGGCCAGCCTGATGGAACGCGCGCTCCTCCCGGCCGAACTGCAATCCGCGCTCCTCGCCCGCGCTAGCGGCAACCCGCTCTACGCGGAGGAGTTCGCACGGATGGCGGAGGGCCGGACGGCGGCCGACCTCTCAGGTCTCGACCTCCCGGATACGGTCCAGGGGATCATCGCGGCGCGTCTCGACGGACTCGACCCCGCCGACAAGACGTTGCTCCAGGATGCCGCCGTGATCGGCAAGGCGTTCTGGCTCGGCGCAGTGGCGGCGATCGGCGGCGGGGATCCGAGCGTTATCGAGGATCGCTCGCACGGCCTCGAGCGCGGGCGCTTCGTTCGCCGGGCGCGCCGTTCGTCGGTGGGAGGCGAGAACGAGTACGCGTTCCTCCACGTGCTGGTCCGCGACGTCGCCTATGGGCAGATCCCCCGCGCGGCCAGGGCGCAGAAGCACCGGTCGGCGGCGGAGTGGATCGCTTCGCTCAGCGCCGACCGCCTCGAGGATCGGGCCGAGCTCCTGGCCCATCACTACCTCTCGGCGCTCGAGCTTTCCCGTGCCGCCGGCGTACCCACCTCGGAGCTGGAGCGTCCGGCGCGCCTTGCGCTGCGGGCGGCCGGCGAGCGCGCGGTCGCCCTGGGCGCGTACGCAGCCGCCGAACGCGCGTTCCGCTCGGCCGTCGAGCTCTGGCCGCTCGATGATCCGGAGCGCGCCTCCGTGCTGTTCGAGTACGGGCGGACCCTCTGGCTCTACCGCGACGCGGGCGTGGACATCCTGTCGGAGGCGCGCGATCTCCTCCTCGCCGCCGGCGACGTCGAGAAGGCCACGCTCGCAGAGCTGCACATCGGCGACATGGTCTGGCGTCGAGGTCAGGGAAAGGATGCGCAGGAGCACTTCGCGCGAGCCGAGAAGCTGATCGAAGGGCGGCCCCCGTCGATCGGCATCGCGAGCGCGAAGGCGCACCTCTGCCGCTACCTGATGGTGACGGGCCGCTTCGAGAACGCCGTCCGGGTCGGACGCGAGGCGCTCGTGATCGCGGAGGGGATCGGCGACGACGAGATCACAACCTTCGCCCTGAACTCGGTGGGCACGGCGCGGATCGGCCTGGGCGACATGGAGGGGTTCGACGACATCGAGCGGAGCATCGCGGTCGCGGAGCGGGCGAACCTCCACTGGCACATCTTGCGGAACAACGTGAACCTCGGCGTATCCCTCTACAACGTCGGCGACGTGCGGCGGGCGCTGGAGGTCCACCAGGGGAACCTCGAGCTCGCCCAGCGCGTGGGGATGGTCGGGGCGATCCACTGGAACCTCGCCGAGGTGGCGGCCGACCTCGTCTTCGTGGGGCGGTGGGACGAGGCCCTGGAGATACTCGACCCAGAGATCGTTCGGATCGAGCGCGCACCTCATTACATGGAGGGCCAGCATCGGCTCATCCGGGCGAGGGTCCGGGAGGGGAGAGGCGACGGGGCGGGTGCGATGGTCGACGCCGACCGCGCCGTCGACGTCGGACGCACGGCGGGCGACCCGCAGGCGCTCCTGCCGGCGATGTCCGAGCGCGCACGCGTCCTGCTCCTGCTCGGCCGGACGGACGAGGCCGCCGCCGCGACCGACGAGATCCTGCGGTTCGTCGACTCGACGGAGAGCCTCGAGGACGTATGGTGGGTCGTCCAGACGACCCTCGTCCTTTCGGCGACCGGCCGCGCCGACGAGGCGCTCCGCCGTCTGTCGGCTCGTGGCAGCCGCTGGGCCAGCGCGGCTCGCGCCTGGGCCGCCGGCGAACTCGCTGCGGCGGCCGACCACTTCCACGAGATCGGAGTCGTGCCCGACGAGGCGTATGCGCTGCTGCGGCTCGCCGAGCAGCTGATCGACGAGGGTCGGCGCGCGGAGGCGGACCCGTACCTCGCCCGCGCGCGCGAGCTCTACTCGACGATGGGCGCAACACCCTACGTGGCCCGGGCCGAGCAGCTCCTCGCGACGTCTGCCTAGGAGCGGTCGGCGGGCGCGTAGCCGAGGTCGAGATCGACGACGTTGCGCAGTGGCTCGCCGGCGAGGTAGCGACGCAGGTTGTCGACGAACAACGCGACCACGTCCCGCGGCCAGTCCTCGTGGTCGCCTGCGCGGTGGGGCGAGACCAGGACGTTCGGCATCGTCCACAGCGGGCTGTCGGCGGGGAGGGGCTCGACGTCGAAGACGTCGAGCGCCGCGCCGCCGATCGCGCCGGCCCGCAGCGCCTCGATCAGCGCCGGCTCGTCGACCGTCGCGCCCCGCCCGATGTTCACGAAGGACGCCGTCGGCTTCATCGCGGCGAACGCGTCGGCGTCGAACATCCCCTCCGTGCTCGCCGTCCGGGGAAGCACGTTCACGACGTGATCGGCCTCCGCGAGCTCGGCGTGGAAGTCCTCCGCATCACCGATCCGCTCGAACACGTCGTCGCGCGCGCGCGGCGTTCGCGCGATGCCGCGCACGCGGACGCCGACGGCCCGGAGCAGCCGTCCGGTCTCGGTCCCGATCGAGCCGGCGCCGACGATTAACGCCGTCGTCCCGCGCAGGAGGCGGGTGCCCTCCGACGGCCAGCTCCCCGGCTCCAGCCGGGCGTCCTCGACGATCCGCGCCGAGAGCGCGAGCAGGAAGCCGAGGACGGATTCGGCGAGCCCTGGGTCGTAGACGCCCGCGGCGCTCGTGAGGACCACGCCGTGCTCGGCGAGCACCGGTCGCGCGAACTCCTCGACGCCCGCCGAGATCGACTGGATCCACCGGAGCCGCGGAGCGCGCGGCACCCCGTCGAGCAACGCGGGTCGGTCGAAGTTCCACGCGAACACGATCTCGAGCTCGGCGAGCTGGTCCTCGAGGTCGTCCACGCCGACCACCTGCACGATCCGGGCGAGCGACTCGACCTCCCCGAGATCGGGGAGCGTTCGGTCGACGGCGTCGACGATCGCGACGAGAGGTCGCTCCTTCTCTGCACGCTTCGGCACTACAGGTTGGCGAGCATCGTCCAGGAGTCCCCCGACTCCGCGACCTTCTCGAACCCGGCGCGCTGGTACATCATCCGCGAGCGGTTGCTGACCGCGACCGAGAGCGAGAGCGCCTGGAACCCGTCCTCGCGCGCCTGGACGATGCACGACCGGAGGAGCGCCTCCCCGATGCCCTTCCGCCGATGGAGCGGGACCACCGCGATCCCGAGCTCCGGGGTCTTCTCGTTCACGAACCCGAGGCCGGGCTCGTCCTCGGAGAACGTGCGGTACCAAGCCGCCCCCACGGGCTCCCCGTCGATCTCCGCGATGACGCCGCCGTCCCCCTCACGGCCCCAATCCTCGTGGTACCGCCGGAGGCCCGGCTCGCCGAGGAACTCCTCCAGCGTCTCGCGCGGCCAGTCCGGGTTCCATCGGGCGGCCTCGTAGATCATCGAGCCGATGAAGTCCGCGTCGTCCTTGGTCGCCGGCCGGATGTTCACGCGGCCTAGCGTACCTCGGGCGCCGACGGGGACCCCTCGGCCGCCGCAACCCCGCCGAGGGACTCCGGGGCCGCGAGGTGGAACGGGACGCTGGTCACCACCACGTCGGGCTCGAACAGCAGCATCCGCTTGAAGAACAACGCGGTCTGGTTGTGGAGCAGGTTCTGCCACCAGTGGTCGGGCACGAGCTCCGGCAGCACCACCGTGACGACGGTGTCCCCTCGCTCCGTCCGGCTCCTGATCTCCTCGAGCAGCGGGACGCCGAGGTCGCGGAACGGCGCCTCCACGAGGACGAGCGGCACGTCCAGCCTCCGCTGGTGCCACGCCTCCACGACCTCAGGGACCTCCTCGGGGTCGGTGGCCATGTAGAGGGCCTGGATCGACGACGGCTGGAGGGAGTTCGCGTAGACGACGGCCCGCACGGTCGCGTCGTGCACCGCGGCGACAGGGATCAGGACGTGGCTCCGCGGGTGCTCCACCGGCCGATCGCCGGGCGAGGCGAGCACGTCGCCCGGCACCAACGGGACGTTCGTCACGACGACGCCCGGCCGGAACAGGAGCGACGTCTTGAGCAGGAACGTCGCGCGATGCCGGACCAACTGCCAGAGCGACCCCGCCGAGACGACCTCCGGGATCACGACCGTGAGGTAGTCGGTCGTCGTGTCGCGGCGCCTCAGGTAGCCGCGCACGGCCCGCACCAGGTGCTCGTCCGCCCCGGGAAGGAGCTCGAGCTCGGGGAAGCGAGGGGCGAAGGTGCGCCATGCCTCCCGCGCCTCGTCGAATCCCGACGCCGGACCGACCCAGAGGGGTACGGGCGACGAGGACCGGACGGTATGGAGGTACGACACCGCATCCACGGTGGCGGGGCCGAAGTCGCCGACGAGCAGCACGAACGCGTTCGTCGCCGTGACGTCACCGGTGAACCGGCCGGTCGAGAGGATGCTCGAGATCCGCCGATAGTGATGATGAACACCCAGGAAGAACGCGATGATGAACGGCACGGCCGCGAGCACCATCCAGGCGCCCAGCCTGAACCGTGTGATCGCCACGATCGCGAACACGAGGCCCGTCGTGGACGCACCGATGCCGTTCGTCAGTGCACGCGCCTTCCAGCCTGACACGCGATGAGCGAACTGGCGGCGCACCATGCCGGCCTGCGACAGGGTCAGCGCGATGAAGACGCCCACCACGTAGAGCTGGATCAGCGCCGACAGGTTCGCATCGAACCCCCAGACGAGCGCTACGGCGAGCAGCGAGAGGACGAGGATCCCGTTGGAGAACACGAGGCGGTCCCCGCGGTTGCGGAACTGCGAGGGCATGAACCGATCGCGCGCGAGGATCGAGGAGAGGCGAGGGAAGTCCTGGTACGCGGTGTTCGCGGCCAGGATCAGGATCGCTGCCGTGAAGACCTGGAGCACGATGAACATCGGCCCGCCGGAGAAGATCGTTTCCCCGATCTGCGCGAGCACCGATTTCGAGCCCGCCACCTCGTGCGTCACGCGGACGTCGAGCAGGCCGGCGAAGACCGTGATACCCAGGAACATCGGGATGCTCATCGCACCCATCAGCACCAGCGTCGCGGCCGCATTCCTGGCCTGGGGTCGACGGAACGCCTGCACCCCGTCGGCGATCGCCTCGACGCCGGTCAGGGCGGTCGCTCCGGAGGAGAACGCCCGGAGGATCAGGAACAGGGACAGGCCGGCCTCCGCCTCGAGGGGGAGGGTCGACGAGGCCGCCTGCGGACACGCGTCGGTGACGCATCGGATCATCCCCCAGCCGAGCGTGAGCCCGACGACGAGGACGAAGCCGTAGGTCGGGATCGCGAACAGCTTTCCGGCCTCCTTGGCTCCGCGGAGGTTGGCGATCGTGATCAGCACGACGAAGGAGGTGGCGAGGGTCACCTTGTGCTCGGCGAGACCGGGCGCCGCGGAGGTCACGGCGATCGCGCCCGCGGTGACGCTGACGGACACGGTCAGGACGTACGAGCTGAGGATCGCGCCGGCGGCCGTGAGGCCCGGGAGCGTTCCGAGGTTCTCCTTCGCCACGATGTAGGAGCCGCCGCCGCGCGGGTAGGCGAACACGGTCTGTCGGTAGGAGACGATCACGACCACGAGGAGGGCGGCGACGCCCAGCCCGAGCGGCGTGAGCAGGGCGAGCGCCGATGCCCCGGCCAGGGCGAGGACGAGCATCATCTCCTCGGTCGCGTACGCGACGGAGGAGAGCTGATCGGACGCGAAGACCGGGAGCGCGAGGACCTTCGGCAGGAGCTGATGCTCCTGCGACGACGTCGAGAGCGCCCGCCCGAGCACGATCCGCTTCAGAGCGCCACCGAACCCCGCGCTCTGGGTCTTCGTCGCCATCGGCTCGATGCTACGACCCGTCGTCCGCGCCCTCGGCGACCCATCGGTACCCGACGCCCGGCTCGGTCACGATCAGCTCGGGCGCCTGCGCGTCGTCCCCGAGCTTCTTCCGCAGGGCACGCACGTAGGTCCGGAGGTACGTGGTCTCGGTCCCGTACCCCTGGCCCCACACCTTCCGGAGCAGCCACTGGTGCGTGAGGAGCTTCCCGGGGTTCGTCACGAACGCCTCGAGGAGCTGGTACTCGGTCGGCGTGAGCCGCAGCGGCTCCCCATCGAGCGTCACGAGCCGGCGACCGAGATCGACCTCGAGGGAGCCGTATCGCATCGCGGGCGCGGGCGGCTCGCCGGGCTGCGCCCGGCGCATCGCCGCCCGCGCCCGCGCGAGGAGCTCCTCCATCGCGAACGGCTTCGTGACGTAGTCGTCGGCGCCGGCGTCCAGCGCGGCCACCTTGTCGTGCTGACCGTCCCGCACCGACAGGACGATGATCGGGAGCTCGGTGAATCCGCGGACACGTCGGATCACCTCCGTCCCGTCCAGGTCCGGCAGGCCGAGGTCGAGGAGCATCAGCTCTGGCGCCGTCTCCGCGGCGCCGACCACGGCCTCCTCCCCGGTGCCCACGGTCTGGACCTCGTACCCGTGCGCCTCGAGGCTCGTCCGCAGGGCCCGTCGGATCTGCGGCTCGTCGTCGACGACCAGGACGCGGTTCACGCGAACGCCTCCTCCGCCGGGATCTCGAACGCGAGGACGCAGCCGCCGGCCGGGGCGTCCTCGACCCAGATCCGTCCGCCATGGGCAACGACGACCGCCTTCGCGATCGCGAGCCCGAGCCCGCTGCCTGGCGTCTCCGGGATCGACGAGCCACGGTAGAACGCCTCGAACACGCGGTCGCGATCCTCGAGGGGGATGCCGGGCCCCTCGTCCGCGACCCGCACCTGCACGGAGCCGTGTCGCCAAAGCACGCTCACGCGGATCTCCGTGCCCGCCGGCGCGTGCCGACCGGCGTTCTCGAGCAGGTTCGTGAGGACCTGGTCGATCTGGACCGGATCGACCGACACGTCGGGGGGCTCGGGCGGCAGGTCCACGCCCACCGTGTGGCCCGAAAGCCGAGGGCGCATCCGCGCGAGCACGACCTCCACGATCTCGTCCATCGACGCAGGCTGTCGGGTCGGCGTGAGGGCGCCCGCCCGGATCCGGGCGAGATCCAGCAGGTTGCCGACGAGGCGGTTCAACCGGTCGGTCTCTTCGAGGATGGTCGTGAGCAGGTCTCGCTCCTGCCCCGGGTCGTGCTGGACCGACGTGTCGAGGAGGCTCGTGACGCCCGCCTTGATCGAGGCGAGGGGGGTGCGCAGGTCGTGCGTGACCGAGGAGAACATCGCGGCGCGGAGCTGGTTCGTCTCGGCGTCCAGCTGCGCGATCCGCGCCCGGGCGTCGAGCCGGGCGCGGTCGAGCGCGGCCGTCGCCTGCCGCGTCGCCGCCTCGAGCAGGAGCTGATCGTCACGCGAGAACGGCCGGCCTCCGGCCGGCCGTTCCGCGACGAGCGTGCCGATCGAGGCGTCGCCGTTCAACAGCCGGACGGACGTGCGCGGGCCGCCGGCGACGTCGCCGTCGGCACGCGCGACCGCACGGAGGTCCGTCCCGTCCAGCGTCGCCTCGATCGCGACGCGGGACAGCGCGAACGGCTCGAGCAGCACCTCCGCGAACTCGTCGAGGACCCGGTCCGGGACCTCGCGGGTGTGGAGGGTCGACGACAGGGTGCCGAGGAAGCGCGCCTCGCGCTCCCGGCGCGAGGCGCGCGCCCGGTCCTCGCTCGCCTGCCCCACGAGCAGGCCGACGACCAGCGCGACGGACAGGAACACGACGCCGGTCGCGATGTCCTCGACATCGTCCAGCCGGAACGAGAGCTGCGGCTCGGCCACCACGAGCGGCCGGACCGTGGACGCGATGATCGCGGCGATCAGGCCCCCCCAGAGCCCCCCCGCGACCGCCGCGATCACGACGGCCAGCAAGAAGACGGCGATCGAGATCGCCGGGCGCGTCGGGGCGACCGGGTAGGCGATCACGGTCGCGACCGCGGGCGTGAGGAGCCCGATCACGACCGCCCGGAGGGTGATCCTCGCGGTCCCCTCGTAGTCGATTCCCTCGTCCACGCTCCCTCACCGATGCTCGCGACCTGAGCCGGGACCACGACACGCTAGCCCCTTTCACGCGATCTTCACGCCTCGCGGAGGATCCTTCACGCATCCCTCACGCATCCGTCTGGAAGATGCGACCAGAGGAACCCATCCTCCGAGTCAAATCCGGGGCCGACGGCTCCCTCCAGTCGTCGGACCTCCGGATCCGTCCTCATCGATCCGGGCCCGCATCGCGGGCCCGGATCTCGTTCCGGGCCCTCCGCGCCGATCCGCCTCCGTGGCGACTGCTCCGGGGCTGGCGTAGGCTTCCCGGCCGTATGCGCGTGATCATCATGGGGTGCGGGCGCGTCGGCTCGGAGCTCTCGAACGCGATCGCCGATGAGCACGACGTCGCGATCGTCGACAAGGATCCGGAGGCCTTCCACGCGTACCCACCGGGCGCGGCGCGACGGATCGTCGGCCTCGGCTTCGACAGGGACGTCCTGGAGGATGCCGGGATCAAGGACGCCGAGGCGTTCGTCGCGGTCTCGAGCGGGGACAACTCGAACATCGTGTCCGCGCGCGTGGCGCTCGAGTACTACCACGTGCCCAGGGTGATCGCGCGGATCTACGACTCGCGCCGCGCGGAGATCTACGAGCGGCTGAACATCCCGACCGTGGCGACGACGCGATGGGGCGTGAAGCAAATCCAGCTGATGCTCTTCCACGACCGCGAGGAGATCCGCGAGACCCTCGGCGGCGGCGATCTCCTCCGCCTCCGGGTCCCGATCCCCGCGCATCTCGCGGGGAAGCCGGTGTCCTCCCTCGAGATCGACGGCAAGGTCCGCGTCGCCGGTGTCTCGCGAGGGGGCGGCGGGTTCATCCCGATGGGATCCTCGACCGTCCAGGCGGGCGACTACCTGATCCTGATGATCGCGAGGGACGGCCTGGATCTCGTGGACGAGCTGATCGCCCCCGAGGAGCCGCACTGATGCGGGTCGTCGTCACCGGCGGCGGGGCAGTGGGTCGGCATCTCGCGCAGGATCTCACCGAGCGGGGACACGACGTCACGCTCGTCGAGCAGCGCCGCGACCTCGCCGAGAAGCTCTCGCAGTGGGCCCCGGACACCCGCGTCGTCTACGGCGACGCGTGCGAGCCCCGCGTCCTGGAGCACGCGGAGGTCCGGTCGGCCGACGTGGTGGTCGCTGCCACCGGCGACGACGAAGACAACCTGGTCACGTCGCTGCTCGCCAAGCAGGAGTTCGGCGTTCCCCGCGTCCTGGCGCGCGTGAACCACCCGAAGAACGAGTGGCTCTTCGACGAGCAGTGGGGCGTGGACGCCTCCGTGTCGCCGCCGCACATCCTGACCGCGATGGTCGAGGAGGCCGTGACGGTCGGCGACCTCGTCCGGCTCCTGCGCCTCGAGGGCGGGAAGGTCGCCCTCGTCGAGATGCGGCTGCCCGAGCGCTCCCCCAACGACGGGAAGCCGCTCTACGAGCTCCGGCTCCCGCCGGACGCGACGCTGGTCGCGATCCTTCGCGAGGGCCACGTGATGATCCCTCAGCCCGAGACGACGTTGGCGGCCGGCGACGAGATCGTCGCGCTCTCGAGCATGGAGTCGGAGCCGGCGCTGCGCGACGCCGTGATGGGGACGGGCGCGGCCGATGACGAGGGCGACGGAGCGCGCCCAGCCGCACGCTGAGCGATCGTCAACCCGCGAACTCCAGCCGCGGGTTCACCATCCGGACCTCGCCACGTTGCTCCGCCAGCACGCCGTCGACGACCACCCGCTTGCCGAGCGTGAGCCCGCCGATCCCGCGGCGGCCCATGAAGACGATCATCAACTCACCCGTCCCGTCGGAGGCGAGCGCCTGGAGCGCCTCCTTGCCCTCCATCGGCAGGACGGTCATCCGCCGGATCACTCCGGCGATCCGGACCGGTTGCCGCATCGGGGCGTCGGCGATCCGGACCGAGCCCTCGACGGTGTCCGCCCACGCCCGGGTCTCCTCGGCGAGGCGGGACTCGTCGCTCTCGTTGAGACGGTCGAGGAAGCGACGGAGCACGCCCACGGGTCAGGGGGCGGAGGGAACGCGGGCCGTGTCCAGCTGCCGGATCTCGGGGCCGAGCTCGGACTTCCGAGCCTTCGAGACCCAGATCATCGCCCCGAGCACGACGGCCGAGACCGCCACGACCGCGACGCGGAGCGCCGTGTCGTCGGTATGCGCGACGACGAGCGGCGCGATCAGCAGGGCGACCAGGTTCATCACCTTGATCAACGGGTTCAGCGCCGGTCCGGCGGTGTCCTTGAAGGGGTCCCCGACGGTGTCGCCGATCACCGCCGCCGTGTGCGCCTCGCTGCCCTTCCCGCCGTAGTGCCCCTCCTCGATGAACTTCTTCGCGTTGTCCCAGGCGCCGCCGGAGTTCGACAGCATCACGGCCAGGAGCTGCCCCGTCAGGATCGCGCCGGCCAGGAACGCGCCGAGCGCCTCTGCCTCGAGGAAGAACCCCGCGATCACGGGCGCGAGCACGGCCAGCAATCCGGGCGTCATCAGCTCCCGGAGCGACGTCCGCGTGCAGATGTCCACGACGCGCTCGTAGTCGGGCTTCTCGCTGAAGTCCATGATCCCGGGGTGGTCCCGGAACTGGTTCCGGACCTCGACGACCACCTGCATCGCGGCGCGGCCCACGGCGCGGATCGCGAGCGAGGAGAACAGGAACGCCACAGAGCCGCCCAGCAGCAGGCCGACGAGGACGTTCGGTTCGGCGATGTTGATCGACTCGAACTCGAAGCCGGCGGCGCGGAGCGCCTCCTCGAACGATCCGAACAGCGACGTCGCGGCGAGCACCGCGGTCGCGATCGCCATCCCCTTCGTGATCGCCTTCGTCGAGTTCCCGACCGCGTCCAGGCCGCCGAGGATCTCCGCGGGCCGGCCCTCGAACTCGCCGGACATCTCCGCGATGCCCTGCGCGTTGTCCGAGATCGGCCCGTAGGTGTCCATCGAGACGACGACGCCGACGGTCGTGAGCATCCCCATCCCGGTCAGCGAGATGTAGTACAGCCGCTCGGCCAGGTTGTCACCCAGGTAGAAGGACCCGATGATCGAGCCCGCGATGATCAACACGGACCACACCGTCGACTCGAGGCCGACCGAGAACCCCGAGAGGATCGTCGTCGCCGGACCAGTCACGGTCGACTCGGCGATCTCCTGGACCGGCTTGTACTTCGTGTCCGTGAAGTACTGGGTCAGGATCTGGATCACGCTGGCCAGGATCAGCCCGATCATCACCGCGGCGGCGGGCTTCCAGTCGTCGAGGTAGACGAGCGAGATCACGAACACCGCCGCCGCGGACAGGGCCGCCGACAGGAAGAACCCGCGGTTGATCGCCTTCATCCCGTGCTCGGTCTCGCTGCGGGGGGTGACGGCGAGGATCCCGATGATCGAGGTGATCACGCCGATCCCGCGGACGAACAGCGGGAACATCACCCCGACGATCGCGCCGAGCTCCGAGCCCGCGAACGCCGCCGCGCCGAGGATCAGCGAGGCCACGAGGGTGACCTCGTAGGACTCGAACAGGTCAGCGGCCATCCCCGCGCAGTCGCCGACGTTGTCGCCGACGTTGTCGGCGATCACGGCGGCGTTGCGCGGGTCGTCCTCGGGGATGCCCTGCTCGATCTTGCCGACGAGGTCCGCCCCGACGTCCGCCGCCTTCGTGAAGATCCCGCCACCGACCCGCATGAACATCGCGAGGAGCGCGCCGCCGAACCCGAACCCGACCAGGACCGAGGTCGCGTCGCCCTCGTAGATCAGCAGGATCGCGGTCGCGCCGAGGAGCCCGAGGCCGACCGTGAACATCCCGGCCACGCCGCCCGCGCGGAACGCGATCTTGAGCGCGCGTCGCAGCCCGGACTCGCGCGCCGCGTTCGCGGTCCGCACGTTCGCGCGGACCGCGAGCCACATGCCGGCGTAGCCGGTGGTCGCGCTGAACACCGCGCCCAAGATGAACGCGAGCGAGCGTCCGAGCTTGATCGAGAGCTCGGAGTGCGCCGCGTTCTCCGGCGCCGGCAGGACGAAGAACAGGCCCACGCCGAGGATCGCGAGGAAGATGCCGAGCGTCCGGAACTGGCGAGAGAGGTAGGCTCGCGCGCCCACCTGGATCGCCAGCGCGATCTCCTTCATCTTCGGCGTCCCCTCCGGAGCGGCGAGGACCTCGCGGACGAGGTAGTAGGCGAAGACGAGCGCGAGGAGCGAGATCCCGAGGATCACCCAGAGCGAGGTGACCTCGGTCGACGTGAAGACGACCTCGAGCGGGCCGCCCTCTTGAGCGAGGATGCCGTGCAACGTGTACCTCCGTGTCAACAGGATGCGGTCCTCCGGGGAGGGACCGAGGATGCGAGCAGTATAGGGAGCGCCCTGCCGCGATGACCCGAGTGCTCAGCGCTCCGTCGGCGACCCGTCGTCCTCTGCGTCGGCGAGCGGTTCGCTCACCGCGGGCGAACCTCGCAGCGCGAGCCAGCCCGCGACGCCGGCGATCAGGGAGGCGCCGAGGACGCCGATCTTCGCTTCATCGACGAGCGCTCGGTCATCGAACGCGAGCTCCGCGATGAAGAGGCTGACCGTGAACCCGACCCCTGCGACGATCGCGGCCCCGGACAGGTGCCGGAACCGCACACCGGCCGGGAGTCGCGCGATGCCGATGCGCAGCGCGATCGCGGAGATGCCGCCGATCCCGATCGACTTGCCCAGCACGAGACCCAGCAGCACGCCCAGCGTGATCGGGCTCGTTGCAGCCTCGGCGAGCCGGTCGGCCGAGAGCTGCACGCCGGCGTTGGCCAGTGCGAAGATCGGCAGGATCACGAAGCTGGACCAGGGGAGGAGGACGTGCTCGGCCCGGGCGAGCGGCGAGACCGCTTCGCGCGCGAGCGCGGACAGCCCGAGCCAGTAGTGAGCATCGGCATCGGGCGGCTCCGGATCGTCCTTCGTGAGATCTGCGATGCGCCGGGCGGCTGCGCTCACGGCGTGCGGGCGTTGGAACGGCTGAGCAGGCGTCAACAGCCCGAGCACGACACCCGCGATCGTCGGATGCACCCCGGAGAGGGAGGTGAGGACCCACACGACCAGGCCGAGAACCACGAACACCACCTGGGCGCGGACGCCGACCCGGTGGAGGAGGAGCATGAGTCCGCAGGTCGTCGCGGCGAGCGCCAGCGCCTCGATGGAGACGCCGGTCGAGTAGAACAGCGCGATCACGACGATCGCGCCGATGTCGTCGACGATCGCCAGCGTGAGGACGAACGGCTTCAAACCCGCCGGGGCGTGTCGAGCCGCGAGGAGGAGCACGCCCAGCGCGAACGCGATGTCGGTCGCCATCGGGATCCCCCAGCCATGTGCCCCCTCACCGCCGGCGTTCAGCGCGAGATAGATCGCCGCGGGCGCGACCATCCCACCGAGCGCCGCGATGATCGGCAGCGCGGCAGCTCGCCGATCCCGGAGCTCGCCCGTGAGGAACTCCCGCTTGATCTCCAATCCCACGACCAGGAAGAAGATCGTCATCAGACCGTCGTTCACCCAGTGGCGGAGATCCTCTTCGACCGTCCAGCGTCCCAACCCCAGGGCGAACTCCGTTCCCCAGAGATCCTCGTATGCGTCGCCCCACGGCGAGTTGGCCCAGGCAAGCGCGACCGCCGCGGCGAGCAAGAGCAACGTGCCGCCCGCCGTGGCGGTCGAGAGGAACGCTTGCAGCGGACGGAGGATGAGCCGTGGCACGGGTCGTTCGGACCGCGACCAGGGAAGGCGGACCTCCGGGTGATGGCGGCTCTCGTGGTCTCCGGGCACACGCACCTCGCCGCCGACCAGTCTTCCCGGCACGCCATCGTTGGAGCAGATGTCATCTTAATCCCGACAGGCCGTCTCGACCCTCGGTCGGGACGGTGCTTGGAATAACGATGATCCGGTTGTAGCCTCGGCCCGCGTTGAGTCAGCAGCCTGTTGCCGCCGAGCCCGCGCGGCGATCCCGAACCGAGCGGAATCGCGACGCTGCGCGCCGTCGGGCCGTCGCCCGGCGGCGCATCGCTGTGGGTGTCGGCGTGGTTGCGGTCCTGATCGTCGGCTGGCTCCTGCTGAGCGGAGGCGACATCCCGCTGGTCGACGACGGACCGTCCGGTCCGTCGTCGTTCAGCTTCGAGCTCGCGGGCAACGTGCGCCTCTCCTCGACGTCGCAGACACCGCCCGCTGAGCTGGCCGGCGCCGCCCGCAACGCGGGCGACGGCGTCAAGGAGACGATGGACGAGCTCTACTTCCGGGCATTCCTCGACACCGACTCGTGGGGCGACTACGCCGACGCGTTCGCCTTGTTCGATACCCAGGCGGCGGCCCGCGCGCAGGCCGACACGGAGGTCCTGACGCTCGGGTCGACGGCCGGCGAGACGTTCGATTCGGTGAGGCCGACGAGTGGCGAACTCGCGATCTCGGTGCTCATGGACAAGGACAAGCCGGCCACGGCGGTCGCCGAGGTCGAGTTCCTCGCCGACGCGACGCGCTCCGACGGCGGCACCACCGCGATCGCGAGCAGCGGCTCGTACTACCTGCGACAGGTGGACGGCGCCTGGCGGGTCTTCGCCTACGACGTGGACCGCGACGACACCACCGCGGCCGCGCCCAGTCCCACGGGGTCGCCGTCGTGATGCGCAGGCGGCTCATCGCCGTGGTCACCGCGCTCGCGGCGGGCGTCGCGGGCCTCGGCCTCGCGACGCTCCGGGCGACGCCCGCCGCGAGCGCCCCGCTGCTGCAGATCGGGGACGCGCACGCGCAGTACGGGCCGACGATCCGCGGGAACCGCCCGGTCTTCATCCTGATCCTCGGTAGCGACGCGCGGCCCGGCACCCCGCTCGAGGGCGGGCTCTGCGACTCGATCCACATCCTGGGGATCAACCCGAAGGAGCGGCGCGCCACGCTCGTCGGGATCCCACGCGACTCCTACGTCCCGATCGCGACCGGCGGAACGAACAAGATCAACTCCGCGCTCCCGCAGGGCGGGCCGCCGGGCATGGTGGAGACCGTCGAGAACCTCACCGGGGTCACGTTCGACTACTACATGCTCACGGGCTTCGATGGGATGAAGCGGATCTTCGAGGCGCTCGGCGGACTGAAGATCGACGTCCCGTACGCGTTCGTAGGGCACGAAGGGACGCCGTTCGGAGAGGGACGCCAGACGTTGAGCGGAGCGGAGACGCTCGAGTACACCCGCACGCGCAAGTCGCTCTCGCACGGCGATTTCGATCGCTCGATGAACCAGGGCCGCGTCATGCTGGCGGCGCTGTCGCAGTTCCGGGCGGAGTGGCGTCGCGACCCGGCCGCGCTGTTCCGTTGGATCGCGGTCGGATCGCGCAACGTCTCGACCGACGTCCCCCTTCAGGAGCTGCTGCAGCTCGCGTTCACCTCCTCCCGGGTCCGGCCCAAGCGGATCACGAACCTCATCGCGACCGGCGGCATTGACACTGCCGGGGGGATGAGCATCGTGAGCCTGCCGTCCCCGCACCCCGTCTTCCAAGACGTCGCCGAGGATGGATACGTCCTTCCCGAGGACATCCCGGCCGACGCGGCCCCCGCGGGGTAGCGGTTGGGCGTGCGGCTCCCGGCACGGCTCCGGCGCCGGGCGCGGCTGCTCGGTCTGGGCCTCGTCCTCGCAGTCTCATCGGCGGTCGCCGCCTGCACCCCGGCGTCGCCACCCGATCCCGCGACGGCCCCATCCCCCGACGGCCCGAGCCCGGTCAGCGAGATACCCAGGTTCCACCTCCGGGGTCCCGCGTGGACGGTCGTCCGAACCGGCCCCGGCCACCCGTCGCGCCGACTCCGGCAGGCGAACCGTCGCGCGGCGGTCGCCGCCAAGAGGGTCCTCACCGACCTCTACGTCGCCGCGTTCCTCGATCCGTCGAACTGGCGGACCGCCAGTTACGACGACGCGTTCGGGGGCTTCGCGCCAACGGCCAGGCGCCAGGCGGAGTCACGGGAGAAGCTCCTCACGGCCGGGCCCCGAGCGGGCGACCGTTACGAGGAGATCCGGCCGACCCGGGGAACGATCCGGACGAGGATCCTCGTGGACCGGCGTGGCGCCCCCACGCTGGTCGTGAGCGTCGTGCGGTTCGGGGCCGTCGCGTCCGGTGACGAGACCGTGAGGATCCGTTCCCACGGCCAGTTCTTCTTCGAGCGGGTGCGCGGGAGATGGCAGATCATCTCGTTCCACGTCACCCGCACCGACGCGCCCCCGGAGGCCGCGTGACCCGCCGGGGCGCGATCGCGCTCGCCGTGCTCGTCGCCTGGCTGATCGGGTCGAGCCTCGGCACGCACGTCGGGGTCACCCCGGCCGCGGCCCGGACGCCGACGATCATGGTCGGACGCGCCCACGGAGGCTACACGCCGGAGCTCTCCGGGCGGCGAACGATCACGATCCTCGCGGTCGGCTCGGACGCGCGACCGGGGCAGAACCCGCTCGGGATGCGCGCCGACTCGATCCACGTGATCTTCCTGCATCCGCGGAAGCGGCAGGCGGTGATCGTGGGGATCCCGAGGGACTCGTACGTCTCGATCCCTGGCCACGGCACCGACAAGATCAACGCCGCGATGGCGAGCGGGGGCCCCGCTCGCCTGGTCCGGACCGTGGAGCACTCGTTCGGAACACGGATCGACTACTGGGCGGTCACGTCGTTCTGGGGGATCGCTCGGGCGGTCGAGGGGATCGGCGGACTGCGGGTCCGGATCCCGTTCCGGATGCGCGACCGCTTCTCCGGGTCTGACTTCCGCGCCGGGGTGCGGCGCCTGAACGGCAAGCAGGTGCTGGCGTTCGCTCGCGACCGAAAGAGCGTCCCCGGCGGCGACTTCGGCCGGCAAGAGAACGGCGGCCGCGTGCTCGAGTCCGCCCTCGCGCAGTTCAAGAAGGAGTACCTCCGCGATCCGACCCAGCTGCTCACATGGGTCGCGATCGGAGCGCGCAACATCGACACCGCCCTCTCGATCGACGAGCTCGTCGACCTCGCGTTCACGGCGAGCCGGGTCCGGCCCCAGCGGGTTCGGAACCTGGTCCTCCCGGGATCGACCGGGTCAGCGGGCGGCCTGTCGATCGTGCGCCTGTCGATGGGCCGGTCACGGGCGATCTTCCGGGACGCGGTGCGGGACGGCGCGTTGAAGCGCGCCAACATCCCGCCCAGTCCGACCGGCGCGCGGTGAGATACCCTCGATCGAGCCCGCCCGCATGAGCGAACGGACCCGGTGACCACCAGCCCACAGGAGCACGTCGACATCCATCCCGGCCGTCAGCGCCTCGCGCTGGCGGCCGCCGCGCTGGTCACGGTCCCCGCGTTCCTGATCCGGTTCGGCGACCTCCACGCCTCCCATCCGGTGGAGGCGCTGTGCTTCGGGCTCGCGATCGTCGGCGCGGCGTTCGCGATCTCGTGGGCCGCGGAGACGGCCCAGCTCGACATCTCCGCGGGCCTCGCGATCGCGATCCTCGCGCTGATCGCCGTGCTGCCCGAGTACGCTGTGGACTTCGTCCTCACGGCCGAGGGGGGGAACTCGTTCCAGGAGGACCCCACCTGCCCGGCATCGGTCGAGGGAGCCGCCTCGCCGTGCGATCTGGCGCTCGCGAACATGACCGGCGCGAACCGGCTCCTGATCGGGATCGGGTGGTCGATGGTCGTGTTCATCGCTTGGTACCGGCTGCGCCGGACGAAGCAGATGCCGCCGGGTCGTTGGGACGGGATCCGCCTGACGCGCGACCATTCGATCGAGCTCGGCTTCCTCTGGATCGCGACGCTCTACTCGCTGACGCTCCCGTTGAAGCATTCGATCACGCTCTTCGACACGGTCATCTTGGTCGGGCTGTTCGCGGCCTACACGTGGCGGGTCTCGCGCGCACCCGCGGAGGAGCCGCACCTCGTGGGGCCCGCCCGCTACCTCGGCACCTTCCGCGTCGCGGTACGCCGCGCCTGGGTGATCGGTCTCTTCCTCGCCTCGGGTGCGGTGATCTGGTTGTTCGCGCACCGGTTCGCCGACGCGTTGACCGAAACCGGCTTGCAGTACGGCATCAACGAGTTCCTGCTCCTCCAGTGGCTGGCGCCGCTCGCGTCGGAGACCCCCGAGCTCCTGGTCGCCGGCCTGTTCGCATGGCGGCTGAACGCGAACGCCGGCCTCGGCACGCTCGTCTCGTCGAAGGTGAACCAGTGGACGCTCCTGGTGGGCACGCTGCCGATCGTGTTCGCGATCTCCAGCGCGTCCCTGCACGGTCTCCCGATCAGCGACGTCCAACGGGAAGAGCTCTTCCTGACGGCCGCGCAGTCGTTCTTCGCCGTCGCGATCCTCTCGAACCTGACGCTGTCGCTCCGAGAGGCCGGATACCTGTTCGGCCTCTTCTGGGCCCAGTTCATCGTCGGTGCGCTCGTCCCGGAGGCGTGGCACGCCGCCGAGCGGATCGGGGTGGGGATCCTGTACCTCGTCCTCGGCCTCCGGTACATCCTTGCCGACCGGCGGCGGGTCCCGCAGCTCGTCCGCGACGCCTTCGCCTCGTCCTACGCCGAGCTCAGCGAGGAACGGCTGCAGGACGCGCTCGAGGAGGCCGAGCACCAGCATCCGTCGCCACCTCACGCCGGATCGCCGGATCCGTTCCCTCCTGTCGAGGCTGACGGGGACGATCCACCACCGGCCTCGCGTCGGTAGCGTCTGCCCGTGGACGCGCGTGGGTTCCTCGACGAGCTGACGGCGCACGATCCCGACACGGCCGATTGCCTGGTGGGAACGCGTGAGCTTCCCGCGCGCGAGCCGGCGCTCGCGCCGTTGCCCGACCTTCCCGATGTCGTGATCTCGCGGGTCGGCCTGCTCGGGATCCACGGGCTCTATCCGCACCAGGAACGAGGGCTCGAGGCGCTGCGCGCTGGCCGCGACGTGATCCTCTCCACCGGCACGGCCAGCGGCAAGACGCTCGTCTACGACCTGGCGTTCGCTGAGGCCGCGGTCACGATCCCGAAGGCCACCGCGATCTACCTGTTCCCGACGAAGGCGCTCGCGCGGGACCAGCTCCGCGCCGTCCGCGCACTGAAGCTGACGCAGATCCGTGCGTCCGCCTACGACGGCGACACGCCGCAGGCCGAGCGGCCGCTGATCCGGAAGAACGCGAACCTCGTGCTCACGAACCCGGACATGTTGCACCTGTCGATCCTCCCCGACCACGCGCGATGGGCGGACTTCTTCCTCCGGCTCTCGCTCGTGGTGGTCGACGAAGCGCACGTCTGCCGAGGCGTGTTCGGCTCGCACGTCTCGATGGTGCTCCGGCGTCTGCGCCGGCTCGTCGAGCACTACGGCGGGAGTCCGCGCTGGTGCCTCGCGAGCGCCACGGTGGGCAACCCCGGCGAGCTGGCGTCGCGGCTGACGGGGCTCGACGTCGAGGTGATCGAGGGCGGGAGCGGGCCGGCCGGCGACAAGCTTTTCGCGCTGTGGAACCCGCCGATCGTCGACGAGGAGTCCGGGCGCCGTCGCAGCGCGCTCGCCGAGGCGTCGTGGCTGATGGGGCGGCTCGTCGCCGACGACGTCCGCACGATCGGCTTCACGCGGTCGCGGCGGGCCGCGGAGCTGCTGGCGGAGTTCACGCGGCGGGAGGTCGGCGACGCGGCCCGCCGCGACCGCATCGTCTCCTACCGCGCCGGCTACCTCGCGGAGGACCGGCGACGGATCGAACGGAGCCTGGCGGAGGGCGACCTGCTGGCGGTCGCCGCGACGAGCGCCCTCGAGCTCGGGATCGACATCGGCTCGCTGGACGCCGCCGTGCTGACCGGCTACCCGGGGACGCGCGCGTCGATGTGGCAGCAGGCGGGGCGAGCCGGTCGTCGCGCCGACGGATCGCTCGCGATGCTCGTCGCGCAGGACGACCCCCTGGACCAGTACCTCGTGCACCACCCCGAGGACCTGTTCGACAAGCCGGCCGAGGCCGCGGTGATCGACCCCGAGAACCCCTACGTCCTCGAGCCCCACCTCCGCTGCGCGGCGCGCGAGTTGCCGATCGCCGACGAGCACCAGGCGTTCTTCGGGCCGGAGGCCGCCGCCGCCCTCGTGCGGATGGGCGAGCGCGGCGAGCTCGCGTGGCGGCGCGACGCCTGGCACGACGCGGGCCGCGAGTCGCCCCACCGGCTCGTCGACGTCCGCGCCGGCGCCGGCCACGTGTACACGATCGTGAACGCCGGGACCGGCGAGGTGATCGGCACCGCCGACGAGCACCGAGCGTTCGCGACGCTCCACGCCGGCGCCGTCTACCTCCACATGGGAGAGCAGTTCGTCGTGCGGGAGCTCGACCTGTCGCGCCTCGTCGCCGCAGTCGACCCCGCGAACCCCGACCACTACACGCAGGCGCGCGACGTCACCGACATCGAGATCGTCCGGGAGCTCGAGCGAGGATCGCTGGGTGACGTCGGCGTCTCCTTCGGCGATGTCCTCGTGACCGATCAGGTGGTCGGCTTCGTCCGCAAGCTCGTGTCCACGAACGAGATCGTGGACGAGGAGTCGCTCGACCTCCCGCCCCAGCACCTGGAGACGCGTGCGCTCTGGCTCACGATCTCCGCAGGCGTGATCTCGGCCGCCGCGGTGACGCCGCGACAGCTCCCCGGTGCGATCCACGCCGCCGAGCACGCGGCGATCGGATTGATGCCGCTGATTGCCACGTGCGACCGCTGGGACCTCGGCGGTGTGTCGACGCCGCTGCATCCGGACACCGGCCTGACCACGATCTTCATCCACGACGCGTACCCGGGTGGTGCCGGGATCAGCGAGCGAGGGTTCCGGCACGTCGAGCGACTCCTCGACGCCACCCTCGAGACGATCCGCCTTTGCCCCTGCTCGCTCGGCTGCCCCTCGTGCGTCCAGAGCCCCAAGTGCGGGAACGGCAACGAGCCGCTCGACAAGCAGGCCTCCGCGTCGCTCCTGGCCGCGATCCTCGGCCGAACCTGGGGATGAGGCCGCGGCGCCGTCGTCGGGCGGCCGGCGCGCGGCGGACTGCCATACTCCGGCCGTGAGCGAGGGTCCGTACGTCTCGGTGATCGGCGCGGGGCAGGCGTCCGACGACGAGTCGGCCGCCGCCGAGGAGATCGGACGCCGGCTCGCCGAGGCCGGCGCCGTCCTCGTCTGCGGCGGGCTCGGGGGCGTGATGGATTCGGCCGCCCGCGGTTGCGAGGCCGCGGGCGGCACGTCGGTCGGGATCCTGCCCGGCGACGAGCACGCGCACGGCTCCGAGCACCTGACCATCCGCATCGCGACCGGCCTCGGCGAGGCGCGCAACGCGATCGTCGCCCGCGCCGCCGACGCCGTGATCGCCGTCGGCGGCGAGTTCGGCACGCTCTCCGAGATCGCGCTCGCCCTGAAGATGGGCAAGCCGGTCGTCGGCCTCGGCACGTGGTCGCTGGACCTCGAGGGACTCCCCGGCGACCCGCTCCAGCGCGCGGTCGATCCCGCCGACGCGGTCGCCAGGGCCCTCGAGGCGGCGGAACGCCTGGCGGGCAGCGCACGTTGAGGCGCGGACGTCGCCCCCCGACCTCGTCCGGATGCGCTATTGACCTGGGCCCGGAGTCGGTGCAGGCTCCACTCCCGCACATTCCGCACGAACCGCAGAGAGGAAGCGGGTACGAGCCATGGCCGGGATCATCGCCATCGTCGCCGCGACGCTCTGGACCGCGTTCGTGGTGGAGACGATCGTCGAGAGCGTGCGTGCGTTCGGCGGTTCCGTCGTGTTCGTGGGCCGGTCGCTGCTCGCGCCCGGGACCCGCCCCACGATCTTCATCCTGTGCGGACTCGCGGCATCCGCCGGGCTCGCCTGGGCGGCCGCGGTCGCCTACGCGCGCGGCCGCCGGATCGAGCGGCGGATGACCGCCGACCTCGACGAGCGCTACCAGGAGATGAGCACGCGCGCGGCGGGCGACATCGCCCGCGCGGAGCTCGCGTCGTGGCGCGCCAACGAGCTCCGAACGACGGTCGAGGATCTCGCGCACCAACGCAACGAGATCCTCGCGGAGATGGACCTCGCACGGAAGCGCACGTCGGAGCTCCGAGCGCTGATCGAGGACTATCGGCGGACGCTCACGGAGCTACAGGAGCGGCTCGTGTTGCTGCCGGACGTCGAGGACGAGCTGGCGCAGCGACGCGAAAGGACCTTCGACCCCTCCGGTTAGCGCCGGACCAGCCGCAGGACCGACGCCCGCTCGCCCGGCGAGAGGCCGACCACGAGCATCGCGCCCGCGTACGCGCAGGTGCCCACGGCCGCCGACACCAGCAGGTCCGCGTACCACCGATCGTCGGGCATCGCGGCGTGCAGGAAGCCGATCGTCGCGGCAGCGACCGCGGTCGGGAACACGAGCCGGAGCCACGCCCGATCGAACGGCCAGATCCCGAGGAAGCGCCGCACGAGGAGCAGCCGCGCCACCGCGGAGAACGTCAGCGTGAGCGCCTGCGCGATCGCGGCGCCGCGCATCCCGAGCTCGGCGGGGCCCGCCAGCGCGAGCGCGACCCCGACGTCGATCGCGAAGGCGCCCCCGTAGATCGCGAGGTCCCACCCGGTCCGACCCGCCATGATCAGGATGAATCCGACGGTCCCCACGGTCACCGGGACGATCATCCCGACGATCAGGATCCGGAGCGCGGCGGCGCCCTCCGTGAACTCCGGGCCGAAGATCCGCAGGGTCTCCTCGGGCATGAAGCCGAGCACGAGCAGGATCGGGATCGTCGCCGCCAGGGTCCAGCGGGTGACGGATTTGTAGAGGCCGTCCAGGCGCTCGCGCTCGCCGCGGTGGTGCAGGTCCGCGACGAACGGGCTGAACGTCAACGACACGGACGTCAGGAAGAGGAACAGCGCCTGGCCGGAGCGCAGCACCGCCCCGTACACCCCGACCTCCGAGGCCCCGGCCGCCCCCTGATCGCTCCACAGCACGGAGAGCACGAACAGGTCGGTCCAGAAGATCAGCTGGGAGAACAGGGTGGCCGGCGCGCGGAGCGCGCCGAACCGAACGAGCGCGCCGGTGTGCTCCTCCGCGATCCCCTCGCCGGCGCCCGCCGGCGAGGGGAACCGTCGCTCCTCCCGCTGCCATCCGCCGAACGCGACGGCGAGCGCGAGCGCCCAGGACGCGCCGAACGCGAGCGTCGTGATGCCCGCGGTCTCCGAGAGCGACCACGAGGCCAGCGCCAGCACGATCCAGCCGATCGGCTGCACGATCCACTGCGCATACAGCGTGTAGCGCATGATCTTCAGGCCGCGGGTCGCCCCCATGTAGATGAACGCCAGGGCCGCGAACGGGACCGTGAGCGCCGCGGCACGGAACGCGGGCTCGGCCATCTCGGGGACCGCGGTCGCGTGCGCCGCGAGCCAGGGCGACAGGGCGTAGGCGACGATCGCGAACGGTACGGAGACCGCGGCCCCGATCGCGACCGAACGACGGACGAGGCCGCGCGCCCGCGCGACCTCGTCGCGCCCGGCGAGGATCGCGACCAGCCGTACGTTCGCGACGTCCATGCCGAACCGCGTCGCGGCCGCGGCGATGAACGCCGCCTGCGTGGTCAGCGTGACGACGCCGAACGCCTCGTCCCCGAGCGCGTTCGTGATCATGACCTGCGCGACGAACGTCGCGACGGCGCCGATCGCCAGCCCGAGCACGTTCTGACCGGTCTGGCCGACGATCAGTCGCTGGTCCGAGCGGCTCACGTGCGGAGCTTACGGTGCAGGGTTGCCGCGACCCGGGAGCGGCGTCCGCGCGTCGCGGCAGGCACCGGGTGGAGGTACGCTCCGTCGGACCCACCCGAGAGGAGGCCGTGGTGACCTTCGATCCCCTGAGCGACCTGAACTGGCTGGCGGTGCTCGTGGCCGCGCTCGCCTACTTCGCGATCGGAGCCGTCTGGTACGCGCCGCCGGTCTTCGGCCGGGTCTGGGCGGCGGCCGGCGGATTCGATCTCCCCGAAGCCGGCAGCAGACCGAGCGCTGCGATCTACCTCACGCCGCTGATCGGCAGCGTGCTGTCGGCGATCGCGCTCGGGTTGATCGCCGCAGCGTCCGGGACCGATACGTTCGAGGAGGGGCTGGTCCTCGGGATCGTCGTGGCGGTCGGGTTCGCGATCCCGATCGCGCTCGTCACGGCGCAGTTCGAGACGCAGAAGCCGAAGGCGATGGTCTGGGGCGCCGTGAACGGCGGCTACCACGTCGTCGGGAACCTGATCGCGGCGATCATCGTCGCGAGCTGGCAGTAGGCGCGAGGCTAGACGGCGTGACGGTAGCGGCGGACGGCGAGGGGCGCGAACACCAGCAGGATGCCGACGCACCACGCGAGCGACTGCGCGACGTGGTAGGCGGTGTCGGCGCCGCCCAACATCAGATCGCGCACGGCGGTCGCGGTCACGGACACGGGCTGGTGCTCGGCCCACGGCTGCAGCCATGTCGGCATGCTCTCGATCGGCACGAACAGCGACGACGCGAACACGAGCGGGGCGATCAGCGGGAACGCCGCAGCCTGGGCCGTCTCCGGGTCGCCGACCCACAGGCCGACCGTCGCGAAGATCCAGCTGAGCGAGTAGCCGAAGAACAGCAGGAGGAGGATCCCCCCGATCAGGCCCCAGACGTCGGTGTGAACCCGGAACCCGACGGCGAACCCGATCGCGACCATCAGCAGCACGACGAACACGTTCCGTGAGAGATCGGCCAACGTGCGACCGGCGAGCACGGCGCTCCGCGCCATCGGCAGCGAGCGGAACCGCTCGAGGAGACCGCTCTTCATGTCGGACGCCAGGCCGATCGCGGTCGCGAGCGCCCCGAACACCACGGTCTGGACGAAGATGCCCGGCATGAGGAAGTCCACGTAGGAGATCGGGCCCGGCACCTCGATCGCGCCGCCGAACACGTAGCGGAACATCAGCACGAAGATCACCGGCTGGATCGTCGAGAAGACGAGCAGCTGCGGGACGCGCCGGTAGGCGATCAGGCCTCGGCGCGCGAGCGCGACGGTGTCGCGGAGGATCCCGAGCGGGACCTTGTGGTCGCGGACGGTGTCGAACGCCGAGGCGTCGGTCGCGCTCACGCCGCACCGCCTTCCGTGCCGGGGTCGACGTGTCGACCCGTGAGCGAGAGGAAGACGTCGTCCAGGCTCGGCTCGCGGACCGCGAGGGTCGCGGGCTCGATCCCGGCGGCGTCGAGCCGGCGGATCGCCTCCAGCGCGCGAGGCAGCTCCGGCGCGAGCGTGACGAGACGGACGAGGCCGCGGGCCGACGTCCATTCCGCCACGGCGCCGAAGTCGACGGGCGTGAGCTCGTCCACGGGGATGGCGCCGGCCGCGTTCGGATTGAGGAAGGGCCCTTCCAGGTGGAGCCCGAGACAGAGCGGGTCCTCCGGCTCGCAGAGCTCGCGCGTGGCGAGGAGGTAGCCGGTGACGCCCTCCCCGGCGAGCCGTTCGGGGGCGTAGACGTGCAGGTCGAGGAAGCCCGGGAAGAGGAGCGGCTCGACCGCTCCACCGGGCTTCCGCTCGACGCTCGCGATGCGTCCGTCCTCGAAAACGAGCGCCCCCGGAAAGGGGCCCTCGAGAGGGTCGATGACAAGTCCCTCTAAAGTGTGAGCGCTCGTCACCCGATTATCATCGTGCCTTGGGGAGCCAAGCCGTCATGACCAGCGAGATCACCTGTCTGATCGCAGACGACCACGAGGTCGTTCGCGAAGGGCTTCGCCTGTCGCTCTCGCGCTCCCCGCAGATCAGAGTCGTCGGCGAGGCCTCC
>DASUPO010000080.1:0-21498 GCA_036281075.1 Actinomycetota bacterium | reverse complement strand
GGCGCGCCGTATACGTCCAACGTCCGTGAGGCCGCGGAGCTCGCGGTCTCCCTCGACCCCGGCCTCGTGATCCTCGAGGGCAGCGGCGCGGCGATCCCACCGCTGCCGTGGGACGCCGGCGTCCTCGTCGTCCCGTCGACGGCGCCGGCCGAGTACCTGGCCGGCTACCTGGGCCCGTACCGGCTCTTGCGGTCGGATCTGGTGATTGTTACGATGGGTGCCGACCCATCCGGGTCAGAGAACCTTTCCGCGCTCCGTTCCCCTGTCCGGCGTTACCTGGACGACGCAGCGTTCATCGTCGCGGAACTCGTACCGGTCCCGCTGGAAGGGATCAGGGGCAAGGAAGCGTTCTTCACCACGACTGCGCCTCCCGCGGTCGTCGAGAGGCTGATCCGTCGCCTCGAAGCCGATCACGGGTGCACGGTCGTCGGGTGGAGCGCGCGGCTGGCCGATCGAGCCGGCCTGGTCGAAGACCTCGATGCGGTCCAGGGATACGACGTCCTCCTCACGGAACTGAAGGCGGCGGCGGTCGATACGGCGGCCGCCAGGGCCCTCGACCGAGGGGCGGAGGTCGTGTTCGTGGACAACCGGGCGGAGGCAGTGGAAGGCTCCGCCGACCTCAACACCGCGCTCGGCGGCGCGATCGACATCGCGTTGGCTCGGGCAGGGAACCGTCGATGACCAGAGACAAGACACCCCACATCACGATCTCGGACCTGGATCCGGGCCTGCCCTACTCCAAGGGACTGATGGCGTCGCAGGTGATGGTGACCGGGCTCTCGGCCTACCGCGCGTACGAGGTGGCGGAGGCGATCGAGGCGAGCCTGCTCGACGAGGGCCGGCTCTCGATCAGCAGCGAGGAGCTGAACCGGGTCGCCCACGAGACCCTCTGGGAGCTCGCCGGCGAGCGGTACGCGAGGAACTTCACTCGCTGGCGGGACGTCCAGGGACTGGACGTTCCGCTGGTGATCCTGATCGGCGGCGCCGTCGGCGTCGGGAAGTCGACGATCGCGACGCATCTCGCGCACCGCCTCGGGATCGTGCGGGTCGCCGCGACGGACGGTTCGATCCGCGAGGTGATGCGCGCCATGCTCTCGAGCGAGCTGATGCCTTCGCTGCACGTGTCGTCGTTCCAGACCGACAGGGCGGTCCGGGAGCCGACGCGTCGTTCCGATGCGCTCGTCGCGGGCTTCCGGGAACAGACCCAGGCGGTCTCGGTGGGCATCGAGGCGATGATCAAGCGCTCGGTCACGGAGGGGACCAGCATCGTGATCGAGGGCGTGCACGTCGTCCCCGGGTTCTTCGACGTCGATGACTACGAGGATCTGCTCGTCGCGGTTCCGCTGATCCTCGAGGTCGAGGACGAGAGCAAGCATCTGAACCACTTCGCCGTCCGCGAGACCGGCGTGCGACCGGCGGAGCGCTACGCGAAGAACTTCGAGAACATCAGGAGGCTCCAGAAGTACGTGAAGAGCCAGGCGCTCTCCCACGGCATCCCGATCATCCCCAACCATAGCTTCGACCAGGCGATCTCCGCCGTCCTCGACCTCGTGATGGAGCGGGCGACGGCCTGGGCGGAGCGGCACGCGCAGCCCGCGGAGGGCGAGGAAGGGAAGACGGCATGAGATTGTTCCTGGATACGGCCAGCATCGACGAGATCCGCGAGATCAATCGCTGGGGCGTCCTCTCGGGCGTGACCACGAACCCGTCGCTCGTCGCCAAGGAGGGTGGCGACCCCGACGTGGTCTGGAAGGAGATCCTCGCGGAGGTGGAGGGCGACATCTCCCTGGAGACCACCGAGCCCGAGGCGGGCCCGATGGCCGAGGAGGGGCGGCGGCTCGCCGGCATGGCGCCGAACGCCGTCGTGAAGGTCCCGATGACGCCGGGGGGTCTGGAGGCGGGCAAACGGCTCGCCGGCGAGGGGATCCGGATCAACGTGACGCTCGTGTTCTCGCCCGCGCAGGCGATCCTGGCCGCGGAGATCGGCGCGTACTGCGTCTCGCCGTTCCTGGGGCGGATCGACGACGTCGGCGCGGACGGCATGAACGTCCTCCGGGACATCTGCGAGCTCTACGCCGTGCAGGGATACACCACCACCAACGTGTTGGCGGCGTCCCTCCGGCATCCGATGCACGTGGTCGAGGCCGCGCTCGCCGGCGCCGACATCGCCACGATGCCGTACGACGTCTTCACGAAGCTCGTGAAGCACCCCCTGACCGACGTCGGATTGGAGAAGTTCCTCGCCGACTGGCGGGCGCTCCACGGCGAGCGGCCGGAGAGCGAGCCACACACGGAAAAGGACGAACGGCCCTAGCGAGAAAGAGAGGCAGGGCACGGATGGAAACCATGGATCGCAGCACGCTGGAGGGCAAGCTCCTCCCGGAGCTGCAGCAGATCGCGCAGACGATGGGGATCGAAGGGATCCAGCGTCTGCGCAAGGCGGGGCTGATCGACGCGATCGTCGAGGCCTCGTCGAACGGCGAGCGGCACGACGGCGGCGGGGCGAACGTCCCCGCGTCCGGCGGCGCCGTTTCGACGGACGAACCCGCGACCGACGAACCCGCATCGGAGTCGGCGTCGGACGAGCAGCCCTCGACCGACGGGCCGCGCGCGGACACGACGGTCGACGACCGCCGTCCCGAGGCGGACCGTCGTCCGGGCGGCGGTGACCGCCGGCCGGACGACCGGCAGGGCGGGCCCCGCGACGGGGACCGGGGCGGTCGCGGCGATCGGAACGATCCCCGCAACCGCCGCCGCCGGCCCACCCGCGAGGAGCGGCGCCAGATGCGCGAGGAGCGCCGGGAGCGGGAGGAGCAGGAGCGGGTCGAGGCGCTGAAGACGGCGCCGTCCGCCTCCGGGATCCTCGACCTGCTCCCCGACGGCTACGGCTTCCTGCGGACCTCGGGCTACCTCCCGGGGCCGGAGGACATCTACGTGTCGATGTCGCAGGTGCGCAAGCACCAGCTCCGCAAGGGCGACGTGGTCACGGGCAAGGTCCGCCAGCCGAGGGACAACGAGAAGTACTGGGCGCTCCTCGAGGTCGAGAAGGTCAACGACACGGACCCGGAGGCTTCGAAGGAGCGCAAGTCCTTCGACAAGCTCACCCCGCTCTTCCCGGACGATCGGTTCCGTCTGGAGTCCGGACCGACCGCCGTGACGGAGCGGATCATCGACATGGTCGCTCCGATCGGGAAGGGCCAGCGCGGGATGGTCGTGTCCCCGCCGAAGGCCGGGAAGACCACGGTCCTCAAGCAGATCGCGAACGGCATCATCCAGTCGAGCCCGGAGACCCACGTGATGGTGCTGTTGGTCGACGAGCGGCCGGAGGAGGTCACGGACTGGCAGCGGACCGTCGAAGCCGCGGAGGTCGTGTACTCCACGTTCGACAAGCCCACGGACCAGCACATCCAGGTCACGGAGCTCGTCTTGGAGCGGGCCCGACGGCTGGCCGAGTCCGGCAAGGACGTGGCGATCATCCTCGACTCGATCACCCGGCTGTCGCGCGCCTACAACCTGGCGGCGCCGTCCTCGGGCAAGATCCTGTCGGGCGGGATCGACTCCGGAGCGCTCTACCCGCCTCGCCGGTTCTTCGGGGCGGCGCGGAACATCGAGGAGGGGGGATCGCTCACGATCATCGCGAGCGCCCTCGTCGAGACCGGCTCCCGGATGGACGACGCGATCTTCGAGGAGTTCAAGGGCACCGGGAACATGGAGCTCAGGCTCGATCGTTCACTCTCGGAGAAGCGGCTGTTCCCGGCCATCAACGTGGACGCCTCGGGGACCCGGAAGGAAGAGCTCCTGATGCCGCCCGAGGAGCTGGCGCTCGTGATCAAGCTCCGCCGGGTCCTGCACGCGCTCGACGTGGGGGCGGCCCTGGAGCTGCTGGTCGACAAGATCCGCGCGACGAAGTCGAACGAGCAGTTCCTCAAGGAGATCGCGAAGGCGCCGTCCGGCGGATAGCCGCGAGGGCCGGAAGTCCGGCCCCTCCGGCTACCCTTGGGGGGCGAGAGGAGAGAGAGATGAAGCAGGGGATCCATCCCGAATATCAGATCGCCAACGTGCACTGCTCCTGCGGCAACACGTTCCAGACCCGATCCACCGTGAGCGAGATCCGCGCCGAGCTGTGTTCGAACTGTCACCCCTTCTACACGGGCAAGCAGAAGTTCGTGGACGCAGGCGGGCGGGTCGAGCGCTTCCAGCGACGGTACGCGAAGACGCAGGCGGCCCAGCAGGCGCAGCAGGGCTAGCCGGGCACGTGGCGGACGGAGCCTCCGAAGCGGCGTCACCTCGCACGCACCTCTACGGCGGCCAGGCCGTCGTGGAGGGCGTGATGATGCGCGGCGCCGGCTTCTGGGCGATCGCGGTCCGCCGGCCGGACAGCTCGGTCCACGTCGAGTCCCACGAGATCGACTCGATCGTCCTGCGGGTACCGCTCCTCGGGAAGCCGTTCTTCCGTGGCATCATCGTCCTGGGCCAGTCGCTCGCGATCGGCATGCGAGCGCTGATGATCTCGGCGAACCAGTCGCTGGAGGAGGACGAGCGCCTGACTCCGCGGCAGGTCGCCCTGTCGATCGTCCTGGCGCTCGCGTTGTTCATCGGGATCTTCATCGTGCTCCCGGCGCTCGTCGCCGCGTGGTTCGAGAACCGCACCGGGCAGGCGGGCATCCTGACGTTGTTCGGTGAAGGGTTGTTCCGCGTGGGGATCTTCGTCGCGTACCTCTGGTTGATCGGCAAGACCAAGGACATCCACCGCGTGTTCGAGTACCACGGCGCCGAGCACAAGACGATCGCCGCGTTCGAACACGGCGAGGAGCTCGAGCCGGAGTCGATCGACCGGTTCCCCAAGGAGCACGTCCGCTGTGGGACGAACTTCTTGATCATCGTGCTGGTCATCACGATCTTCGTGTTCACGCTGTTCGGGACCCCTTCGCTGTTCTGGCGGATCATGTCCCGCGTGATCGCGATTCCGATCATCGCCGCGATCTCCTACGAGGCGCTGCGGTTCGGGGCCAAGCACCCGGGGTCGCTCGTGATGCGCGCCCTGATGCGCCCGGGGATCTGGCTGCAGAGGATCACGACGCAGCAGCCGGATCGCTCGCAGATCGAGGTGGCAGTGCGGTCGTTCCGCGAGCTGCTCCGCCGCGAGGCGGACGCGACCACGTCCGACCGGTAGCCTCCGAACGCTCACCACGCTCTTCGCCGCAGGTCGTTGCATCGGCCGTTCTTTCGCGGTTCGATGAACCCGTTCCCCCCACGACTCGGGAGGTTTCCCCATGCCGACCAGCGACCTGGACATGCCGTTGCTGCCGAGCGCGGAACAGATCAGGAGGCGGGAGTTCGCCACCGTGCGCCGGGGGTACGACCCACAGCAGGTGCGCGCGTACCTGACGTCGATCGCGAACCAGGTGGGGATGCTGGAGCGCGAGTTGAGCGAGCTCCGACTCGCGGCGGGGTCCGCGGCGGCGCGGGGCGACCACGAGCCCGCCGCCCCGACGCCCGAGCGGGAACAGGCCGCCGCCGGGCCGGTCGACGATCCCTACGACGCCCTGTCCAAGCGCTTCGCGCACCTGATCGAGATGGCCGACCAGGAGGCGGATCGGATCCTCGAGAACGCGCGGTCCGAGGCGCAGTCCGCGGTCGAACGGGCGCGCAGCGACGCGGACCGCATCCGGGTCGACGCGCAGGCACGCGCCGAAGAGGCCAAGCAGGAGGGGTCCGAGCTCCTGGAGCATGCGAAGATCGAGTCCGATCGGATCCTCTCGGCGCTCGTGGACAAGCGTCGGGCCCTCGTCAGTCAGTTGGACGAGATGCGATCCACGCTCGTGACCGTCGCCGACGAGCTGACGGTGTCGATCGATGACGCCCATTCCGTGGACGCGGAGGAGTCCGAGGCCGATCCGCCGACGACGACCGTTCCCGTTCCGTCCGAAGGAGAAGACGCCGCCCCCGCCGTCGATGCGCCCGTCGACCCGCGCTACGAGGATCTCTGGGTGAACACCGACAGCGCGATCGAGCTCCCGGATCTCGCGTCGATCGACCTCGACTTCGACGAGCGCGAGGAGTAGCACCCGGCGCCGGACGGCGCCTGGGAGGATGTCGGCGTCATGGACGTCGACGATCGCCTGCAGGAGATCGAGGCTCGCTTCGAACAGCTCCAAACCGAGATGTCCTCGGTCGAGGCGTCCACCGATCCCGACCGGCTGCGGACGCTCGGCCAGGCGTTCGCGGAGCTCGAGCAGATCGTCCGCCCCTACCGCGAGTACCGGCGCGTCGTGGCGGACGCGTCGGAGGCTCGGGAGCTCGCGGCCGCCGAGACCGACCCCGAGCTGGCCGAGGCGTTCGAGGAGGAGGCGCGCGCCGCCGCGGAACGCGCCGAGGCGCTCCGCGGCCGCCTCGAGCAGCTCCTCGTCCCGAAGGACCCGAACGACGGGAAGGACCTGATCCTCGAGATCCGCGCGGGGGCCGGCGGACAGGAGGCGGCCCTGTGGGCCGGCGACCTGTTCGAGATGTACCGGCACCTGGCGGACCGACGGCGATGGAAGTCGGACACCCTCGCCTCCGCCCCGTCGGAGCTCGGCGGGTTCAAGGAGGTCGTGGTGGGGATCAAGGGCCGCGACGCCTACGCGCGGCTGAAGCACGAGTCCGGCGTCCACCGCGTGCAACGCGTCCCGGTGACCGAGTCACAGGGACGGATCCACACCTCGACCGCGACCGTCGCGGTGATGCCGGAGGCGGAGGAGGTCGAGGTCGAGCTCAGGCCCGAGGATCTCGAGATCGACGTCTACAGGTCGAGCGGCCCCGGCGGACAGTCCGTGAACACGACCGACTCCGCGGTGCGCATCGTCCACAAGCCCTCCGGCATCAAGGTCGAGGTGCAGGAGGAGCGCTCGCAGCTGCAGAACCGGGAGAAGGCGATGCGCTACCTCCGCGCGCGCCTCTACCAGCGCGCGCTCGACGAGCACCGGGAGAAGGAATCGGTGACCCGACGGTCGATGCTCGGGACCGGCGATCGATCCGAGAAGATCCGCACCTACAACTTCCCAGAGGGGCGGGTGACGGATCATCGGATCAAGCACACGTCCCATCGGCTCGCCGAGGTGCTCGCCGGCGGCGAGGAGCTCGACGGCTTCACCGAGCGGTTGAACGCGGCCGAGCGGTCTGCGCAGCTCTCGGCCGACGGGTCCTCGGACGACTGAGGTGGGCCCCACCCAGGTCGTTCGACGCGCGGCCGACTACCTCGAGCGGCACGGTGTGGAGAGCCCGGTTCCCACCGCCGAGCGGCTCCTGTCGCACGTTCTGGGGACGGATCGGACGGGGATCTACGCGCGGGCAGGGCTCACGACCCAGGAGGCGAAACGGTTCGGCCGAGCGCTCTGCCGCCGGTGCGCCGGGGAGCCGCTCCAACACGTGACGGGGGAGCAGGGGTTCCGTCGGCTCGTGGTCGGCGTCCGGCCGGGCGTGTTCGTGCCCCGGCCGGAGACCGAGATCCTCGTCCAGGCCGCGCTCGACGGTCTCGCGAACGTCGCTGCGCCCGTCGTCGCCGACGTCGGGACCGGGACGGGCGCGGTGGCCCTGGCGATCCGCGACGAGCGGCCCGACGCGACCGTCTTCGCCACGGACCTCTCGCCCGACGCCGTGGCGCTCGCCCGCGAGAACGCGACCGCGTTGCGGCTCGACGTCTCGATCCGCGAGGGCGATCTGCTGGAGCCGTTGCCGTCGGCGCTCCGCGGTCGACTGGACGCGGTCGTCGCCAATCCGCCCTACGTGGCACTCGAGGAACGGGACCGGCTGCCCGCCGACGTCCGGGCCGAGCCGGAGCTCGCCCTGTTCGGCGGGGTCGAGCTCGCGGAGCGGCTGTTCGTCGAGGCGGCCGATTGGCTCAGGCCGGGCGGGCTCGTCGCGATCGAGATCGAGGAGTCGACGGCGGACGCGGTCGGTCGCGCGGCCGCCCGGACCGGGTTCGTCGAGGTCGCCGTGCGGCAGGACCTCGCCGGGCGCGATCGCGTCGTCACGGGCCGGTCGCCGACGTGACCGGGCTCGAGCGCCGGCTCGCGGAGGCGGTGGCGGCCGCACGTCGGGGGGAGCTCGTCGTGATCCCGACCGACACCGTCTACGGGATCGGGACCAGGCCGGACGACCCGGTGGCCACGACGCTGGTGTTCGAGGCGAAACGTCGTCCCCGGGATCTCGAGCTCCCGGTGCTGGTCGCCGACCTCGACGCCGCCCGGGACGTCGCCGTGTTCGACGACCGCGCGGATCTCCTCGCCCGGGCGTGCTGGCCCGGCCCCCTCACGATCGTCCTGGAGCGGACCGAGGACGCGTCGGACTGGGAGCTGGGCGGCGACCGGACGACCGTCGGCGTCCGCGCGCCACGACACGCGCTGGCGCTCGCGCTGCTGGCGGAGACGGGTCCGCTCGCCGTCACGAGCGCGAACCGGTCCGGCGATCGGCCCGCCACCACGTGCGAGGAGGTCCGCGACCTGTTCGCCGACGACGTCGCGGTGTTCCTCTGCCAGGACGAGCCGCTCGACGGCCTGGCGTCGACGGTGATCGATCTCGCGCACGGGCCGGCCCGGATCCTTCGTCCGGGCGCCCTTCCGGCACGGGGGCTCGGCGAGCTCCTGCCGGACGAACGGACGTTGCTAGACTCGCCGCCTTCGTGATGAGCGGGATCCTGGTCGTGTGCACGGGGAACGTCTGCCGCTCCCCGATGGCCGAGGGGTTCCTGCGCGCGGCGCTCGAGGAACGGGTCGGGGAGGCCGCCCCTGCGGTCACGTCCGCCGGGACGGCGGGCTGGGAGGGCTCCGGCGCGATGGACGAGTCGATCCGCGCGGCCGCGGAGCGCGGCGTCGACATCGGCGGCCACCTCGCTCGCAACGTGAGCGCCGGGCACGTGGACGACGCCGACCTGGTCCTCTGCATGGCGAACGAGCACCGCGACGCGATCGTCCGGAACTGGCCCGAGCAGCGCGACAAGACGTTCACGATCAAGGAGCTCGTGCGGCTGCTCGAGGCGGCGCCCGCGACCGGGCCGCTCCCCGACCGGGTGGCGGCTGCCGCCGCCGCGCGCAACGGGTCGGGGTCGGCCGACGGAGACGTCCGGGATCCGCTCGGCGATCCGATCGACGGCTACCGCGAGGTCGCGGAGGAGCTCCACGACCTGTCAGGCCGCCTGGCCGCGGCGCTCACGCGGGGCGCCGCCTGATGCGTGTCGCACTCGGCGCGGATCACGCCGGCTTCCCCCTGAAGGAGGACCTGAAGGCGTTCCTCGCCGAGGAGGGCCACGAGGTCCAGGACCACGGCACGAACTCGACCGAGCCCGTCGACTACCCGCCGTTCTGCGCCGCCGCCGCGCGCGCGGTCGCGAGCGGCGGCGCCGACCGCGCGATCGTCCTGGGCGGCTCCGGCCAGGGGGAGCAGATCGCGGCGAACAAGGTGCGCGGCATCCGCGCCGCGCTCTGTCACGACCTCTACCTGGCCCGGCTGTCCCGGGAGCACAACGACGCCAACGTGCTGGCGTTGGGGGCGCGCGTGGTCGCCCCCGCGTACGCTCGGGAGATCGTGCGGGTCTGGCTGGCGACGTCGTTCGAGGGCGGTCGCCACGTCCCGCGGCTCGAGCAGATCAGGGAGATCGAACGAGGGGAGCTCGGAGGATGAGGGATCACGCGGCAGACTGGGAAGCGCTGAAGGAGACCGACCCCGAGGTCGCGGACGCGATCGCGAACGAGCTCCAGCGGGAACGGACGAACCTCCGCCTCATCGCTTCCGAGAACTACGCGAGCCCCGCGGTGCTCGCGGCTCTCGGCTCGACGATGACGAACAAGTACGCCGAGGGCTATCCCGGTCGCCGCTACTACGGCGGATGCGAGTTCGTCGACGTGACGGAGCGGCTCGCGATCGACCGCGCGAAGGAGCTGTTCGGTGCGGAGCACGCGAACGTCCAGCCGCACGCCGGCGCCCAGGCGAACATGGCCGTGTTCGGCGCGTTCCTGGAGCCGAACGACCCGGGCTCGAGGGTCCTCGGCATGGAGCTCGCACACGGCGGGCACCTCACGCACGGCTCACCCGTGAACGTCTCGGGGATGTGGTTCCACTTCATCGGCTACCAGGTGGATCGCGAGACGGAGCAGCTCGACATGGATCGCGTCCGCGACCTCGCCAAGGAGCACCGGCCGACGATCATCCTGTCGGGATACACGGCGTACCCGCGCGAGATCGACTTCGCGGCGTTCCGGGAGATCGCGGACGAGGTGAACGCCCTCCTCTGGGTCGACGCGTCCCACTTCATCGGCCTCGTGGCGGGCGGCGCCTATCCGTCGCCGGTGCCGCATGCCGACGTCGTGACGTTCACGACGCATAAGGCGCTCCGGGGTCCGCGCGGCGCGATGATCGTCTGCAAGGAGGAGCACGCCAGATCGATCGACAAGGCCGTGTTCCCGATGATGCAGGGCGGTCCGCTCGAGCACGTGATCGCCGCGAAGGCGGTGGCGCTCAAGGAGGCGATGACGCCGGCGTTCCGCGACTACACGCACCGCGTCGTGCGCGACGCGCGGGCCTTGGCCGCCGGGCTCGCCGACGAGGGGCTGCGCGTGATCTCCGGCGGGACCGATTCGCACCTGATCCTCGCCGACGTCCGGCCCGTGGGTACGGACGGGAAGACGGCCGAGGCGGTCTGCGACGAGATCGGCATCTCCCTGAACAAGAACCAGATCCCCTACGACCCGAACCCCCCGTCCGCCCCATCCGGCATCCGGGTCGGAACGCCCGGCCCGGCGACCCTCGGGATGGACGAGGGCGAGATGGCCGAGATCGCGTCGATCATCGGCGAGGTGCTGAAGGCCGGTGATGACGGCGCGGCCAAGGACAAGGCCGCCGCTCGGGTCAGCGACCTGATGGAGCGGTTCCCGGTCTACGCCTGAGCCCGGGCTTGCACCTGCGCGGCGGGGACGTGACACTCCCCGGCGTGGAAGGGTCCGAGCTGGGGAGACGGTGAACGGTCCGGTTGCCGGCGCCGTGAGCGCGCGCGCAGACTGACGTCATCGTGGTCCCGTACCTGACCGTCTTCCTCGTCGCCGCGGGGACCACGTTCGCGCTGACTCCTGCGGTCAGGCGATTCGCGACTCGCATCGGCGCGATCGATCGGCCGGCCGAACGGAAGCTCCACACGGTCCCCACGCCCACGATGGGCGGCCTCGCGATGTGGATGGGGTTCCTCGTGGCGATGGTCGCCTCGCGTTTCCTCCCCTTCTTCGACGCGGTGAACGAGACCGCGGCCGAGCCGCTCGCGGCGGTCGTCACGTGCACCTTGATGGTGGGCCTGGGGGCGATCGACGATCGGCGGGACATGTCGGCGCTCGCCAAGCTCACCGCCCAGATCTTCATCGCCGGCATCCTCGTGCTGCTCGGCGTCCAGCTCGCGTATTTCGTGCTCCCGGGGGAGGGGCTCGCGATCCTCGGCGCCGACGAAGCCGTGCCCCTCACGGTCCTGTGGGTCGTGGCGTGCGCGAACGCGATCAACCTCGTGGACGGTCTGGACGGACTCGCGGCCGGCATGGTGGCGATCGCCGCGACGACGTTCTTCATCTACCTGATCGGTGGTGGGGGGGATCCCTCGGAGACCGCCTCGGTCGCCGCGCTCCTGTCCGCGATCACCGTCGGGATCTGCCTCGGGTTCCTCCCCTGGAACTTCCACCCCGCGAGGATCTTCATGGGGGACACCGGCTCGATGCTGCTCGGCATGCTCGTCGCGATCGCGACGATCGCCGGGGTTGGGAACGATCCGACGCCTCCCGACCGCGGGGAGGTCGCGGTGATCGCGCTCCCGCTGCTGGTGCCGTTGCTGGTCCTCGCGATCCCGTTCCTCGACGTGTTGCTCGCCATCGTCCGGCGGACGCGGAAGGGGCTCGGGATCGCGCACGCCGACAAGGAGCACATCTTCCACCGACTGATGGACATCGGGCACGGACACCGGCAGACGGTGCTCCTGATGTACCTGTGGACCGCGCTGTTCTGCGGAGCTTCGCTCGCGATCGGGGTGATCGACGGGCGCCTGCTGGCCGGCGCCATCGTCGCGGCCGCGCTCGTGCTCTTCCTCGTGACGGCGCTCCCCCGGTTCCTCGAACGCCGCCGGAACGGGCTGGTGAACGGTGGCACACACCTCGAAGCGGAGGCCGCGCCCCCGTCGGAGCCCGCGCCGCTCGAAGCCGCGCCACCGTCCCCGCGGCCGGGACCGCCGCGTGACGCCCGTCCGACTTCGTGAAATGATTCACAAGCGATGGTCGGGAACCGCGGAATGGCCCCCTGACCAGCGGAAACGGCTCGGCGACGTTTTGACGGAGCCCGAAGGGCATGGGTACAGTGTCCGCCTCTCATGAACGGGCCCCGCAGGAACGACGCGTGGTCCGGGATGGGGACCGGCTGGTCGATCACGTCGCATCTCGTCGGGGGGATCGTCGCGGTCGGAGGGCTGGGGTACCTGTTGGACCGCATCCTCGGCACCGGGACCGTCCTCACGGCGGTCGGGATCGTGACGGGAGCCGCGGTCGGCATCTACATCGTGTATCTGCGGTACGGCAAGGGAGGCGAGTGACCACCAGGGCGGAGCCGGAGCGCGAGCTGATGCGCCGGCTCCTGCCGTTGGCGGTCCCGGCCCTCGCCGTTGCGACGCTCGGCGGCGCCCTGCTGGGCGGAGCCGGCGCGGCCTGGTCGGCCGGGCTCGGCATCGTGGCCGTCGCCGCCCTCTTCGGAGCGAGCGCCGTCTCGATCGCGTGGGCCGCGCGGATCTCGCCGGAGGTGCTCGTCGCGGTCGGGCTCGGCGGCTTCCTGGTGCGCCTCGCCGCGTTCACCGTCGCGTTGGTGCTCCTCGATCGGGTCGCGTGGTTCTCTCCGATCGCGTTCGCGGCAGCCTTCATCCCCGCCACGATCGCGCTCCTGGTGATCGAGATGAAGCTCGTGAGCGGCCGGATGCAGGCCGACCTCTGGTACTTCCGGGAGCGCGCCTCGTGACCGCGAGCGTTCTGGCGGCCGAGTTCCATCCGCCCACGACCAAGGACTTCGTGTTCGATTGCTACTTCAGCATCGACGTGTTCGGGATCGAGTTCTGTTTCAACTTCATCATCGCGCTCGTCTTCGCCGCCGTCCTCGTCTACCTGGGGCTGTTCTTCTTCGCGTTCCGCAAGCCGCGGGTCGTCCCCGGGAAGCTGCAGGCGGTGATGGAGTCGGGGGTCGGCTTCGTCCGTGAGCAGATCTCCTTCCCCATGCTCGGCCCCGCGGCCGATACGTTCCTCCCGCTCCTCACGACCTTCTTCTTCTTCATCCTGTTCATGAACATCTTCGAGGTCGCCCCGTGGGTGAACTTCGCCGCGACGTCTCGGATCGCGATCCCGCTCGCGCTCGCGCTCGTGTCGTGGGTGACCTACAACGGGGTGGGGATCGCGAAACACGGCTTCTTCGGGTACCTGAAGTTCACGTGCTACATCCCGGCGGCGCCGTGGTGGATCCAACCGCTGATGATCCCGATCGAGTTCATCTCGAACATCGTGATCCGACCGATCACGCTCACGATCCGTCTCGCCGCCAACTTCGTGGCCGGGCACTTCCTGCTCGCGCTGGCGTTCCTCGGGACCGAGTTCTTCCTGCTGAACGGGGGACTGAGCTATCTGGGCCTCGTGGTCTCGTTCCCGATGTCGGTGATCCTGGTGGCGTTCGAGGTCTTCGTCGCGTTGCTGCAGGCGTTCATCTTCGCCGTCCTCAGCGCTTCCTACATCGGCGGGGCGATGGCGGAGGAGCACTAGACAAGGAGGCATGCATGGTGGGGTTGCTCGCACAGGCCGTCAGTGACTTCTCCGGCCTGGAAACGATCGGCAAGGGCCTGATCATCGGGCTCGCCGCGATCGGACCCGGGATCGGGCTCGGCATCCTGATCGGGAAGTCCGTCGAGGCGATGGCCCGTCAGCCCGAGTACGCGAACCAGGTCCGGACCACGATGTTCATCGGGATCGGTCTGATCGAGGCGCTCGCGCTGTTCGGCATCGCGTTCTCGTTCATCATCTGAGAGGGGCCTGGCGATGCTGGCAACGATCGCATCCGTCCTCGCGCAGGCGGAGGAGGAGCACGGCGAGGAGGTCTCCGAGGCCGCCGACCTGTATCCGGCCGTCGGCGAGCTGATCATCGGACTGATCGCGTTCGCGATCCTGTTCTTCTTCACGTGGAAGTGGGTGCTCCCGCGCGTTCGGCAGGTGCTCGAGGAGCGGCAGGAGGCGATCGCGGGAGAGATGGAGCGCGCCGAGGCCGAGCGGGTCGAGGCCCAGAAGCTGCAGGAGCAGTACCGCCAGCAGCTCGCCGGCGCTCGCGAGGAGGCCAACCGCATCATCGAGGAGGCGCGCGCCACGGCCGAGCAGCTCCGGCGGGACATCCAAGCCAAGGCCGAGGAGGAGTCGCAGGCGACCGTCGCGCGGGCCCAGGACGAGATCCGGGCCGAACGGGAGCGCGCGTTCCAGGAGCTCCGCGGTCAGGTCGGCTCGATCTCCGTGGAGCTCGCCGAGCGGATCGTCGAGGAGTCGATCGACGAACGTGCGCACCAGCGGCTGATCGAGGAGTTCATCGAGCAGGTGTCGGCCGGGAACGGATCGTCGAACGGGAAGGGCGGCGCGGGAGGGGACGCGACCTAAGTGGCGGCGAGCGATCGAACCGTCACCGGCTACGCCCAGGCGCTCCTCGCGATCGCGCAGGCCGAGGGCGCGCTCGATCGCGTGCAGGACGAGCTCTACGCGTTCGCGAACGCCGTGGACACGAACCGGGAGCTTCGCGAGGCGCTGACCGACGCCGCCCTCCCCGCCGAGAACAAGCGTGGCGTGGTGGAGGACATCCTCGGCGAGCGCGCCCATCCGCTGACGAGGACGCTCGCAGCTTTCCTCGTCGAGGCGGGACAGGCCCGCCGGCTCGGTCCGATCGCGGAGGAGCTCGCGCGAGAGGCCGCCGCGCGCTCCGAGAAGCGGCTCGCGGAGGTCCGGACCGCCGTCGCGCTCTCCGACGACCAACGAGGCAAGCTCGAAGCAGCGCTCTCCGAGGTCGCCGGCCAGCCCGTGGAGCTGAAGGTGGTCGTCGACCCGGCGGTGGTGGGCGGCGTGGTCGCCCGCGTGGGCGACGAGGTGTTCGACGGCTCGGTCGCGAGCCGCCTGATCGACGCGAGGCAGCACCTGACAGGGAGCGTGTGACGTGATGGCAACCACGATCGAAGACTTCGACCCGAACGACATCGCGGGGGCGCTGCGGAAGCACGTGCAATCGTGGACACCGTCGGTCGAACGCGGTGAGCTCGGCCGGGTGATGGAGGCGGGCGACGGGATCGCCCGCGTCTCGGGTCTCCCGCACGCGATGGCGAACGAGCTGCTCGAGTTCCCCGGCGGGGTCCTCGGGCTCGCGTTCAACCTCGACGTCGACGAGATCGGCTGCATCGTGCTCGGCGAGTCCGCGCACATCCAAGAGGGCGACGCGGTGAAGCAGACGGGCCAGATCCTGTCCGTGCCGGTCGGCGACGGCTTCCTCGGACGCGTCGTGAACGCGCTCGGCGAGCCGATCGACGACCTGGGTCCGATCCAGGCAGACGACCGGCGGAACCTCGAGGTGCAGGCGCCCAATGTCGTGAACCGCCAGCCGGTGAAGGAGCCCCTGTACACGGGCATCACGGGGATCGACGCGATGACGGCGATCGGGCGCGGCCAGCGCGAGCTGATCATCGGCGACCGTCAGACCGGGAAGACCGCGGTGGCGATCGACGCGATCATCGCGCAGAAGGAACATTGGGCGAGCGGGGACCCGAAGAAGCGCGTGAAATGCATCTACGTCGCCGTGGGGCAGAAGTCCTCGACCGTGGCCGAGGTGGTCGAGACGCTGCGGGTGAACGGCGCCCTCGAGTACACGGTGGTCGTGAACGCCCCGGCGTCCGACCCGGCGCCGTTCCAGTACGTGGCCCCGTACGCCGGCGCCGCGTTCGGCGCTCACTGGATGTACAACGGCGAGCACGCGCTGATCGTCTACGACGACCTGTCGAAGCAGGCCACCGCCTACCGGACGCTGTCGCTCCTCCTTCGGCGCCCGCCGGGCCGCGAGGCGTTCCCCGGCGACGTGTTCTACCTGCACTCGAGGTTGCTCGAGCGCGCCGCGAAGCTCTCCGACGAGCTGGGCGGCGGGTCGCTCACGGCGCTGCCGATCATCGAGACGAAGGGCAACGACATCTCGGCGTACATCCCGACGAACGTGATCTCGATCACGGACGGGCAGATCTACCTGGAGCCGGACCTGTTCTTCGCCGGCGTGCGGCCGGCGATCAACATCGGGATCTCGGTCTCGCGCGTCGGCGGCAACGCGCAGACGAAGGCGATGAAGCAGGTGGCGGGGCGACTCCGGCTGGACCTCGCGCAGTTCCGCGCCCTGGAGGCGTTCGCGCAGTTCGGCTCCGAGCTGGACAAGGCGTCGCAGCAGCAGCTCGCCCGCGGCGCGCGCGTGGTGGAGGTCCTGAAGCAGCCCCAGTACCAACCGCTCCCGGTGGAGCGGGAGGTCGTCCTGATCTGGACCGCCACGGGTGGGTTCCTCGACGCCTTTCCGGTGGAGGACGCGAAGCGCTTCGTGGAGGACTTCGTCTCGTACCTGGAGGCACGGACCGACGTCCTCGACACGATCCGCGAGAGCGGCGAGCTCTCCGAGGAGACCGAGGCGACCCTGAAGGAGTCCGTGGCGTCGTTCACCGAGACGTTCGAGCCGAGCGACACCGCGGCCGGCAGCGAGGCCGGCCGCGGCGCCGGCACCCCGCCCGACGAGGTGAAGCCGGACGTCGGCTGGGACCGGATGTCCTCGGCCGACGACGAGGACGAGGAAGGCGGTCCATCGCTGGCCGAAGAGGACGACGTCCAGGGCCAGGTGCCGCTCCCCGACGACGAGGACCCCGAGGGCTAGTGGGCGCGCAGCTCCGGATCGTCCGACGGCGGATCCGCTCCGTCCAGTCCACGAAGAAGATCACGCGCGCGATGGAGCTGATCGCGTCGTCGCGGATCGTGCGTGCGCAGCAGCGCGTGGAGGCCGCGCGCCCGTACGCGATCCAGCTCACGAAGGCGATGGAGGACCTCGCGCGCCAGACCGGCGCGGTGCAGCACCCGCTGCTCGAGGACCGCGAGCGGCCGACGAACGCCGGCGTGCTGGTGCTGACCTCGGACCGCGGGCTCGCCGGCGCGTACAACGCGAACGTCCTGAAGGTCGCGGAGCGCGTGATCCGAGACGTGCGGGGGCGCGGCCTCGAGCCGGTGCTCTACGCCGTGGGGAAGAAGGGGATCGGGTACTTCCGGTTCCGGGGTGTGCCGATGCGGCAGACCTGGCAGGGGTTCAGCGAGGTGCCGCCCTACGAGGAGGCGCAGCGCGTCGGCCGGACCCTGATCGAGGACTTCGCCGAAGAGGAGATCGACGAGCTCCACGCCGCGTACACGGACTTCCGCTCCGCGTTCACCCTCCGCGCGACGACGCAGCGGTTCCTGCCGATCGCGCCCGAGGAGGTCACGGGCACGGGTCTGGGGGCGGTCCACGCCGAGTACCTGTTCGAGCCGGAGCCCGAGCAGATCCTCGACCACCTGCTCCCGCAGTACCTGGTCACGAAGGTGTACGCGGCGCTCCTGGAGTCCGCCGCGTCGGAGAACGCGGCGAGGCGGCGCGCGATGAAGGCGGCCACCGACAACGCGGAGGAGCTGATCAAGATCCTGACGCGCCAGGCGAACCGGGCGCGGCAGGACGAGATCACGACCGAGATCATGGAGATCGTCGGCGGGGCCGAGGCCCTCGCGGCGGCCTCGGAGGGATGACGATGGCGACGAACGACGAGCAGGACGGCCGCGCGAGCGGCCGGGTCGTGCGGGTGATCGGGCCCGTCGTGGACGTGGAGTTCCCGCCGGCGGAGCTGCCGGAGATCCACACGGCGCTGACGGTGGACTTCACCCTGGGCGAGGAGACGACGACGATCACGTGCGAGGTCGCCCAGCACATCGGCGACTCCACCGTGCGCGCGATCGCCCTGAAGCCGACCGACGGCCTGGTCCGGGGGACCACCGTCGAGAACACGGGGTCACCGATCCGGGTGCCGGTCGGGGAGGGCGTCCTCGGCCACGTCTACAACGTGATCGGCGAGCCGCTGGACGCGGACCCCTCGACCGTGCACCCCTCCGAGTGGTGGCCGATCCACCGTGACCCGCCCGACTTCTCCACCCTCGAGCCCAAGCAGCAGATGCTCGAGACCGGGATCAAGGTGATCGACCTGCTCGAGCCGTACGTGCAGGGCGGCAAGATCGGCATGTTCGGCGGCGCCGGCGTCGGCAAGACCGTGATCATCCAGGAGATGATCCGCCGCCAGGCCGAGCAGCACGGCGGCGTGTCGGTGTTCGCCGGGGTCGGTGAGCGGACCCGCGAAGGCAACGACCTGTTCCTGGAGATGACCGAGTCGGGCGTGATCGAGAAGACCGCGCTCGTGTTCGGGCAGATGGACGAGCCGCCCGGCGTGCGTCTGCGCGTCGCGCTCTCCGCGCTCACGATGGCGGAGTACTTCCGCGACGTCGAGCGCAAGGACGTGCTGCTGTTCGTCGACAACATCTTCCGGTTCACACAGGCGGGCTCGGAGGTCTCGACGCTCCTGGGGCGGATGCCCTCGGCGGTCGGCTACCAGCCGACCCTGGCCGACGAGATGGGCGAGCTGCAGGAGCGGATCACGTCCGCGGGCGGCCGCGCGATCACGTCGCTCCAGGCGATCTACGTGCCGGCCGACGACATCACGGACCCGGCGCCGCACACCGCGTTCGCCCATCTGGACGCGACCACCGTGCTTTCTCGAGACATCGCCTCGCTCGGGATCTACCCGGCCGTCGATCCGCTCGACTCGACCTCGCGGATCCTCGACGCTCGCTACGTGGGCCAGGACCACTACACCGTCGCGCGTCGCGTGCAGGAGATCCTGCAGCGCTACCGGGACCTCCAGGACATCATCGCGATCCTCGGGATCGACGAGCTGTCCGAGGAGGACAAGGTGATCGTGTCCCGCGCCCGGAAGATCCAGCGGTTCCTGTCGCAGCCGTTCTTCGTCGCCGAGCAGTTCACCGGGCTCCCCGGCAAGTACACGCCGATCGACGAGACGATCGCGTCGTTCAAGGCGCTGTGCGAGGGCGAGTACGACCATCTCCCGGAGCAGGCGTTCTTCCTCGTCGGGGGGATCGAGGAGGCCGTCGAGCAGGCCAAGAGGCTCGAGGCGGCGTAGTGGCGCTCGCCGTCGCGGTCGTCACGCCCGAGCGCGAGGTCTGGGCCGGCCGGGCCACCGAGGTGATCGCGCACGGCATCGACGGCGACGTAGGGATCCTGACGGGGCACGCGCCGCTGCTGGTCCAGCTCGCGATCGGTCCGCTTCAGATCCAGCGGGAGGACGGCGAGTGGATCCGGGCGGTCGTCGACGGCGGGTTCCTGCACGTCTCCACGGAGGAGGGCGCCACGCGCGTGGACGTCCTCGCGACGAACGCGCAGCTCGAGACCGAGATCGACGCCGCCGCGGTGCGTGGGCGACTCGAGGAGCTCCGGGTATCCGGCACCGCCGACGACCGGGCGACGAGGGACGAGATCGCGCGGGCGGAGGCTCGTCTCGCGCTGGTCGGCTAGGCGCTCCCGCCGCGCCGCGGCCGGGGCACCCGCCGGTACGATGCCCCGCATGGACCGCCTGTTCGTGACGGGCGGCGCCCGTCTCGCCGGGGCCATCTCGATCTCGGGCGCCAAGAACTCCGCCCTGAAGCTGATGGCGGCGTCGCTGCTCGCGCCCGGCCGGTCCGTGCTGCGGAACGTCCCCCGGATCCAGGACTGCGCGACGATGGGGGACGTCCTCGAGCATCTCGGCGCCGCGGTCGTCTGGACCGAGGACGGCGTGGTCGTGGATGCGACCACGCTGTCGTCGGTCGAGGCGCCGTACGAGCTCGTCCGACGGATGCGCGCCTCGATCGCGGTCCTGGGGCCGCTGCTCGCGCGGACGGGCGAGGCCAAGGTCGCGTTGCCGGGCGGCGACAACATCGGCTCCCGGCCGATCGACCTGCACCTCGACGGCCTTCGGAAGATGGGCGCCGAGATCGAATCGGAGCACGGATTCCTCGTCGCGACGGCGGACGGGTTGACGGCAGCGTCGATCACGCTGGACTACCCGAGCGTCGGCGCGACCGAGAACCTGCTGATGGCGGCCGTCCTCGCGGACGGGATCTCGGTGATCGACAACGCGGCCCGGGAGCCCGAGATCGCCGATCTCGCGGCGTTCCTGGACGCGATGGGCGCCGGGATCCACGGCGCCGGGTCCGCCACGATCGAGATCGAAGGGGTGGACGCGCTCGTCCCCGCGGAGCACACGGCGATCCCCGATCGGATCGAGGCGGGGACGTGGGCCGCGGCCGCCGTCGCCACGAGCGGCGACGTGGTGCTGCGAGGCGCGCGCCCCGAACACCTCGAGCTGTACTTGGAGAAGCTCGGGGAGGGGGGCGCGGAGATCCGCATGACGGACGACGGCCTCCGCATCCGGCAGGCCGACCGCCCCGGAGCCGCGGACTTCGTGACGCTCCCGTACCCCGGGATCGCGACCGACTTCCAGCCGATCCTCCTCGCGATGCTCGCGACGGCCTCGGGGACGAGCATCGCGACCGAGAACGTGTTCGAGGGCCGGTTCACCTACGTGGACGAGCTCCGGCGGATGGGCGCGGACATCCGCACGGAGGGACACCACGCGGTGATCCGCGGTGTCGAGCGGCTCTCGGCGGCCCCGGTCCGCGCGATGGACATCCGGGCGGGGGCCGCGATGGCGATCGCGGCGCTCACGGCCGACGGCGTGAGCGAGATCGCCGACGTGGAGCACGTGGACCGCGGCTACGAGGACTTCGAGGGGAAGCTGGCGGCGCTCGGCGCCGAGGTCCGGCGCGACCCGGAGCTCGTCCGCCTCCCGTGAGACCGGTCCTCCTCGCGGCGCTCGTCGTCGCCCTCCTGCCTTCGAGCGCGGCCTTCGCTCAGACCGCCGGGGGCTGCGAGGTCCTCGTCGTGACGATCGGCGGCGCCTCCCTCCCGGATCTCCTCGCCGCGCCGGAGCTGCGCTCGCTCGCCGCCGCCGGGGGCGCGGCGCTGATGAACGGGCGGGCCGATGCCGTCGATGAGCTCCGGGGCGTGGCGGATCGAGCGGGCGCGGACACCGGCCTCTGCCTCGTCGAGATGGATCCCGGCGCCGGCCCCGCGGACGCGGCGCGGGTGCTGGCGTCCGGCGTCGCCGAGGCGCCGGAGGAGGACGTGCTCGTGCTTGTGCTCTCGGCGTCGGCGTCGGCGGCGAGCGCGGCGGAGGGCGACGAGCTCGGCACGGCGATCCTCGCGCGCGGCGATCTCGCGACGCTGCTCGAGACGTCGGGCGAGCCGCGAGCCCTGACGTCCGATTCCTCTCGGCGCGCCGGCGTCGTCGCCGAT
>DASUPO010000079.1:0-15254 GCA_036281075.1 Actinomycetota bacterium | reverse complement strand
GCGAAGCTCTCGAGCGCTTCGGCTACTGTGTGCGTCCTCTGACACGGAGGGCCGAAGCGATGACCGAGCTGCTGGTACTGGGTGGGGAGCGCGTCGAAGCGGCCGACGGGGCGACCAGCGACGTGATCGAACCGTCGACCGGTTCGCCGGCGTGGGAGGTGGCGCAGGCGTCGCCGGAGGACGCGAAGCGCGCGGTCGACGTCGCGGTTGACGCGTTCGAGTCCGGCCCGTGGCGGAAGATGAGCGCGCGGGAGCGAGGTCACATCCTCACGAAGGCCTCGTTCTTGATCCGCGAGCACCACGAGGAGCTCTCGCAGATCGAAGCGCGCAACGGCGGCAAGCCGATCGGCGGCGCCCGCGCCGAGATCGACATCGTCGCCAACACCTACGAGTACTGGGGCGGGGCGGCGAACAAGATCTTCGGCGAGACCATCCCGATCGTCCCCCCGGTCTCGACGTGACGCTCCGCGAGCCCGTCGGGCCCTGCGTGCTGATCAGCCCGTGGAACTTCCCCGCCGTGATCGCGAACTGGAAGGTCGCCCCGGCCCTCGCGTGCGGCAACACCGCGATCCTGAAGCCCGCCTCCCAGACGCCGCTCACGGCGCTCGCGATCGCCGACGTCCTGACGGAGGCCGGCCTCCCCGAGGGCACGCTGAGCGTGCTGCCGGGCCCCGGCTCGACGACCGCGAAGGCCCTGATCGAGGATCCGCGGATCGCGAAGATCGGGTTCACCGGATCGACCGAGGTCGGCCGGTCGGTGATGGCGGCCGCGGCGGACGACATCAAGCGGGTGTCATTGGAGCTGGGCGGCAAGTCGGCGAACGTCGTGTTCGAGGACGCCGACCTCGACGTCGCGGTACCGAAGTCGCTGTGGTCCGTGTTCGACAACGCCGGGCAGGACTGCTGCGCCCGGTCGCGGCAGTTCATCCAGCGCTCGATCTACGACGAGTACGTCGAGCGGTTCTCGAAGGCGACGGAAGCGATCCAGGTCGGCGAGCCGCTCGACGAGTCGACCGAGATGGGTCCGCTGATCAGCCAGGGCCAGCGGCAGACGTCGCTCGACTACCTGGAGATCGGGCAGGAGGAGGGCGCGCGGCTCGTCACGGGCGGCGATGTCCTCGAGGGCGAAGGCTTCTACCTGCGACCCGCGGTGCTCGCCGACGTCGACAACTCCTGGCGGGTGGCGCAGGAGGAGATCTTCGGACCCGTGGTCACGATGTTGCCGTTCGACACGGAGGAGGAAGCCGTCCGCCTCGCGAACGACACGCCATACGGGCTCTCGGGCTCGATCTGGACGCGCGATATCGGCCGCGCGATCCGCGTGGCCAAGGGCATCCGGACCGGCGTCCTCAGCGTGAACTCCTCGAGCAGCGTCTTCACCGAGGCGCCGTTCGGCGGCTACAAGCAAAGCGGCATCGGCCGCGAGATGGGGATGCACGCCGTCGCGCTCTACACCGAGGTGAAGAACATCTACTTCAGCGAGGAATGAGCTGCGCGGTCAGACGGAGCGGTCGTAGCGCTCGCGCTCCCAGTCGGTCACCGTCTCGCGCCACGCCTTGAGCTCCCACGCACGGGACGTGGCGTAGTAGTCACAGAAGCGGATGCCGAGTGCTCGTTGGAGCGCCTCGTCCTCGCCGAACGCCATGAGGGCACCTTCGAGGGAGCCGGGGAGCGCCGGGAGCTTCGGCTGTGCATAGGCGTCCCCCTCGATCGGGTCGGGAGGCGTCGAATCCCGCCGGATCCCGTCGGCGGCGCTGGCGGCGATCGCCGCGAGCGCCAAGTACGGATTGGCGTCGGCGCCCGGGCGCCGGCACTCGAAGCGCCAGAGCTCCGGCCGCTCGGAGCGGATCGCGCGGACGGCGCACGAGCGGTTCTCGTAGCCCCATGTCGCGTTGATCGGGGCGAACCAACCGGGCACGAGTCGCTTGTACGAGTTGATCGTCGGGTTCAGGAGGAGCGAGGCGGCCGGGAGGTGCTCCACCACGCCCGCGATGGCCGCGGCGAACGGGGCGGGGAGGGCCTCCCGCGGGCCGGCGCCGGCGAACGCATTCGTGTCGCCTTCCCACAGGGACAGATGCACGTGCCCGCTCGACCCCTCCTCGCCGGGCACGGTCTTGGCCAGGAAGCTCGCGCGCAGGTCCATCGTCGAGGCGACCTGCTTCGCGGCGAACTTCACGAGCGTCGCCCCGTCCGCCGCCGCGAGGCCGCGTCCGGGCGCGAGGTTCAGCTCGAGGAGCCCGGGTCCCGCCTCGGTGTGCACGGCGGAGAGCTCCACGTCGAGGTGATGCAACGCGTCCACCAACGCGTCGACGAACCGGTCGTAGCGACCGACTTCGTGCAGGCTGTAGCTGATCCCGCTCGACAGGGGATCGCCGTGCTCGTCCCAGATCCGGACCTCGTACTCGATCGCGGCCATCACGTCGTATCCGACATCCGTCACGTCGTCGAGGACCGAGCGATACACCTCACGCGTGGCGTAGTCGCACGGACTCCCGTCGGGCCAGCAGGGGGTCGCGAGGCAGATCTTCCAGCCCGGGCGCCACGAGAGCTCGCGGAGGGTGTCCGCGTCCGGCTGCACGATCAGGTCGGCGGCGCCGGTCTTGATCCCGAAGCTCTCGTAGTCCTCGATCGGATGATCGACCGGGTCGAGGCCCAGGATCAGGTCCGTCATCACGGTCCCGTGGCGGACGGCGGCCTCGAACGCGGCGGGGCGGAGCGCCTTCCCGCGGAGGGAGCCGTTCACGTCGGGGATCGCGAGGAGGACGAACTCCTGGCCCGTCGCATCCTCCCCGAGCACTCGGCTCACCCGATCCCCGTCACGTCAGCGTGTCCTTGATCGAGCGCTCCACCGACTCGATCGTCGCCCGGAAGCGGTCGACGATCTCGTCGAGCTCCTCTTCGGAGGTCACGTACGCGGGAGCGAGGAGCGTCTGGTCGCCGGCGAACCCGTCGGCCTGTGGATGCGTCGACGTGACGAGCAGCCCGTGCTCGAACGCGGTGTCGTCGACGAGCGAGGCGACGTCGAGGTCCACCGGGAGGAACGACTCGCCGTCGCGAGGATCGACGAGCTCGACCCCCAGGAGGAAGCCCCGGCCGCGGACCTCCCGTACGATCTCGGCACCGCCGATCGCGGCCTGGAGCTCCGCATGGAGCGTCGAGCCGCGATCGCGGACGCGCTCCACGAGCGCTCCCTCCACCAGCTGATCCAGGACGGCGAGCCCGACCGCCGACGACAGGGGCGCGCCGTCCCACGTGTGCCCGAGGTCGAACTCACGGGAGCCCTGGTCGAGCGCGTCGTAGATGTGCCGGCGGCAGAGGACCGCGCCGAGCGGCGCGTATCCGGCGCCCAGGCCCTTGCCGATCGAGACGATATCCGGCTCGATCGGCAGCTGGTCCGCGGCGAGCCACGAGCCGACGCGGCCGATGCCGCTCACCACCTCGTCGAAGCACACCAGGAAGCCGTGCTCGCTCCGGCGTTCGTCCAGGCCCTGCCAGAAGCCGTCGGGGGGCGAGTACCCGGGGAGGGCGGCCGCGCTCACCGGTTCGATGAAGAACGCCGCCACCGTCTCCGGCCCGGCCTCCTCGAGGATGCGGTCCAGCGCCGCGAGCGCCTGCTCGCCGCTCGGGTCGAACCGCCACGTCGACGGTGGGATGTGGAGGTGCGAGGCGAGGTACGGCCCGTACGGCTCCTGGAGGGCGGGCCGGCCGCTCAGCGCGAGCGTGCCCATCGTGGAGCCGTGGTACGACTGCGCCGGCGAGATCAGGCGCCAGCGCGCGGTCTCGCCGCGCTCCACGTGGTACAGGCGCGCGAGCTGGAGCGCGGTCTCGTTCGCCTCGGAGCCGCCCGACACGAGCCGCACACGCGCCATGCCCGGCGCGGCGACCTCCAGCAGGCGATCGGCCAGTCGTTCCTGCGGCTCGCTCGTGAAGTGGTGGTTGTAGAAGTAGGAGATCCGCTCGGCCTGCTCGGCCGACGCGTCGACGACCGCCTGCACGCCGTAGCCGAGGCACGCGACCATCGCGCCGCCGGAGGACGCGTCGAGGATCCGCCGCCCCTCCGTCGTGGTCAACCAGACCCCCTCGCCCCTCTCGACGTTCGGGTAGTCGAGGTCGAGGAACCGGGGGAAGACGTGGGTCTCGGTCGACGCGATCGTGCTGGCGGTCATGCGCGCCCCGCTCGATCCGCCCGCTCGTCCGCGCCGTGGGGCGCCTCCACGCCAGCGACGTCGTGCAGGAACCGTTCGAAGAGCTGCATCGCGCGGGCGCGACTCTCATCCGCGAGCCGCTTCGTCTCCTCGAGCAGCGCGTCGGGATCGACGCCGTCGCCGTCGAGCTCGTGCCGGTAGACGCGGACCCAATCGTCCATGATCTCGGTCGTCACCTCCGGGTGGAACTGCAGGCCCAGACTCCGACCCGCGACGAACGCCTGTGGGCCGACGTCGGTCTCCGCGACGACCGTCGCGCCCGGCGGGACGGTGAACGAGTCGAAGTGCCACTGGAACCACGGGCCCTCCGGGACGAGCTCGGGGTCCGAGCTCCGAACCGGCAGCCACCCGATCTCCGCCTGCTCGACGCGGAAGCCCTCGCCGCCGAGGACGCGCGCCAGGATCTGCCCGCCGAAGCAGAGGCCCAGGACCGGGACGTCGTCGTCGACGGCGTCGCGCAGCAGGCTCGTCTCGCGCACGATGAACGGCTTCGTGTCGTCGAAGGCCGCGAACTCCGAACCGAGCGAGACGATCAGGTCGTAGTCGCGCGGATCGACGTCACGGTCCTCGACGTCGATCCGCCAGGTGTCCACGTCGACACCGTGCGCCGCGAGCCATTCCGTCACGTATCCGGGCGGGGTGGGCTCCTCGTGCTGGAGGATCAGGACCCTGAGTCGGGCGGATGCGTCCTGCGGACTCATCGGTGCCCTCCCGTCGGCGCCGGCTCGGCGTGCTCGAGCTCCGGTTCGACGTCCTTCGCGACCTCGTAGACGACGTCGGCGAACCGGCTCACCATCTCGCCCAGCTCCTCGTCGGTCGCGGTGAACGCCGGGGCGAACAGCGTTTGGTCCCCGGCGAAGCCGTCGCGCGTCGGCTGGGTGGACAGGACGATCAGTCCGTGGTCGTGAGCGGTCGCGTCGATCCTGCCGCCGACGCGAAGCGTCGGCGGCAGGAACGACGCGCCGTCCCGCGGGTCGACGAACGACACGCCCAGCAGATACCCGTGGCCTCGGACCTCGCGGACCATCGGCACGTCCGCGAGCGCGTCGTCCAGCTCCTGACGGAGCTGGCCGCCGCGCTCGCGCACCCGCTCGATCAGGCCCTCCGATCGAACCGCGTCGAGGACCGCCAGCCCGACCGCGCAGGCGAGCGGCGCGCCGTCCCACGTGTGGCCGAGCGTGAACCGCCGGGAACCGGCCGCGAACGCCTCGTAGACGTGGTCCTTCACGAGCACCGCGCCGATCGCGGCGTAGCCGGCGCCGAGCCCCTTCGCCGTGGCGATCAGATCCGGCGGGCACGCGGTGGCGGCGCCGGCGAACCACTGCCCTGTCCGTCCGACCCCCGTCACGACCTCGTCGAAGCAGACGAGGAAGCCGTGTCGTTCGCGTCGCTCGGCCAGGCCCTCCCAGAAGCGCGCCGGCGGCGTGTACGCCGGGAGCGCGGCGGCGCTGATCGCCTCGCAGAAGAACACGGAGACGTTCCCGGGGCCCGCCTCGTCGATCGCCCGATCCAGGGCCTCGAGCGCGGCCTCGCCCGATGGGTCGAAGCGCCACGTGCTCGGGGGGATGTGGAGATGCTTCGGCAGGTACGGTCCGAACGGCCCGTGCATCCCGGGCCTGCCCGTGAGCGCGAGCGTCTGCATCGTCGGCCCGTGGTACGCCTGCGCGGGGGAGATCACCTGCCACCGGTCGGGCTCGCCTCGTTCGACGTGGTAGCTCCGCGCGATCTGCAGCGCCATCTCGTTCGCGTCGGCGCCGCTGACCGTGAACCGGACGCGGGTGAACCCCTCGGGCGCCACGGCCGTGAGCTCCTCCGCGAGCTGCTCCTGGGCGGGGCTCGTCAGCCGCTCGTTGTGCACGAACGGGAGGCGCTCCGCCTGCGCCCCCGCGGCGTCGATCAGGTCCCGCCGGCCGTGGCCGAGCGTCGCGGCCATCGAGCCGCCGCTCATCGCGTCGAGGTATCGCCGACCCTCGACGTCCTCGATCCATACACCCTCGCCCCGGACCACGATCGGCATCGGTCGGGCGAGCTCGAGCGGGAGCACCCGCGTCTGGCTACTCTCGATCACGGCTCGCGACATCGACGCCTCCCGGTCCGAGACAACCATCCCAGGCTACTGTTCCCGTTCCGCGCGACCCGAGATCCAGTCGCCACAGGGCTCGAGGCCGCGGGTGTGCAGATCGCATAGTGACCTCGCCGGCCGGCGCCGTAGCGACTCGCGATGCACGCACGTCGCATCAGGCGGAGCAGTGCGGGCTCGTCCCCTCGGTGCGCGAGCGGAGATGTCCGGCGCCCGCCTGATCGACGTGGCGGCCCTATCGTCGGGACCCGCGATCTCACCCGAACGCGGTGGTCAGTGATCCCACGCGGTCGACTCACGCCCGAGCTCCCGATATCCCTCCCCGACTTCCTGGTACCACTTCTTCGACGGACCAACGCGGGCCCGGAGCTTCCACTTCATGCTCTTCGGCGCAGCGTCGACGCGGTCCCAGAGTTCGTCGATCCGCGAGGAGATGAGCTCCCGCTGCTCCTCGGAGAGTTCCTCGATCGTTCCCATGTACCGACGGAGCCGGTCGAGGTTCAGTGAGACCGTGTAGAAGAAGCCCCAGTCCTTCGACAGGAGGTCGACGACGTACGAGGCGTCGAACGATCCGCTGAGCCCGTGGTCGGTGACGGGATGCTCCAGGAGGAGGACGACGAGGTCCTTCAGGTCCTTCTCGTTGATCTCGACGATCTGGAGCTTCTCCAGCAGGATGTCGGTCAGCGGGATCGTCACGTCCTCGATCTGCAGGCGCCCCTTCAACTCGATCGGGTGACAGAAGTCGAGCCGGTCGAGGAAGACGTCCACGCGGCGGCGCCTTCCCGCCGGATCGTGGAAGATCCGCCGGCCGATCCAGACGTCCATCGTGACGCCCCGCCCGCCCAGCACCTGGTATCCCATGTCCTGGAACATCTCCTCGACGTCGCGGATCTCTCGGTCGTAGCCCATGAAGTCGAGATCGGTGAGGATCCGGTTCGTTCGCTCGAGGAGCCACAGGCCGTTCGGGCACTGCTCGATCACGGCCAGCGCGCCCAGGAGCCGCAGGTGCAGCCCGCGCTCGTTCGCAGCCGTGATCACCGCCTTCGCCTCGGCAACGTACTCCGGCCAGGCGGAGAACGGCTCTCCGATCGGCTGCGGGGGGGCCTCCATCAGCCCACCGTCAGCGCGTGATTCCTCACGCCCTTCTTCTCGTCGAGGACGACGAGGGATCCGCGCAGGACGCCTTCGTGGTACTCGGACCCGGTGTTGATCGCGAGCGTCCGGCCGATCTTCACGCCAGCCGAGCACTCGTGGATGTGCCCGTGCAACGACAGCAGCGGCTGCCACTTCCGGATCGCCTCGAGCACTGCGGTGCTCCCGACGGGGACCATCTTGAGCCCGCCGCCTTCCATCGTGGGCTTGAAGTCCTCGTCGAGCTCGGGGGCGACGTCGAGGTTCGTCCCCCACGGCGGCGCGTGGACGTTGAAGATGCAACGGCTCATGTCCGGCACCTGTTCCGCGAGCGCGTCGATCTTCGCCGCCAGGACGTCCTCGGTGACGTCACGGGGGCAGTTCCAGGGCGTCACGTTCGCGTTCCCCAAGGACAGGATGTGGTAGCCGTCGACCTCGATCACCTTCCCGTCCCCGTTCTCGATCGCCTTCGACCGGTTCACGTACTGGTCGATGAATTCGAGATCGTCGTTGCCGGGCATCCAGATCGCCGGCGTCTTCCCCGGGTCGATCCGCTCGTCGGCCAGCTCGACCCACCGCTCGAGGACGTCGGCCATGTGCGACTCGAACAGCTTCTCGATCTGCTCCGGTGTCTGGTACGAGGCCTTCTCCTCCGCCGTCATGCGCTGGGTGTAGTAGCCACGCTGCCGGAGCCCCTTCTCGACGCTGGCCAGCTCCTCCTCCGACGCGACGCGGATCGTGCTGCCCTCGAATCTCACGGTGAAGGAACCGTCGGCTTCGGCGATCAGGGGCACGAGCATCTTGCCCGTGAGGTCGCCGCCCATGATCAGGACGTCGGCCCCGTAGTGCTCCGCGGCGTTCAGCCACTTGCGGAACGTCGTCTCGGAGCCGTGGACGTCGGTGGCGAAGAAGAGCTTCAGCATCGGATCCTCCGTGCGACGACGAGGGGCTGCGGCCCGGTGGCCGCAGCCCCAGACACTACGACGCGCCCTCGCCCGCGCCTACTCCGGCGGGACCTGTGAGAACTGGAGCTCGAGCGGGATGCCCCGGCTCTTGTGGTAGAAGTGCGCGATCACGTAGATCACGATCGGGATCAGGGCCATCCCGAGCACGGTCAGGTACTGGGTCGCCTCCGCCTCTCCCTTGATGAACGGCTGAGCGACGGCCCACTCCGTCCCGATCGATACCGCGAGGGTGATGAACCCGAGGATCGAGATCACGGGGATCCCGGCGATCCGGCGCTGCGTGACGGGCGGCCCCGCCTCGAAGAGTTCCTTGCGGCGGTACGGGTACACGATCCCGGCGACCCCGAGGACGATCCACGCCAGGAACCACGCGGCGATCGAGTAGAGGATCGCGCTGGAGTAGGCCGGGCTGTAGATCCCGAGCCATAGGAAGACCTCCGCCGCGAGGATCACCGCGACGATCGCCCAGAACGGGGCCCGGTATCGCGTCGTGATGTCCGAGAACCTCGTCGGGATCAACCGGTCGAACGACCACGCGAACACGTTGCGGATCGGCGCGAACCCGAGGCCCGCGAGCGACACCCAGGTCGCCACGATGAACGAGAGGCCGAACAGGAGCTGCAGGAAGGGGTTGCCCGTCATGAAGGCCACTAGGATCATCGGGACCGGCTCGCTGCTCGTGTGCTCGTGGATGAGCGTCGGCGGCAGCTGCGACGGGTCGGTCACCCATATCGAGTCGAGCGAGTGCATGAAATTCGTGCCGACGATCCCGTAGACGAGCATGTAGAGCGCGAACCAGATCGCCATCTGCATCGCCAGCGACCCGAAGAGCGCCAGGGCCTGTGACCTCGCCACCCCCCGGATCTCTCCCGCGAGGTTCGCCGAGAAAGTCTGCCCAAGGGTGTTGAGGTTGATGTAGGTGATCGAGGCGTAGATCAGCGGGATGAACAGCACGCCGAAGACGGCGCCGGCCTCCCTCCCCGCCTGAAGGATCGCGTCGTACTCCGCACCGGACAGCTGGTTGAACCGCTCCCGGAACCCGTCCTGGCCGGTCACGACGAGCAGGAAGCCCAGGATCAGGACCGCGAGCCACGCGAACCCCACGGCCCAGTAGGAGACCCGCATCATCGCCTTGGCTCCCTTGAGGAAGAGCCACCCGGTGAGCAGGAGAGCGGTCGTCCCGATCAGGAACCGGACGATCGGCTGGTCGAGGAAGTTCGCGAAGTCGATCCAGCCCTGGCTCTCGCGGGAGATGCCCACGGAGCGGATCGCGTCCGCCAGGCCCCATCGGATCCACCAGTCCTGGAGCTGCCCGGTCCACGAGAGCGCGGTCACGCTGATCACGAAGCTGGCGAACAAGCCCGCGGCCGGGTGCAGGGTGCGGCTGATGTAGATGTACTCGCCGCCCGACCTCGGCATCGACACGGAGAAGTACCAATAGAGCCCGGCGATGGGGAAGATCAGGAGCACGAAGAGCACCCCGATGCCCATGTGCGTGCCGGGGAAGAACGCCGGCGCCCAGACGATGTAGACGAGCGCGTAGAGCAGCCCGGGGTTCATCGCGCTGTACATCAGCGCGTCCCGAGCGCTGACCTGGCGCGTCAGACCGGACGACTGCCGGATGAAGACGTCCTGCGTGGCCATGCCCCTCCCTTCACGTCAGAGGCCGGACGCAGGCTCCGCTGAAGCGACGACCGCACCCCGGCGCCTCACACGTTCCGAGCATAGGGTCGGGTCCTCCATCGGCGACAGTCACACGATGCCCACTCGCGAGCGCATGGAGTGTGCAAACGTGATAGTCGGAGCGCGATCCCTCAGAACGCCTCGATGCTCGCGGCGAAGACCAGCGCCTGGACCACGAGCACGACCACGGAATTCACCACGATCACGAGCGCGAGCTCCGCGTGCTGGACCTCGTCGCCAGCGAACGCGCTGAAAAGAGCGTGGCCCCAGTACACGAGGGCGACGAGCGCGATCGCGGGGACAGCCAGCTCTGGTCCGCCGAGGACGACCGCGATCAGACCGAGGACCGCTGCCATCGCCGCTCGGCTCACCGCGACGCGTCGGGGAGGGCCCATCCCGCGCATCGTGACACGGGTCCGACCCCGCGTCACGACGCTGGATCCGATGGACCGCCTCAGAAGAGCTCGAGGTACTCGTCCCGTTCCCAGTCCGTGACGTGGTCGCTCATGCGCGAAAGCTCGTACCGGCGCATCGTCGTATAGGCCGTGACGAACTCGTCGTGGAAGAACTCCTTCGTGGCCGGTTCGGACTCGAGCGCGTCGAGCGCCTCCTGGGGCGACAGCGGCAGCAGCTCGAAGTCGGGATCGTCCTCGGCAGGGACACCGGACTTCGACGGAGGACCGGGGTCGGCGTCCTCCTCGAGACCCCGCAGGCCGGCCGCGAGGAGCGCCGCGCCGACCAGATAGGGGTTGGACAGGGCACTCGGTGCTCGGTACTCGATGTGTCGGGATCCAGGATCGCCCCCCTTCACGCGGACGAGCGCCGATCGGTCCTCGAATCCCCAGGAGACGTTCGTCGGGCTGAACGTGTGCCGCCGACGCCGCCGGTAGCAGTTCGCGGTCGGTGCGATCACCGGATCGATGGCCTTCGCGTACCGGATCAGACCACCGATGAAGCGACGACACGTCTCCGAGATCCCTTGAGGATCGTCGCCGGCGGCGAAGACGTTCGTGCCGTCCTCCTGCACAAGCGATACGTGCGTGTGACATCCGCTCCCGGCCGAGTCCGAGAAGGGCTTCGACATGAACGTAGCGAGGTAGCCGTCCTGCTTCGCGATCTCCTTCACCCCGTTCCGGAACGTGAAGGCGAGGTCCGGTCCCTCGATGCCTCGGCCGGGAGCGAAGTTGATCTCCCACTGAGAGCCTGCGTACTCGGAGTTCGATGTGGTGATCGAGACCCCGATCGCGGGCATCTCGTCCATCACGCGGCGGATCGTCGCGACCCAATCGTTCCGCACCGTGTTGAAGATGTGGTAACCCTCGAAGAGCGGTTCCCGTGTGTCCTGCGTGAGCAGGTAGAACTCGTACTCCGAGCCGATCACCGGTTCGAACCCCATCGCCCGACACCTGTCGAGCGCTCGGCGGAAGACCTGACGGGGGCTGGCCTCCAGGGGGGTTCCGTCGTACCACGTCGCGTCACAGATGAAGCGTCCTGTGCGATCGACCCACGGGACGATCGACCCCGTGGTGGGGTCGGGATGGAGAACCTGATCCGCGTACATCCGCTCTTCGTTGTAGAGCGTGCCGGGCACGACGTCCGAACGGGTGTCCAGGACGACCGTCCCTCCGTACATGTTGAGGCCGGTCTCCGCGAACGCATGCGCGTGCTCGATCGGGACGGTCTTCGACCGCGAGATGCCGTGCACGTCCGGGATCTCGAATCGGACGAAACGAACCCCATCCTTCCGCCACTCAGCCAAGAGCCGCTCGACGTCGCTCATCCTGTGGCCTCCCACCGGCTTCCGCACCCGGACGCCGATCCCGAGCCGGCCGTCGCCGGGCCCAGGATGGTAATACCGCGCGATCTCGGCGAGCAACGCGAGGTCAACGGGACAACTCGCGCAGGCGGATGATCCGGACCGCGATCATCAGATCGAACCAACGGTCCCGCTCGGAGAGATCGATGCCGACCGCCTGGCGGATCTTCTCGAACCGCTGTCGCAACGTGTTCCGATGGACGAAGAGGCGGTCCGCAGCCAGCTTGGAGTTCCCGAGGCTCTCGAGGTAGACCTCGACGGTTCTGAAGAGCTGTGTGCCCTTCTGCCGGTCCTGCTCGAGCAGCTTCTCGAGGCGAACCTGGTAGACATCCCGGACCTGCTGCTGCGCGGCGCGGAGCAGATGCCACTGCGCACCCAGCTCGTCGAACGTCACCGCGGCGCCGACGCCTCGCACGGCCCTCCCCATCAGGAGCGCTTGCCGGGCTTGCTCGAAACCGTCCGGATAGTCGAGCACCCGAACGCAGACCCTGGACACACCTGCGGAGATCACCAGCTCAGGGGGTCGTTGATGGGTGGACTTGGCGGCGGAGATCCGCTCGGCGAGATGATCGAGGCTCGTCGCGTCGGAGAGCCGGAGGAGTCCCGTGAGCGTGTGATCGCGGTGCGAGAAGACGGATCCTGGGAAGCGGCTCCCGAGGTCTTGGCGCAAGGAGATCCAGACACGATCCGCATCGAAGACCGCCGGATGCGCCGAAACCTCGAACACGGTGACGACGTGAGGCTGGTCGAGATCGATCCCGAGTCGGCTCGCCCTCGCCTCGAGACCGATGTCGCCACCTTCACCGAGTGCCAGCGCCTCGAAGAGATCGCGGACGACGTTGCGCTCCGTCAAGACCTCGATCAGACGTGCATTCTCGACCGCCAGGGCGGCCTGAGACGTGATCGTCGCGAGCAGCTCCAGGTCTTCCTTGCCGAAGGCGTGACCGTCATCCTTGAAGAAGACGAACAAGCCCACCACCCGGTCGGAAACACGCATGGGGGCGGCCAACGCCGTGCGAGCGTGAGGCGCGATCGCCTCGAAGATCTCGAACGCGTCGTGGCCGTCACGGCGGTCGATCGACACCGGGGTCGTCGCGCCGAGGAGGCGCGCCCACGGGCCCTCGGCGGGCACGGCCGGCGGCATCACACCGGAAGGATCGGTCGACCACAGCGTTTCCAGCGTCAGGTGCCCACCCGTGTCGTCGAGCGTCAGGACGGCGCAGCGATCCGCTCCGACCAGGCCGCCGCTCGTCGATGCGAGCCGATGCAGGAGGTGTCGGAGGGACGACGCCTGGACGACGGCCTGACTGGTCTCCGCCAGCGAGTGGAGCACCTCGACGTGGCGAGCCTGGCGTTCGTAGAGCGTGGCGTTCTCGACAGCAGCGCCGATCAGGGCCGAGAGGGTATGCATCAACGTCAGGTCGTCGTCGGTGAACTCGTGCGGTGCGAGGGTGTGCATCGTCACGACGCCGACGAGCTGGCTCTCGGACCCCTCCACGGGGATCGTCAGGTACGACTGGAAGCGATCGTCCTGCATCTCGGGAACGAACTTGAATCGCGGGTCGTCGTTGGGATCCTCGCGGATGATCCCGGGCTGCCGGGTGAGCGCCGTCCAGCCCGTGAGGCCCTCCCCGATCGCGAGGCTGAACCGTCCGATCCATTGCTCGTAACCGTCCAGCGCCGCTCGCACCACGAGACGCTCCCGGTCACGATCCCACAGGTAGAGAAGGACCCCTTCGCATCCGGTGAGCTCCCTACACAGACTGAGGACGTAGCGAAGGAGTTTGGCGAGGTCCAACATCGAGACCAGGCTCGTGATCATCTCGAAGAGGGCCTCGGTGTCGTCCCGCCTGTCGCGCAGCATCTCCCGCAGGACGCGGGCTGCTTCCGCCGGAGGCGTCCGGAGCCAACTGCCAGGTTCGGAGAGATCGGTGACCTGTGACATCGGAACCAGCTGCGGCGAAACGTAGCACGGATGGAGATCCGCCGCGGCCGTGCCCCGGCGGGGAACGCAGCTTCCCTTTGGAGCCGTGGCCGCTCGACGCCCGACCGATCCGACGACCGCGTGACCGCGAATGCCCGGGTACTAGGCCATCGGCTCGTGGAGACGAACGGAGGAGGAAGACATGGCCCGTCGGGGTCCCGGGATCCTCCTCGGCGCCCTGTGGCTCCTCCTCGGCGCGGGGGCGGTCCCTGCCCTGGCCCACCCGCTCGGGAACTTCACGATCAACACGTCCGCGACGCTGATCCTGCGACCCACGGAGCTGGTCGTCGACTACGTCGTCGACATGGCGGAGATCCCGGCCTTCCAGGAACGGGCGGCGATCGACATGGACGGGAACGGCTCCCTCGACCCGGGTGAGGTCGCCGGATACCGGGGCGACTCGTGCAGGGCGATCGCCGCCGGGCTCCGCGTCCGGATCGACGGGGCCGACGTCCGACCGGACGTCAGAACGGCGGCTCTCTCCATGCCCGGCGGACAAGCCGGTCTCTCGACGCTCCGCCTGTCGTGTTCGCTCGGCGTCTCGTTCGCCCGAGACGACGTCCATGAGCTCGACGTCGCGGACGGCAATCACGCCGATCGGGTTGGATGGCGGGAGATCGTCGCGGTCGGCGACGGGACGACCCTCGTGCGCTCCGACGTCCCGTCCGAGAGCCCGAGCGAGGGTCTCCTGGCGTACCCGCGGGACGGCTCGACCTCCGACGTCCGGACCGCGTCGATCGCGTTCCGGCCTGGCGGCGCCGCCCTCGCGGCCCAACCGGCCCCCGTGTCCGGGATGCCCGCGGCCGGCGGGGTCCTCGGATCCTTCGCGGCGCGTGACCTGTCGGCCGGGCTCGTCGCGCTGATGATCGCGGCCGCGATCGGCGTGGGCGCGATCCACGCGCTCGGTCCCGGGCACGGCAAGTCGCTGATCGGGGCGTCCCTGCTCGCGAGCGGCGGGACGATCCGCCAGGCCGTCGGGGTCGGGATCGCCGTCTCGGTGATGCACACGGCCTCCGTCCTGGCGCTCGGTCTGCTCGTGCTCTCCGCGGGACGTTTCGTGGATCCGGAGCGCGTCTATCCGTGGCTCGGGCTCGCCTCCGGCGTCGTCGCGCTCGGGCTGGGCGCCGTCCTGCTCGTCTCCAGGATCCACGACACCGCCGAGCATCGGCGCCACGGGCACGGCCACCCGGATCGGCCGCTCTCGCGCCGAGGACTGCTCGCGCTCGCGTTCTCGGGCGGGATCCTGCCGTCGCCCAGCGCGCTCGTCGTGCTGCTCGCCTCGGTGTCGATCGGTCGGACGGCCCTGGGCCTGGCGATGATCGCCGCGTTCAGCGTCGGGTTGGCCGCGTCGCTCGTCGGCGTCGGGATGCTGGCGATCCGGGCGCGCGGC
>DASUPO010000078.1:0-3249 GCA_036281075.1 Actinomycetota bacterium | reverse complement strand
CGAGGAGATCCCGACGAGCGAGGTGCCGTCCGCCTGGGACCAGGAGGAGGAGATCGCCCACGAGACCGGGTCGATCATCGTGATCGTGGCGACGGACGCGCCTCTGCTCCCCCACCAGCTCCGGCGGCTCGCGCAGCGCTCGAGCCTCGGGATCGGGCGTGTGGGCGGCGCCGGCGGGAACTCGAGCGGCGACATCATGCTCGCGTTCTCCGTCGCCAACGCCGGGCGGATCCCGAACGATCAGACGCCGGAGACGGCTGGCCCGCACACGGTCGAGGCCCTACCGAACGAGGCGACCACGCCCCTGTATTGGGCGACGATCGAGGCCACCGAGGAGGCGATCGTGAACGCGCTCGTCGCGGCCGACACGTTGGTCGGTCGCGACGGCATCACCGCGCACGCGCTCCCGCACGATCGGCTGGTGGAGATCATGGCGGCGCACGGCCGCGGTCCCGATCGATAGCGGTCGGGGCGGCGGGATTCGAACCCGCGACCTCGTGCTCCCAAAGCACGTGCGCTACCAGGCTGCGCTACGCCCCGTTCGTTTCGCGATTCTACGTTCCGGGGTACCGTTCCCGTATGCGTCCACCCTCGGGATCACGCAACGTCGCGATCACCACCCTATCGGTGATCCTCCTGATCGCGATCGCGGCGTTCGCGATCCTCGTCGGCCTGCAGCTGCAGAACGACAAGCCGGCCCGGTTCGACGTGGCCGCGCCCGAAGGCGTGGACTGCCCGGTCGGGGAGGGCACGCCCGCGTGCTTCAGCTTCGTGGTGACGAACCTGGGGAACCAGCCATCGCTCGTGGAGTGCGGCGTGACGGCCAGCCCGGGCCGGGCCGCGTTCCTGAACGATCTCCCCACCTACACGAGCTCGGCGCCGTTCGAGCCGGGGGTCGCCGAGAGCTTGACCGTGAAGGTCGACGCCGGCGACGGCGACGTCGTCGCCCAGCCGTCGATGGTCTGCGTCGCGGTCTAGTCCGGCACCCGGAACACGCCCTCCCCGACGATCCGCACGCCACCGCCGACCCGGACGCTCCACGAGTCCCGGTCGGGCCGGACGCTCAGGTGCAGGAAGCTCGGCCGACCGACCAGCTCCCCCTGCGCGACGACCGCGTCCCCGGGCATGCCGGCGAGGCCGCGGGCTGCGAGGTACACGCCGAGCGGTCCGGCCGCGGAGCCCGTGGCGGGGTCCTCCCCCACGCCGAAGCTCGCGTCGAACATCCGCGCCATCACGTCGCCGTCGCCACGGATCGCGAACAGATAGAGGCACTCGCCGCCGGACGCCTCGGTCGCACGGCGGACCGTGGGCTCGTGCCGCTCCGCTCGGCGGAGCGCCGCCTCGTCGCGGACCGGGACGAGCAACGGGGCGAGTCCGGTCGAGATCAGCTGCATCGGGAGGTTCGGATCGAGGTCGTCCGGCTGCAACCCAGACGCCGCCGCGACGAGCGATCGATCACTGAACTCCGGCCCGATCTCGGGCGGCGGCTGGGTCATCCACGCGAACCCGTATTCCAGGTCCACCTCGACCGGGACGTCGCCGACGGTGGTCGTCTGCACCGTGGTCGTCCCGGTTCGACCCTCGCTCGCGAGGATGAACGCGGTCCCGATCGTCGGATGGCCCGCGAACGGGAGCTCCGCGTCCGGCGTGAAGATCCGCATCCGGTAGCCGTCGGGGCGGGACTCGGTCACGAACGTCGTCTCGGAGAAGTTCGTCTCGAGCGCGAGCATCGCCATCTGCTCGGTCGTGAAGCCGTCGGGCACCTCCGGCACCACGCACAGCCGGTTCCCCTGGAATGGCGTCTCCGTGAACGCGTCGGCCAGCCGGAACCCGACGTCCATCGCGCCCGAGTATCGCAGCGAGACCGACCGACCCCGGGCTCGGGCTAAGCTGTGGGCGACACGCGGGTGTAGCTCAATGGTAGAGCCCCAGCCTTCCAAGCTGGTGGTGCGGGTTCGATTCCCGTCACCCGCTCTGCAGGTCAGCGCAAAACTCCGCAGGGTCAAGGCCCGCTCTTCCGCCCCGATCGTCGGTCGGCGTGGCCTCGCGTCGAGTCGCGCTGTTTCGCCCTGTTTCATTCTGCGGGCTGGACGCGGCCCGAGCCAGACGCCGAGGTCGCGCCCCACGGAGCAGCCGCAAGCCGGACGACCTCGTCGGCGAGGGTTCGCACCGTCGTGGCGTGCCACGCCGCGACCGGCATAGAAGGAGGCGCTTGCCCGCCTCCGGAATGGAGAGTCGGAGCTCGGTGACCCCAGCTCCAGTCAAGGGGGTATGAGGTCTATGGCGCCGAGGGAGGAACAGTATCGTCCCTGATGGTCGGGATTCCTGCGGGAGCACCCTTGCCAGGGGGGAACATCACGCACGTGAACCCGTTGTCATTGAGGTCCACGCCCTGCGCCCCAGCGACGATGAGACCCTGGTCAACGAGGCTCTGAACGGTCACCCGCTCCCATTGGTTCGCGGTTTGCGGCGAGGGCGGGCAACCGCCCCGCGGGGGGCCTGCCAACGCCGGAAACACCGTCATCCCCGTTACTCCGACGAACGCGCCCAGGAGGAGCACCCGTTTCGTCCTGGTCATCTCCGCTGCCTCCTTTCGACGGTCGACTCGGCGCTGTGCATAGCACGGGCTGCCGCCGTCCCACATCATCCGATCTGGGCTATGGCGAGTCGTAGCTCGTGGACCTCGTCACGCGACGGCATCCGCCGCTGGACCGGATCGACGGCGAGCGTGCCGACGAGCACGACCACGTACCCTTCAGGGCGCTACGGCCCTATCCGGTGCTAAACCGCACCACCCTCTCGCAGCCAAAGACCGCATCGCCCTGATCGACGAAACAGGTATCGGCAGCCGGGCCACCTCGAACTACGTCGTTGCCGGCTCCGTCGTCGGCGTCGATGACGTCACGACCTCGGCCGCCAAGCAAGCGGTCCGCACCGAAGCCGCCTTTGACCGTGTCGTTACCGAGTCCGCCACGCACCTGATCATCGCCATCTTCCCCGAGCACGACGTCGGAACCATCCTCACCCAGCACGGTGTCGCCACCTGTACCGCCGTAGATCGTGTCGCGACCGGCGCCACCGCGGAGCTCGTCCCCGCTAGGTCCTCCTGCCAGTCGATCGTTCCCGCCACGGCCGCAGATCACATCGGCGTTCACCGTGCCTACCAGGTTGTCGCTGCGGCGGGTACCGCTGATCTCACACGTCTGCGCCGCCGCCGGCAGCGGGATGGCCAGCGCCAGTGTCGATGCG
>DASUPO010000077.1:0-39609 GCA_036281075.1 Actinomycetota bacterium | reverse complement strand
CTCCAGGCGTGGTTGGATGCGCGACGCAACGGCTGACGACCGGACGCGGGGTATCCTCGCGGGCATGTCGGACCCGAGCCCTCCGGGGGGCGGCCTTCCGAGGCGCCCCCGGCGGCTCTCGCTCCTCGTCGCGCTCGTCCTCTTCCTCGGCGTCGTCGGCGCCGGTGCGTGGGCCGCGAACCACTACGAACGCTGCCGGCGGGCCGCCGAGGGCCCGACGCGCCCCCTCACGTTCGAGGTCCCGGAGGGCGCGTCCGGCGAGGAGGTGATCCGCGACCTCCACGAGGAGGGTGTGATCCCCTGCGGCGGGTTCGTCGGGACGATGCTCCTGCGCGGAACCGGGAAGGCGGACCGGATCCGGACCGGCTCTTTCGAGCTGACGACCGGCATGACCCTCGAACAGGCGGTGGACGTCCTCACGACCCCACCCCCGGAGGTCCCCACGGTCGAGCTCGTGATCCCCGAGGGCTACCGGCTGACGCAGATCGCGAGGAAGGTGGAGGCCGATCTCGGGATCCCCGCCGAGCGGTTCCTCCGAGAGCTGCGGATCGGTCGGTACACGTTGCCGCCGTATCTCCCGGCCGGAGCGTCCACCCCCGAGGGGTTCCTGTTCCCCAAGAGCTACGAGTTCGTGGAGGAGGACCTGTCGGCACGACTCGTGGCGCGGCGGCTGCTGGAGCAGTTCCGGACCGAGGCCGAGTCACTCGGGTTCGAGCGTGCCGAGGACCTCGGCGTGACGCCGTACGAGCTCGTCGTGATCGCGTCGATGATCGAGGAGGAGGCGCGCGTCGACCGCGATCGTCGGCTGATCGCCGGCGTGATCTACAACCGGCTGCGCGAGGGGATGGCGCTCGGGATCGACGCCACGCTGCTCTACGACGACCCGACGCCGGACGGTGAGCTCTCGAGCTCCGACCTCGAGTTCGACAGCCCGTACAACACGCGGATCAACGCGGGCCTCCCGCCGACGCCGATCGCGAGTCCGGGCGCGGAGTCGCTCCGGGCGGCCCTCAACCCGGCGGACACGGACTTCCTCTACTACGTCCTGTGCGGCGAGGACGGACATCACAAGTTCGCGCTCACGAACGCCGAGCACGTCCGCAACGTCGATGAGTGCCTCGGCTGAGGGCCGGATCGGCGGCGGTACGCACGTCGTGGGCATCGTCGGCTGGCCCGTGACCCACAGCCTGTCCCCGGCGATCCACAACGCCGCGTTCGCTGCGGCGGGTCTCGACTGGACCTACGTTCCGTTGCCCGTGCCGCCCGATCGGCTCGCGCCGGCCTTGGCGGGACTGGCGGCGCTCGGGATCGACGGCGTCAACGTGACGATGCCGCACAAGACGGAGGCTGCGGAACTGATCGATGACCTCGCCGAGGACGCCGATCTCCTTCGCGCGGTGAACACGGTCGTCGTGCGCGGTGACGCCCTCGCGGGCCACAACACCGACGTCGGCGGGTTCGAGCGGTTCCTCCGGCGTGACGCGGGGTTCGATCCCGCCGGGAAGTCCGCCCTGCTCTTCGGGGCCGGCGGTGCGGCGCGCGCGTGCTCGCTCGCCTTGGCCCGTTCGAACCTCGAAGGGCTCACGGTGGTGGCGCGGAACGCGGCACGCACCGGGGGCATCCGCACGATCGCCGTGAAGCTGGGCATCCCCGTCGACGTGATCGGTCCGGGCGAGGTCTCCGGTCGTCGGTTCGACCTCGTGGTGAACGCGACGCCGGTTGGCCGCGACCCGGAGCCGGACCACGTTGCGCTCCCGGACCTCGATGGAGGGGTCCTCGTCGTCGACCTTCTGTACGACCCGCCGATCACGCGCCTGCAATCGCGAGCGAAAGAGGCCGGCGCCACCGCCTTCGGCGGGCTCGGTCACCTGCTCGAACAGGCGGCGCTGTCCTACGAGCTCTGGACCGGCACGCCGGCCCCGCTCGAGGTGATGTCCGCCGCGGCGCTCGCCGCCCTGGCGGACCGCTGAGCGTTTCCCGATTCAAGGGAGCGACCGCCGCGGTCGATGTCCATCCGAGGGAATGAGCGACTACTCGGCTCTCGCACGGCGGGCCTCGACGAGCATCTCGGGGGTCCGCGGCTGTCTGATGCTGTCCCGCGACGGCCTCGTGCTGGGCGCCGAGCCGGAGGACCTCGAGTCCGACCTTCGTTCGGATTGGGTTCGATTCGCCTCGCTCGGTGATCCGCAGCGTTCCTACGTCGAGTTCCCCGATCGGATCTGGGCGTTCGTCCGGCGCGGCGGGTACGGCGCCTTCGCGGTCGCCGACGCCGATGTCCGGCCGGGCCTGTTGATGGACGTCCTCGATCAGGCGCTCATGGCGAGCGAACAGGATCGCACGCGCGAGCGGGACACGATGCGCGTCCCGGATGCCCCCACGCGGAAGGCGAGGAAGCACCGGACGAAGATGCACAAGCCGGAGCGACCGGCCGCACCCGAGCCGGTGATCGCACCGCCGGAGCCGCCGCCGCTCGCGATCGCCGAGGTCGCCCCGTCCGAGACCGTCGAGCTCGCGGTCGATCGGCCCCCGGCGCCCGACCCGGCGCCGCCACCGGACCCCGGCGAGGCCGAGCCCCCGGCGGCGCCGCCCAGGGACGACGAGTCCGAGGTCGACCGGATCCTGCTGGCCAAAGAGTTCGCTGGGCTGCTTCAGGTCTCCCGGGAGGATGACGAAGCAAACGGATAGCGCGTTCGCACGGTTCCGTGCGGCGAGGGACCTAGAACGAACGGACCGGCGATGACGACCGTCAAGCGGAAGTCGAAGCAGCTCGGGCAGATCCTGATCGAGCTGGGGCTGATCACCCCGGAGCAGCTCGAGGCAGCCCTGGAGGAGCACCAGAAGACCCCCAAGGCCCTCGGCCGCGTCCTGATCGACCTCGGCATGATCAAGGAGGCGGACCTCGTCCGCGCGCTCGCCGAACAGGTCGGGCTCGAGTTCGTCGACCTCTCGGACACCCAGATCGACCCCGCGTCCACCGCGCTGCTCCCGGAGGCGCTCGCCCGGCGCTACCGAGCGCTGCCGATCGGCGATCGCGACGGGAAGCTCCTCGTCGCGATGTCGGACCCCGCGAACGTGTACGCGCTCGACGACATCCGCACGATCACGGGACGGGACGTGCAGCCCGTGGTCGCCACCTCGGCCGACGTCGAGCAGGCGATCCAGAAGTTCGCCGGCCTCGACTCCCACGTCGAGCAGCTCGCGGCCGAGGCCGTCGAGGGCACCGAGGGGGAGGAGCTCGACCTCGAGGCCGCGCTGGAGGACGCCCCGATCGTCAAGCTCGTGAACGCGATCATGACCCAGGCGGTCGCGGAGCGCGCCTCCGACGTGCACATCGAGCCCGGCGAGCGCGACGTGCGGATCCGGTTCCGGGTCGACGGCGTGCTCCACGAGCCGATGCGGCCGCAGCCGAAGAACCTGCAGGGCGGTCTGATCTCCCGATTGAAGGTGATGGCCGACCTGAACATCGCCGAGAAGCGCGTGCCGCAGGACGGCAGGATCTCGATGAAGGTCGGCTCCCGGGCGCTGGACCTGCGCGTCGCGACGCTCCCGACGGTCCACGGGGAGAAGGTCGTGATCCGCGTGCTCGACAAGAGCAACGCGATGCTCGCGCTCGAGGACCTCGGGTTCCTCGAGGACTCCTACCGGCGCTTCGCGACCGCGTTCTCGAAGCCCTACGGCGCGATCCTGGTCACCGGCCCGACGGGCTCGGGCAAGTCGACCACGATGTACTCGACGCTGAACATCCTGAACGAGGAATCGAAGAACATCATCACGGTCGAGGACCCGGTCGAGTATCGGATGGCCGGGGTGAACCAGATCCAGGTGAACCCGAAGGCCGGCCTCACGTTCGCGTCGGCGCTGCGCTCGATCCTCCGCGCCGACCCCGACATCGTGCTGATCGGTGAGATCCGCGACAAGGAGACGGCCACGATCGCGATCGAGGCCGCCCTGACGGGGCACCTCGTGCTGTCGTCGCTGCACACGAACGACGCGCCCGCGGCGATCAGCCGGCTCGTCGAGATGGACGTCGAGACGTTCCTCGTCGCGTCGGCGATCGACGCGGTCGTCGCGCAGCGGCTCGCGCGGATCCTGTGCGACAGGTGCAAGGAGCCGTACCGGCCCGATCAGGTCGAGCTCCGGCAGGCGGGGTTCCCGGACGACCAGTGGGACGGGATCGGGGAGGTCTTCCGGGCCCCCGACAACCGCGTCGCGAAGAACGAGTGCAAGGCGTGCGCCGGCACGGGGTTCCGGGGCCGGATCGGGCTGTACGAGGTGATGCTCCGGAGCGAGGAGATCGAACGGCTCACGGTGGAGCGTGCATCTGCCGATGCGATCAGGGCCGTCGCGATCGAGCAGGGGATGCAGACCCTGCGCGGCGACGGCCTGGCCAAGGTTCGCGCAGGCATCACGTCGATCGAGGAAGTCGCGAGGGTGGTGAAGTGAGATGAGCTCAGTGATCCAAGAGGAAGAGGACGTCCAGATCCCGGTCCCGGAGCTGCTGGGAGCGCTCCTGGAGAAGGGGGGGTCCGACCTGCACCTCACGGCGGGATCCCCGCCGATGGTGCGGGTCCACGGCGAGCTGGAGACGGCGGGCGAGTACCCGCCGCTCACGCCGCGGGCCCTGCAGGGGATGGTCTACGCGATCCTTCCGCAGAAGCTCCGCGAGCGCTTCGAGCAGGAGCTCGAGCTGGACATGTCGTACTCGCTGCCCGGGCGCTCCCGGTTCCGCGTGAACGTCTTCCAGCAGCGCGACGCGCTGGGCGCGGTCTTCCGGCAGATCCCGTTCGAGATCAAGACGATCGACGACCTCGGTCTCCCCTCGGTGGTCTGCGACCTGGCGCGCTTCCAGCGCGGGTTCGTGGTCGTGACCGGCCCCACGGGATCGGGCAAGTCGACGACGCTCGCGGCGATGGTGGACATCGTGAACCGGGAGCGCGCCGGTCACATCATGACGGTCGAGGACCCGATCGAGTTCCTGCACCGGCACAAGGGGTGCGTCGTGAACCAGCGCGAGGTCGGGGCCGACACGCACGGGTTCGCGCAGGCCCTGAAGCACGTCCTGCGGCAGGACCCCGACGTGATCCTCGTCGGCGAGATGCGGGACCTCGAGACGATCGGGACCGCGATCACCGCCGCCGAGACCGGGCACCTCGTGTTCGCGACCCTGCACACGCAGGACGCGCCGCAGACGATCGACAGGATCATCGACGTCTTCCCGCCGCACCAGCAGCAGCAGGTCCGCGTCCAGCTCTCGACCACGCTCCAGGGCGTGGTCACCCAGCAGCTCGTTCCGACGACCGACGGCCAGGGCCGGGTCGCCGCGATCGAGGTCCTCGTGTGCACGCCCGCGGTCCGCAACCTGATCCGCGAGGGCAAGACCCACCAGATCTACTCGTCGATGCAGGCCGGAGGACGTTACGGGATGCAGACGATGGACATGGCGCTGGCGAAGCACATCAAGAGCGGCCGCATCTCCCAACAGATCGCGTTCGAGCGCTGCCACGACCCCGAGGAGCTCCAGCGTCTCCTCGGCGGGTCGTTCACGGCCGGACCGACCGACTACATGGACGGCCCGGCGGCGTACGGCTCCTCCTACGGGAGCTCGTCCTTGACGGGAGGCTGAGATGGCGGACACCTTCCAGTACAAGGTTCGCGACCGGGCCGGCAACGTCACGACCGGCTCGCTCGTCGCCGACAGCGAGGCCCTCGTCCTCTCGCGCCTGCGCGAGCAGGGACTGACGCCGCTCGACGTCAAGCGACAGCAGCGCGGCATCGGGCAGATCGAGTTCGGCGGGAAGAAGGTCAAGCTCAAGCAGGTCGCCGTCTTCTCTCGTCAGTTCGCCACGATGGTGAACTCCGGGCTCCCGATCCTGCGCGCCATCGCGATCCTCGCGGACCAGACCGACAACAAGGAGCTCGCCAGGGTCCTGGGAGAGGCGAGGCTGGACGTGGAGCGGGGCTCATCGCTGTCGGGCGCCCTGTCCAAGCACGACCACGTGTTCAACAACCTTTACGTCTCGATGGTGCGCTCGGGGGAGACGGGCGGCTCGCTCGACGTGACCCTCCTCCGGCTCGCCGAGATGATCGAGCGTGAGGTCACCCTCCGCGGGAAGATCAAGTCCGCGATGACCTATCCGATCGCGGTCGTCGCCCTCGTCCTGCTGATCATGAGCGCGATGCTGCTGTTCGTCGTCCCGCAGTTCAAGGGGATCTACGGGCAGCTCGGAGGGACACTGCCGCTGCCGACGCGGGCGCTGCTGTTCGTGTCGGACGTCTTCAAGTCGTACTGGTACATCGTGCTGGGCGCCTTGATCGCGGCACGGTTCTTCTTCCGCCGGTGGAAGCGAACTCCTCGAGGACGGGAGGTCGTGGACGCATTCAAGCTCCGCGCCCCCGTGTTCGGGTCGCTGTTCCATAAGACGGCGCTGTCGCGGTTCTCCAGCACCCTCGCGATGCTGCTCCGATCGGGCGTCCCGATCCTCCAGGCGCTCGAGATCGTGAGCGACACCGTGAACAACAAAGTGATCGGCAAGGCGATCGCGGACGTCCAGATCTCGGTCCGGGACGGCGAGTCGATCGCGAAGCCGTTGACGAAGTACCCGGTCTTCCCGCCGATGGTCGTGCAGATGATCGCGGTCGGGGAGGAGACGGGCCAGGTCGACACGATGCTCGAGAAGATCGCCCAGTTCTACGACCAGGAGGTCGAGGCGTCGGTCGACGCGCTCACCTCCCTGATCGAGCCGATCCTGATCGCGATCATCGGTCTGTGCGTGGGGGCCGCCGTCGTGGCCCTGTACATGCCGATGTTCAACATCATCAAGCTGATCAAGTAGGGGTCTGGGGGCTCGAGGAGCGAGCGCGCCCAGCGCGGGCGCAGCCCCCAGGAAGCTGAAGAGCTCCGTCATCGCCGGACGGAGATGGTGGGCCGGCGGCGCCTCCGGGCGCCGTCGGCCCCCGTCGTCCCCGGGACCGGGTAGCGGCCCGTGGTCATTCGTGACCAGATGGCAGCCCTCCGGAGAATCTTGCCCCGCAGGGCTTCAGTTCGGCTCGTCGAGGGCCGAAATCAGTGGGGAACGCGCACCAGTGTGGTGCGCCGACGACAAGGAAGGGAGGCGAAGGCACATGCTCAAGCGCTTGCGCGAGCGTGAGGAGGGGTTCACCCTCATCGAGCTGATGGTGGTCGTTCTGATCATCGGCATCCTGGTCGCCATCGCTCTGCCGACGTTCCTCGGCGCCCGCACGCGGGCGCAGAACCGGGCGGCTCAGTCGAGCCTCCGGAACGCTCTGGTCGCTGCGAAGACGATGTACACCGACACCAGCGACTACAGCACGGCGGACGAGACCGCGACCGGTCTGTCCACGGTTGAGCCGTCGTTGACGTACGTCGGCGCGGCCGCCCCCTCGACGGGCAACACGACGGTCAGCGTCCAGGTCTCGGGTGCCAACGACGAGATCTGGTCGGCCGCGGCCCTGTCGGAGTCCGGTACCTGCTACTGGATCACCGACAACGCGACCGGACCGGGCACCCGCTACGGCACCGGCACCGCCGCTACCTGTACTGGTGCGGACGCCGACGCTGCGGCAGGCACGGCCTGGTAACCGGCTCGCCGGCTCAAGGCTGGACGGGCGGCCCTTCGGGGCCGCCCTTCCCGCTTTCCCGGCCCTACGGGATCACCTGCGGGGCAGGGGCGGCGTGTCCCTCAAGTGAGGGATACGGCCTGCCGACATCGAAAGGGAACGTTCCCAAGGACGGAGCATGAGTCGACGGCATCTCAACCGGCGTGCCCGCGCTCGCCTGGACGGTGAGCGCGGCTTCACGATCCTCGAGACGGTCATCGCCCTGATGGTCGTCTTCGCCTCGCTGACGGCGCTCGCCTACACGGCGTCGATCGGCTTCCGCTACGTCGGCTACGGCCGGGACCGGATCCAGGCCACCGGGATCGCGAACCGCGTGATGGAGGACATCCGCGGTCTGGCGTACACCAAGATCACGAACGGCATCCCCGACTCGGAGCTGACGGGCGATAGCCGGATCGTCGCCTGCTCGGGCGTGTATCGCTTCGAGTCCTGCTCGGGGGAAGAGATCGTCTCGTCCACGTTCGACGGGAGCTATACGGCCGCCTGGCTCGTGCCCCACTCCGCGTCGATGACGGTCGGCAACCTCGACGTGACGTACTCGACGTACGTCACGAACGACGATCCCACGTCGACCCCGTACCGCGTGACCGTGATCGTCGAGTGGGCGAGCGGCGCGATCGCGGCGGCGCCCAACAACTCCGTGCGCGTGCAGAGCCTTTTCTGGTCGCCCGACGGCTGCGTCAACTCGACGACCCACCCGTTCGCGGCACCGTGCCAGCCGTTCTTCTACGGCCAGCTCGACGCGCCGCAGCCGCGGTTCGACGTGACAGGGCAGATCCACGACTTCGCGGTCGACTTCGACTCGCTCGCGATGACCCTCCCGGGCGTCGCGGTGACGGCGCAGGAGGAGCAGACCACGGACCTCCACGTCACGACCACGCTGTCGGGGATCAGCTTCGTCGACAGCTCGGGCACCGAGGACACCGGCAACGTCCGGGCGAAGGCCGACTCGGACAGTCAGGTCGACACCACGGCGCCCCCGGCCGACGGCGGGACGAGCACCGCGCTCGCGGCGCAGACGCTGTCGAGGCTGAACGGGGACTGCTGCGGCGAGATCGGGCTGCGCGCGACGGTCGCGGCCGGCGATCTCGAGGGCCGCTCGACGTCGGTGGACGCGTCCGGCGCCGACACCGTCCAGTGCCCGACGACCGGAACCCGGGAGACCGACCTCCTGCCCTGCTCCGGAGCCCACGTGCGGCAGGTCGGGACGATGACGGTCGAGGTGCCGCACTCCCACGTCACGTCGCTCGTGGGGTCGGCGAACCTGCTCCGGATCGTGGCCCCGGCGACGAACACGACGACGACGATCGACCGGGACGCCGCGGGAGCGACGGACGACGGCGTGATCGACGCGAGGACGACCCGGACCCTCGGGACGGTTCAGCTCGGTGGGTTCCCAGCCTCCGGGATGCTGCCGCCGACCGGGATGTCCACCACCCAGACGAGCGACACGAACTACTGCGTGCGGCTGGTCGGCTACCAGGACTCCGTGCACGTCGTGGCCGGCGAGAGCACGAGCACGGATCCGACCGCGACCGTGTCCGCGGGGACGTTCCACTACTACAACGGCCTGTCCTACTCGAGCAAGAACGCGACCGACTCGACGCTCGACACGCTCACGGTCACGTGCTCGAAGACCCAGGTCGTGGGGCTGTCCACCGTCACGTGGCGCGTCACGGTGGCGGCCGGCGGGGTCTCGCACGCGACGACGTCCACGACCGAGACGGTCGATCCATCGAACGCGGACATCCGCTGGGACGTCCAGGCGACGGTGCAGCCGATCGAGATCAGGGTGCGCTACGAGTTCATCGTCGACGGACTGACCGAGATCAACCTGGTCGGGACGTTCGACCCCGGCCAGCTGCTCGCTCGAGGCATCTACGAGCCGCCGCCGGCGATCCAGGGGGCCTGACCGATGCCGAACGTGTCCTCGCGGCTCCGGTGGCTCAGGGACGAGCGCGGCCTGACGCTGGTCGAGCTCGTCGTCGCGATGGGGATCCTGTCGATCGTGCTGCTGGTGATGACCACCACGCTCACGAGCATCCAGCGTGCGGTCGTGGAGGAGGACGTGCGCGGCCGGCTGAACGACCAGGCGCGGCTGGCGCTGCAATCGCTCGACCGCCTGGTTCGGTCGGGGAACATCCTGTACGACCCCGTCGACGAATCGGGGAACGATCCGTTCGACGCCGCCGCCACGGGGTACCTGTTCCGGATCTACACGCAGGCCGAGCAGACCGAGGACGAGGATCCGCGCTGCGCGCTCTGGCTCGTGAACGACGATCAGCAGCTGCTGTACCGGACGTGGCCCGTGCTCGACCCGGACGCGGCGACCGACTGGGTGGTCGTGGCCGACGGCATCGTGAACCGTGACCTGGGCGAGCCGGCGTTCACCCTGGACAGCGCCGGGAGGACGATCTCGGTCGACTTCCACGTGAACCCCGACCTCCCGAACCGGCCCCAGGCGACGCAGGTCGTCCGCGCGTCCCTCACCGGCCGGAACACGTCGTTCGGCTATCCCGTACAGCTCTGCGAGACCCTGCCCGATCCGCTGATCTAGACACGAAGGAGACGACACCGATGCTGAAGCGGCTGCGAGACGAGGAGCGAGGCGTCGCGATGATCGTGGCGCTGTCGGTCGCCTTCGTGGTCCTGATCCTCACCACCGTCGTGGTGGCGCAGTCGATCCACTCGCTCGATTCGAGCGGGTACGACCGGGAGCGGCTCCTGTCGATCAACGCGGCCGAGGCCGGCACGAACCACTGGTACGCCTTCCTCCAGGTCACGCCGGCCGCGGGCATGGCCACGGATCCCGGCTGCGACGCGGGGACCGGCCGGCTGTCGATCGCCGACGTGGTGCAGTCCGGACCCTCGGAGGCCGCCTTCGACTCGACGGGCACGTTCTACGCCGCGGACGGCACGACCGAGATGAGCTGCGCGACGTTCAGCGATGCGACCTACCCCGCCTACGTGAAGGTCGAGTCCACGGGCACGATCAACGGGGCGCCGGCGCGCACGATCGAGACGTTCGTGCGGCTCACGCCGAACTTCGGGGGTTTCGGCGCCGCGATCCTCACCGTGAACGGCACGACGATCACGAACAACTTCACCGTGAACGGCAACACCGGCAACGACGGCGACATCTATGTCCTGAACGGGAACTTCCGCATCACCAACGGGATGACCCTGTACGGCAACATCTACGTCCCCTTCGGATCCGCGCAGGTCGAGAACAACACGCTCATCAAGGGCAACCTGTGGGCGCGTGACGACGTGAGCCTCGAGAACCCCGCGACGATCGAGGGCGCCGCGCTCTCGTCGGAGGGCGACATCACGGGCGAGGGGTTCATCAACGACGACGCCACGGCGGGCGGGGACGTGGTCGACGACGACCTCACGATCGGCGGCACGATCAGCGAATTCGTGAGCATGCCCGACGTCCCGACCCAGTCGTTCCCCGTGATCACGTCGGATACGGCGGCGTGGATCTCGGCAGGCTACACGCCGGTCGATCTCAGCACGGCGACCGGGGCGACGCTCTGCGCGAAAGCCCGGGATTGGATCAAGAACCGCTGGTCGACGAGCGGCATCACGAACGCGCTGATCCGGATCGACACGACCTGCACGTTCCAGAACAGCAACAACGACGTCTTCACGGTCCCAGGACACCTGGCGCTGCTGTCCGACGGGGGCTTCAACCTCACCCAGCAGTCGACCTGGAACGGGACGAGCGGGTCGATCAAGCACATCCACTTCATCAGTGTCCACGCGGTCAGCTGCTCGGGGACCACGAAGGACGTGTCGGTGAGCAACAACACGAACTTCAACAGTTTCACGGACGTGTTCTTCTACACGCCGTGCCGCGCGACGATGTCGAACCAGAACACCTTCCAGGGCCAGGTGATGTCCAAGGACATCACGATCGGGAACAACTTCAAGATGGCGTACAAGCCCGTCCTCGTACCGGGGATCACCGGGGTGACCGGCTTCAAGCAGGACATCTCGTACATCCACGAGTGATCCGGGAGCGTCGGCCGCGCCTCCACCACCGGCCCGCCGACGGAGGGTAGGGTCCGCCTCGTGGACGACGCCGTGCTCCGAGCGATCGTCGCCTTGCCGTTCGGCCTGGTGGTCGGGAGCTTCATGACCGTCGCGGTCCACCGGCTGCCCGCCGGCGAGTCGGTCGTCGGACCTCGCTCCCGCTGCCTCTCCTGCGGCGCCACGATCGGGGCCCTGGACAACGTGCCGGTGCTCTCATGGCTGCTGCTCGGCGGCCGATGCCGGAAGTGCGGCGAGCGGATCTCGGTGATGTACCCGCTGATCGAGCTCGGCACGGCGGGGCTGGTCGTGTTGGCCGCGATCCGCTACGCCGACCCCTGGCAGGCGGTGTTGGTCGCCGGTCTCCTCGCGCTGATGCCGGGGATCGCCGTGATCGACCTGCGCCACCGGATCATCCCCAATCGCCTGACCTACCCCGCGATGCTGGTGGCCTCGGTGCTGATCCTCCTGGCGCGGCTGATCGACGAGGCGGTCGACCCGGTCCGCGCCGCCCTCGGGCTCCTCCTCTTCGGCGGAGGGCTCTTCGTGGTTGCCGCCGTTTCGCGCGGGATGGGGATGGGCGACGTGAAGCTCGCCGCGTTGATCGGTCTGGTCCTCGGGTCCCTCGGGCTCCGGTTCGTCGGCGTGGCCGCGGGAGCGGCGATCGTGCTCGGGGGACTCGGCGCGCTCGCCGCCCTGGCGATGGGGAAGGGGAGGAAGAGCGCGATCCCGTTCGGTCCCTACCTGGCCGCCGGAGCGGTGGTGGCGGGGCTCTGGGGAGAGCCGATCTCGTCCTGGTATCTCGGGCGATTCCTCTAGACCCGAAGGGACTCTCGAGCGATCCCGGGGTGTTTGACTTCCCCTGTTGTCTAGTGTTTCGTAGGCGGTCCCAAAGAGGTAGGTGTGCTTCAAGTCATGTGATGTGACTGATGTGACTCATGAGGCACATGGGGCTCAAGGAGGGTAGGTGGCTGGTTCGCGGGCGTTCGTGACGGGGAGGCTGTTCACCGTGGCCGAGGTGGCCGCGGTGATGCGCGTTTCCAACATGACCGTCTACCGCCTGATCAGGTCGGGAGAGTTGCCGGCGCTCCGGGTCGGGAAGGGATACCGGATCTTCGAGGCGGATCTCGAGCGGTTCCTGGAGGGGCGGTCCGTGCACGTGGAGGGCGCCTAGTGCCGAAGACGAGGATCGGGCTGGACGTCGGGTCGACCGCCGTTCGGGCCGCCGAGCTGGTCGAGGGGTCCCCGCCGTCCGTCGTCCGCGCGGCGCAGGTGCCCCTCACGCCCGGGGCGGTCGAGAACGGCGAGGTCCGCGAGGTCGAGGCCGTCACGGGCGCTCTCCGCGAACTCTGGACCCGAGGCGGGTTCAAGTCCCGCAAGGTGTGGATGGGCGTCGGGAACCAGCGCGTGGTGGTCCGCGAGATCACGTTGCCGGCGATGCCGGAGAAGGAGCTCCGACAGTCCCTCGGGTTCCAGGTCCAGGAGTTCATCCCGATGCCGGTCGACGACGCGGTCCTCGACTACCACCTGATCGAGGAGACGGAGGTCGACGGACGGCCGATGGTCCGCCTCCTCCTGGTCGCGGCGCAGAAGGCGATGGTGGACACGCTCGTGGCGTCCGCGACGGGCGCGAAGCTGGAGCCGATGGGCCTCGACCTGGTGCCGTTCGCGATGGTCCGGGCGGTCGGCGCGATCGGCGGGGGGATGGACCTCGAGCCCGCCGGCGACGAAGCGGTCGTGGACGTCGGGGCGCACGTGACGAACATCGTGGTGCACAACGCGGGCGAGACGCGGTTCGTCCGGATCGTTCCGTCCGGAGGCCGCGACATCACGGTCGCGATCGCGAGCGCGCTCTCCGTCGAGGACGACGTCGCGGAACGGCTGAAGCGCGGGGAGCTCGTGGAAGGGGTCGAGGCGACGCCCGAGCAGGCCCTCGAGGTCGCGAGCCAGCGCGCGACGCAGTTCGTCGACGAGATCCGGTCGTCGCTCGAGTTCTACACGGCGCAGACCCAAGGGGCGCGCATCGAGCGGCTGCTCGTGTCCGGGGGCGGTTCGAAGCTCGAAGGCTTCATCGAGATCCTGCGCCGGCGGATCCCGGTGACGGTCGAGCCCGGCCGGCTGTTCAGCCGCGTGGGCTCGCAGCTGTCGCTGTCGGCGGACGCACAGAACGAAGCCGAGCCCGTGCTCACGACCGCGGTCGGGCTCGCGATCCCGTGGGAGGGCCGATGAGCCAGGTCAACCTCCTGCCCCCCGAGGTCCTGGCGGCGCAACGGCAGCGGCGGCTGGCCGGCGTGGTCGCCCTGGCCGGCGTGGGACTGATCGGGCTGATCCTGCTCTTCTACATCCTCCAGCTCGGACGGTTGGGCGGCGTCCAGAGCGACATCGAGCAGGCGGAACTGAACAACCAGGCGTTGCGGAACGAGATCGACGAGCTCCAGGAGTTCCAGGAGCTCCAGGCCCAAGCCCAGGCGAAGCAGGAGCTGCTCGACCAAGTGTTCGCAGGCGAGATCTCGTTCTCCGGACTGTTGATGGACGTCTCGCGGGTGATCCCGGGGACCGCCACGCTGACCTCGATGAATGCCTCGGCGCAGGAGCCCGTGCCGGCGAGCGGCGGCGATACCCTGTTGACCGGGCGGATCGACGTGGGGGGCCTCGCCCTCGACTACGACGCGATCGCCTCGTGGCTCGTCCGCTTGGAGCGGGTGGAGGGCTGGGTCAACCCCTGGGTCACGTCGATCGCCGATCCCGAGGCCGGACCGATCACCTACACGTCCGGGGTCGATCTCACGGAGGCCGTGGTGACCGAGCGGGGGCGTCAGGCGGAAGCGGGTGCGACCGGTGCAGGGTAGGCGCGGCGTGATCGTCGCCGGCGCCGGCGCCGTGATCCTGGCGCTCCTGCTGATCTTCTTCCTCGTGCTGCCGAAGATGGGGCAGGTCTCGGACGCCCAGCAGGAGCTCCAGGACACGCAGGCGGAGCAGCAGACCCTGCAGGCGCAGCTGAACGCGTTGGAGACCGCCCGGGACCAGGCCCCGGAGAACGAGGCGGTGATCCGAGAGGTGAACGGGATGGTCCCGCCCACGGCGGACCTGCCGGGGCTGATCCTGCTGCTGCGCAACTCCGCGACGGTGGCCGGCGTCCAGGTGCTGAGCCTCACGCCGGCCGCGCCCGCCCTCTCGGAGACGAACGAGTACTCCAGCATCTCCGTGTCCGCGAGTGGCGAGGGCTCCTACTTCGCGGTGGTCAAGTACCTGAGCGAGATCGAGACCCTTCCCCGCGCCGCCACCGTGCAGACCGTCGACCTGAGCCCGACCGGCACCCCCTCGACGCTCTCGTTCGCGGCGACGATCACCCTGTACACGAGCGATGTCAGTTCCGGACCCGGATCCGAGCCGGGTCCCACCGAGACCGTCGTCCCCACAGGAGCGTAGAGCGATGGCATTGTCCGAACGGGATCGGAGGACCGTCACGATCGGCGGGATCATCATCGGCGTCCTGCTCGCCGGCTACGTGCTGTTCTCGCTGCTCGGCGGCGGCGAGGAGCCGCCCGACGTGGCGGCGCCGCTGCCGCCGGGAGCGGGCTCGCCGAGCCCGACCCCGGAGCCGGGCGGGCCGCCGATCCAGAGCTTCACCGGGCGGGACCCCTTCTCCGTCCCGCCCGGGCTGTCGCCGTCGCCCGCGCCGTCGCCCACCGACGGCGGGGGCGGCACCGGCACGCCGTCGCCGACGAACGGCGACGGGAACGGCGGGACCGGGAACGGCGACGGGAACGGCGGGAACGGCGGCACCGGCACGCCGTCGCCGACGGCGCCCGGCGGCGGCTCGAGCACGACCGTCGGCGGTTCCACCGTCGTCCTGCTGGACGTCTTCCAGCGCGACGGCGCGACCCGTGTCCAGGTCGAGGTGGACGGCACCGTCTTCGACGTCGGGATCGGCGACCAGTTCGCCGGTGGGCGGTTCGAGCTGCGGTCGGTCGGCGAGAACTGCGCCACGTTCCTCTTCGGCGACGAGCAGTTCACGCTCTGCATCAGCGTCCAGAAGTAGCCCCGGCGATCCGCCCACGGGGGGAGCGGTCGCCGGCAGCGGGGGCGGCCTCGCGCCGCCCCCGCACCCCCATCCCGCGCCGACGGGGGGCCGCAGAAGGGTGGGCTACGATGCGTCCCGTGCTCAGGATGCTCACCGCCGGCGAGTCCCACGGGAAGGCGCTCGTGGCCATCCTCGAGGGGCTCCCGGCGGCGGTGCCCGTGGCTCCGAAGGAGATCGCGTTCGAGCTCGGCCGGCGTCGCCACGGACACGGCCGCGGCGGGCGGCAGCGGCTCGAGACCGACGCGTTGGACGTCCTCAGCGGGGTTCGTCACGGCACGACCATCGGCTCGCCGATCTCGATCACGATCCCCAACGCGGAGTGGGAGAAGAAGTATCGCGATCTGATGGCGGTGGAGGGAGCGGAGGATCCCGCGCGGCGGCTCACCCGTCCGCGGCCCGGCCACGCCGATCTCGCGGGCGCGATCAAGTACGGCTTCGACGACGTCCGCAACGTCTTGGAGCGGGCGAGCGCGCGGGAGACCGCCGCGCGCGTGGCGGTCGGCGCCGTGTGCAAGGCGTTCCTCGGGGAACTCGGCATCCGGATCGTGTCGCACGTCGTGCGGATCGGCAAGGTGACCACGCGCGCGCCGATGCGCCTCCCGGTCCCGGGCGACCTCGAGGCGATCGACGCATCGCCGGTCCGGTGCCTCGACGAGGCGGTCGCCGCGCGGATGGTCGCGGAGATCGACCGGGTCCGCAAGGCGAGGGACACGGTGGGCGGCGAGTTCGAGGTGATCGCCTACGGCTGCCCGCCCGGTCTCGGTTCGCACGTCCACTACGACCGCAAGCTCGACGCTCGTCTCGCGCTGGCGCTGATGAGCATCCAGTCCGTGAAGGGGGTGGCCGTCGGCGACGGGTTCGCCACAGCCGGGCGCTACGGCTCGGCCGCCCACGACGAGATCGTCCGCCGCGGCGGTCGGATCGGGCGGGCGTCCGCCCGCGCCGGCGGGATCGAGGGCGGGATGAGCACGGGCCAGCCGATCCGGGTCCGCGCGGCGATGAAGCCGTTCTCCAGCGTGCCGAAGCCCCTCGCGACCGTCGATCTGGCGACGGGGGAACCCGCCCTCGGGATCAAGCAGCGGACCGACGTCTGCGCCGTCCCGGCCGGCGGCGTCGTGGGTGAGGCGGTCGTCGCCTTCGAGCTGGCGAACGCGACCCTCGAGAAGTTCGGCGGCGACTCGCTCCCGGAGACGCGCCGCAACCTCGAGGCGTTCGTGGAGACCGTGCCGTGATCGTCTACCTCGTCGGGATGCCCGGCGCCGGGAAGTCCACGGTCGGCCGGGAACTCGCGGGGAAGCTCGGGGTGCCCTTCGTCGACCTCGACGTGGTGATCGAGCGCGAAGCGGGCGCTGCCGTCGCGGACATCTTCCGGGACGAGGGCGAGCCCGCGTTCCGTGCCCTGGAGGCGGCGGCGCTCGTGAAGGCCTCGATGGAGGATCCGGCGGTCATCGCGTGCGGCGGGGGCGTGGTGCTGGAGCCCGCGAACCGGATCACCCTGCGGAACACCGGCGTGGCCGTCTACCTCGACGTGCCGCTCGACGAGCTCCGGCGTCGCGTCGCGCCGGCGTCGGACCGCCCCCTGATCCGGCAGGAGGGCGACCTCGAACGGCTCCTGGCCTCCCGTGGGCCGCTCTACCGAGAGTTCGCCGGGCACGTCGTCGACGGGAGCGGCGAGCCCGGCGCCGTCGCCGACGCGATCGTCGAGGAGCTGCGTTGGTCCGTGTGACCGTCCCGGTGCCGGGACGCCCCTACGACGTGACGATCGGCCGCGGGCTCCTCCCGACCGTCGCGGAGCACCTGCCGATGCTCCCGGCGGCCACCACGGCCTTCGTCGTTTCGGATCGTGGGATCGCGGATCGCTACCACGAGCCGCTCGTCCGATCGCTGGCGTCGCGCGGGCTCGCGGCGGTCTCGCTGCTGGTCCCGGCCGGCGAGGAGGCGAAGACGCTGCAAGCGTACGAGAGCCTCCTCCGGCAGCTCGCGGGGCGCGAGGCGCACCGTGACGACGTGGTGATCGCCCTGGGCGGCGGCGCCGTCGGCGACGTGGCGGGGTTCGTGGCCTCGACGTACATGCGTGGGATCGGCCTCGTGCAGGTGCCGACGACGCTCCTCGCGCAGGTGGACGCCGCGATCGGGGGTAAGACCGCCGTGAACCTCCCGGAGGGCAAGAACCTGGTGGGGACGTTCGCGCAGCCGCTGGCCGTGGTGGCCGACATCGACACGCTCGCGACCCTGGACGAGCGGGAGTATCGCTCGGGCCTGTCTGAGGTCGCGAAGGTCGCCCTCACGCTGGATCCCGAGCTCCTCGTGTTCCTGCGGGAACACGCGCCCGCGGTCGCCGCTCGCGACCCGGGAGCCGCGGAGCACGTCGTGGAACGCTGCGTCGCGGCGAAGGCGCGCGTCGTCGGGGAGGACGAGCGGGACGCGAGCGCGCGACTCGTCCTGAACTACGGTCACACGGTCGGCCACGCCCTGGAGCGACTGGACGCGTTCCGGGGGCGGACGCACGGGGAGGCGGTCGCGCTGGGGATGATGGCGGCGGCGGCGCTGGCGGAACGCCGAGGCCTCGGGACGGAGCTGTCCTCGCGCACGGAGGCGCTCCTCCGTGCCCTCGGCATCGAGCCCGTCGGGCCGATCCCGCCAGCCGACGACGTCGTGCGGTGCCTGCGGCTCGACAAGAAGTACCGGGGCGGCGTGCGGTTCGTGCTCCTGGCCGACATCGGAGAGCCACGGGTGATCGACGACGTGTCCGACGCGGAGGTCGGGGCGGTCCTGCAGGAGATGGGAGCGGCGGCATGAAGGTGCTCTACGTGTTCGGTCCCAACCTCGGCGCGCTCGGTCGCCGCGAGCCGTCGGTCTACGGGTCCGAGAGCCTGGAGGAGATCATGATCGCGGTCGAGGAGCGCGCGGCCGGGCTCGGGCACGAGGTCGTCTGGCGACAGTCCGATCACGAGGGCGATCTCGTGAGCTGGCTGCTCGGCGCCGATGCCGAAGGGGTCGGCGCCGTCGTGATCAATCCGGGGGCGCTCACGCACTACTCCTACGCGCTCCGTGATGCGATCGAAGCGAGCGGGCTCCCGACGATCGAGGTGCACATGTCCAACACGCAGGCGCGCGAGGAGTTCCGACGGCGGTCCGTCGTGAGCGAGGTCTGTCGCGCGTCGATCATCGGCCTGGGGGCCGGTGGCTATCATCTCGCTCTGGAGGCGATGCCGTGGATCACGTGACGAGGAGGAACCGACTGCTCGAGCGTCGCGAGACGCTGCAGGTGGATGCGCTGCTGGTGACGAAGCTCGCCAACGCCCGCTACCTGACGGGGTTCCGCGGCTCGGCGGCGACCGTGCTGGTGGGGTCGGAATCGGTGTTCTTCACGGACGGCCGGTACGCGGAGCAGTCGCGGCACGAGGTGCCCGATCTGCCACGAGTGGCCACGATGGACCCGCTCGTCGACGCGATCCACGAGCACGTCCGACGGCTCCGGATCCGGCGGCTCGGCTTCGAGCGACACGCCGTCACCGTCGCGCAGCTCGAGCGATGGCGGTCCGTCCTGCAGGACGTGGAGCTGCTCGGCGTGGACGAGGAGGTGGAGCGGCTCCGCTGGGTCAAGGACGCCGAGGAGCTCTCGCTCCTGCGATCCGCCCAGGACGCGACCGACGCGGCGTTCGAGGACGCGCTCGACGTCCTCGTGGTGGGGATCACGGAGCGACGGGTGGCGGCCGCCCTCGAGCACGCGATGAAGCGCCACGGCGCGGACGGGCTCGCCTTCCAGCCGATCGTCGGGTTCGGCGAGCACGCGGCCGAGCCGCACCATCGACCGTGCCACCGGGCGCTCGACGAGGGCGACGTGATCAAGATGGACTTCGGCGCGCTGGTCGATGGCTATCACACGGACATGACGCGGACGGTCGCCTTCGGCTCGCCGGCGCCGGAGGTCCGGAAGGTGCACGACATCGTGGCGGCCGCGCAGCAGGCCGGGATCGACGCGCTCCGCCCGGGCGCCGTCGCGGGCGAGGTCGACCGGGCGGCCCGCGCCGTGATCGAGGACGCCGGCTACGGCACGCGGTTCACGCACGGCCTAGGGCACGGCGTCGGACTGGAGATCCACGAGGGCCCCGGCCTCCGGCGCGGCGGGGAAGACGTCCTTCCCGCCGGCGCCGTCGTGACCGTCGAGCCCGGCGTGTACCTGCCTGGAGTGGGCGGGATCCGCATCGAGGACACCGTCGAGGTCTCGGACGAGGGGCCTCGCCCGCTGGGCGTCTCCACCCGCGAGCTGATCGAGCTGTAGCGGGCGATGAGCGTCTCCACGAACGACCTGAAGAACGGGATGACCCTGGACCTGGACGGCATGCTGTTCCAGGTCGTCGGGTTCCAGCACGTGAAACCGGGGAAGGGCGGCGCCTTCGTCCGTACGAAGCTCCGGAACGTGAAGACGGGCGCGGTCGTCGACAAGACGTTCAACGCGGGCGTCAAGGTGGGTCTCGCGATCGTCGAGCGGAAGGAGATGCAGTACCTGTACCCGGAGGCATCCGACTTCGTCTTCATGGATCTGCAGACCTACGAGCAGCTCCACGTTCCCGGCCGGGTCATGGGCGACGTCGGGAAGTACCTGACCGAGGGCGCCCAGGCGAGCGTCGCGACGCACCGGGGCGTGCCGATCTCGGTGGACCTGCCGGCCTCGACGGTCCTCGCGGTCACGCAGACCGATCCCGCCGCGAAGGGCGACACCCGCACGAACGCGCTCAAGCCGGCCACCCTGGAGACGGGGGTCGTGATCCAGGTGCCGCTGTTCGTGGCGGAGGGCGACCGGGTCAAGGTAGACACGCGCTCCGGGGACTACATCGAGCGGATCAAGGCGTAGCGGCGAACGTCAGTCCGAGATCGTCACTTCCTTCTTCCTCACCCACGAGCAGCCGTCGGGCGTCACGGTCATCACGTCGATCGGCCCCCCGACCGTCGGGTGTCGCGGCTCGAACCGCAGCGTGTCGATCGTGGCCCGGATCAGATGGACGGCGTAGTCGACGGCGTCCTGCAAGGGCATCGCGTCGAACGCAGGCAGCGACTCCTGGCGGATCAGGCGGTTGGCCACCTCGTTGTCGCCGGCGCGCGAGACGCCGTAGACGATCTTCCCGTCGTTCAGGTTCGGGCGCAGCAGCTCCTTCTTGGTGTGGCCGACGTACAGGTGAGGCACGCTCACGCGGTCCTCGACCCGGTAGCCGGCAACGTAGAAGCCGACGCGAGCGGCATCGAACGCCGTCCGCAGGTAGCCGTGGAGCTTCTCGGCGGTCGTCTCGACGTCGTCCCCGTCGACGAGCCGCTCCTCCTCGAATCGCTTGATGTGGGCGTCGATCGGCTGCCCCTCGAGCAACGCGTTGTCGTAGAGGCCGACGGCGCACTCGACCCTGCGGAGCTCCACGAGCTTGTTCGACGCGTCCGAGAGGACCATCAGGCTCTGCTGCTGCACCGTCTCCGCTCCGGACGTCGTCTTCTGGGTCACCGTCCTCGTCAGACGGGAATCGGCGGCCAGGGCGATCCCGGCGGGGACGTACACCGCGATCAGGAGCGTCATCGCGCGGCCCGGGTCGATCGTTCGCCTACCATCCGATGGATGGTAGAGGCGATCGGCGATCCGGGTTGCGAGCGGTGACGTCGCGTCGCGACGCCCGTCGGACCGCGATCGACGTCCTGTACCAGGCGGACGTGACCGATCGCGATCCTGGGGTCGTCCTCGACGACTGGCGGGCGGCAGGACGGCCCGTGTCGCCGTTCTCCGTGGAGCTCGTCGAGGGCGTCGAGGAACGGCTCCCCGAGATCGACCTCATCCTCGAGGAGCATTCGGACGAGTGGTCGGTCGCGCGGATGGCGGTCGTGGACCGCACGATCCTCCGCGTAGGCATCTTCGAGCTCCGGCACCGTCCCGACGTCCCGCCGTCCGTGGCGATCAGCGAGGCCGTGGAGGCGGCGACGGTCCTCTCCTCGGAGGGCGCCCCGCGGTTCGTCAACGGCATCCTCGGCAAGATCGCGAGCGAGATGCGCCCGGCATCGGCCGAGGACCCGCCGGACGGCTAGGCCGGGTTCTCCGAGCGCGGATCCTGCGGGCCGGGCTCGACGGCCGGCGCGGCCGTCGGAGCGGCCGGGGACCCGCTCGGGGTGGGCGAGGTGGCGTCCGATGCCGCCGGCCGCGCCTCGGCCCCCTCCTTCTTCTCGTCGTGTCCTTCCTTGAGCCCCTTCTTGAACTCCCCGGAGGAACGACCGAGGTTCCGCGCGATCTCTGGCAGCTTGCTCGCTCCGAACAGCACCACGACGGCGATGATCGCCACGATGGCCCAATCAGGCATGGAGGTCCTCCTGGTCGACGTCGCGCCCAGTCTACGCCCACGGGGGCCCTGCTCCGGACGATCGTCGTTGCCCGCGCCGGGCGGCCGGGGTATCCTCCCTCCGATCTTCCCCTTTAAGTCCGGTCCCGTGAGGCCGGGAAGGGAGCAACCGATGCGGTCCAACCTGCGCGCCTCCTCGTCCGCTCGAGGGGGCGTTCCCGTTCCCGGTGGTGGCGGCGGGTGAGCCGCATCCTCGGACCCGACGACGTGCGGCGGGCGATCGTCCGGATCGCGCACGAGATCGTGGAGCGCGAGGGCACGAACGGGCTCGTCCTCGTCGGCATCGCCGATCGCGGCGATCACCTCGCGCTGCGCCTCGCGCGCGAGGTCGCCGAGATCGACGGGACCGAGATCCCCGTCGGCGTCCTGGACATCACGTTCTACCGGGACGACATCGGCCTCACCGCGGAGGCCCCCGAGGTCCACGAGACGCGGATCCCCTTCGGCGTCGGCGGCCGCACGGTGGTGCTCGTCGACGACGTGCTCTACACGGGGCGGACGGTGCGGGCGGCGATGGACGCGCTGACCGATCTCGGCCGGCCCCGGCGGATCCGGCTCGCGGTCTTGGTCGATCGCGGCCATCGCGAGTTACCGATCCGAGCGGACTTCGTGGGCAAGAACGTGCCCACGAAGGTCTCGGACGACGTCCGCGTGATGGTCACGGAGGTCGACGGCGAGGACGGCGCGGTCGTGGAGGCGGCGGCCGGCCGACCGATGCGGGAGGTCCGGGCGTGAACGAGCACCTGCTGTCGATGCACGACGTGACCGCGGAGGACGTGATCCGGATCCTCGACACGGCCGAGTCGTTCCGGGAGGTCGGCACCCGCGTGATCAAGAAGGTGCCGGCCCTCCGCGGCCGGACCGTCGTGAACCTCTTCTACGAGAACTCGACGAGGACGCGGATCTCGTTCGAGCTCGCGGCGAAGCGTCTGTCGGCCGACGTGATCAACTTCTCGTCCGGCGGGTCGAGCGTGTCCAAGGGCGAGTCGCTGAAGGACACGGCGCTCACCCTCCAGGCGATGGGGGCCGATGCGATCGTGATCCGGCACTCGTCGTCCGGATCGCCGTTCCAGCTCACGAAGTGGGTCCGCGGCCATGTCCTGAACGCCGGCGACGGCACCCACGAGCACCCGACCCAGGCCCTCCTGGACCTGTACACGATGCGGGAGCGGCTCGGACGCCTCGAGGGGCTCCGGGTGGCGATCGTCGGGGACGTGCTGCACTCGCGCGTCGCCCGATCGCTGTCGTTCGGGCTCGTGAAGATGGGGGCGGACGTCACGCTCGCCGGCCCCGCGACGCTGATCCCCCCGGACGCGCCCGCGTGGGGCGTCGAGGTGAGCCACGACGTGGACGAGGTCCTGCCCAAGCTCGACGTCTGCTACCTGCTGCGGGTGCAGACCGAAAGGCAACGCCTCGAGTACTTCCCGTCGGTCCGCGAGTACGCGCGCCTGTTCGGGCTGAGCCGCGCGCGCGTGGACCTGCTGCCCGAGGGATCGCTGATCATGCACCCGGGTCCGATGAACCGCGGTGTCGAGATCGACTCGGACGTGGCGGATCTGCCGCAGAGCGTGATCGAGGACCAGGTGACGAACGGGATCGCGGTGCGGATGGCGCTCCTCTACCTCCTGCTCGGCGGGCGGGGAGACGCGGGGGAGGAGGGCTCCGGTGGCTAGCCCCCAGCTCCTGTTCCGTGGCGCCCGGGTGGTCGATCCGCCGGGAGGCCACGACGCCGTCGCGGACGTCCACGTCCGCGACGGTCTCGTGGCCGCCCTGGGGCCCGGGCTGGACGCGGCGTCGGCCGAGGTCCTCGACTGCGACGGCCTCGTCCTCGCCCCCGGCCTCGTGGACATGCACACGCACCTGCGCGAGCCCGGCTTCGAGCACAAGGAGACGGTGGAGACGGGGACGCGCGCGGCGGCGGTGGGGGGGTACACCGCGGTCGCCCCGATGGCGAACACGGATCCCGTCGCCGACGACGCATCCGTGGTCGCTGAGGTCCGGTCCGCGGCCGCGCGCGCCGAGCTGGCCGACGTGTTCCCCGTCGGCGCGATCACGAGGGGGCTCGAGGGAGAGGTCCTCGCCGAGATCGGCGAGATGGTCCACGCGGGCGTGCGGGTTTTCAGCGACGACGGCCGCTGCGTCCCGGAGGCGCGGACGCTGCGGAACGCGCTCACCTACGCGCGGGCGTTCGACGAGGTCGTGATCGCGGAGCACTGTGAGGAGGCGTCCCTGTCCGTCGGGCAGCAGATGCACGAGGGCATCACGTCGTATTCGCTCGGGCTGGCCGGCCAGCCCGCGGCGTCCGAGGACGCGATCGTGTTCCGCGACATCGAGATGGCCCGACTCACCGGCGGGCGTCTCCACGTGTGTCACCTGTCGTCCGCCCGCTCGGTCGATCTCGTGCGTCGCGCGAAGGCCGACGGGCTCCGCGTGACGGCGGAGGTGACGCCGCATCACCTCGTGTTCACCGACGAGGATCTGCGGACGTACGACACGAACCGGAAGGTGAACCCGCCGCTGCGTTCGGTCGAGGACCGCGAGGCGCTGCGCGCCGGCCTCGCCGACGGCACGATCGACGCGATCGCGACGGACCACGCGCCCCACTCGGTCGAGGAGAAGGAGGCGGAGTTCGATCGCGCGCCCCACGGGACGATCGGGCTCGAGACGGCCCTCGGCGCCGTCCTCGCCGAGCTGGTGGAGCCCGGGATCGTCCCGCTCGCCCGGGCGCTCGAAGCCCTCGCGGTCGCCCCGGCGAGGATCGTCGGGGCGCGGGAGCACGGCGGGCCGATCGAGCCCGGCTCGCCGGCGAACCTGGTGGTGTTCGATCCCGCGCAGCGCTGGGTCGTGGAGCCTCCGTTCGTGTCCCGATCGCGGAACAGCGCGTTCCTCGGGCGGGAGCTCGTCGGGCGCGTGGTCCACACGGTGTACCGGGGCGTCCTCACGGTGTCGGAGGGGAAGGCGACGCGGTGAGGGCGCCCGCCGCGCTCCTCGCGCTGGAGGACGGGACCGTCCTGCGGGGATCCGGCTTCGGGGCCGAGGGCGAGGCGTTCGGCGAGGCGGTGTTCAACACCGGGATGGCGGGCTACCAGGAGATCCTGACCGACCCGTCGTACGCGGGCCAGATCGTGACGATGACCGCTCCGCAGCAGGGCAACTACGGCATGCACGAGGACGACGCGGAGAGCGATCGGATCCAGGTCGCCGGGTTCGCGGTCCGGGAGGCCGCCCGGCGGCCCTCGAGCCGCCGCGCGGCCGGGACCCTCGGGGACGCGCTGCTCGAGGGGGGGGTCGTCGCGATCGAGGGGATCGACACGCGCCGGCTCACGCGCCGGATCCGGGACGCCGGGGCGATGCGGGCCGCGATCTCGACCGTCGACCCGGATCCCGCGTCCCTCGTCGCACGCGTCCGCGGGGCGCGGCCGATGTCGGGCGCCGACCTGGCGCGGACGGTGAGCACCGCCGCGGCCTACGACGCGAGCTCCATGGTCGGACCCGCCGATCGTTCGCGAGGCCACGCGCTCCGCGTCGCGGTCTACGACTTCGGTGTGAAACGGAACATCCTGCGGATGGCGGCGGCGGCCGGCCTGGAGACCTCGGTCGTCCCGGCGGAGACGCCGGCCACGGACGTGCTGGCCGGCGGGTTCCAGGGGGTGCTCCTGTCCAACGGACCGGGCGATCCCGCCGCCACGCGGTACGGCGTCGACGCCGCCGCCGCGCTGCTCGGCAGCCTGCCCGTCTTCGGCATCTGCCTCGGACACCAGTTGCTCGCGCTCGCCCTGGGCGGGCGCACCTACAAGATGCCCTTCGGGCACCGGGGCGTGAACCAGCCCGTCCGCGACGCTCGGACCGGCGCCGTCCGGATCACGAGTCACAACCACGGCTTCGCCGTCGACCCGGACGGCTGGGAGCGGCGCGGCGAGACGGCGCGGACCCCGTTCGGCGCGGTGGAGCTCACCCACCGGAACCTGAACGACGACACGCTCGAGGGGCTGCGCTGCCGCGACGTCCCCGCGTTCTCGGTCCAGTACCACCCCGAGGCGGCGCCGGGCCCGCACGACGCCGGGGACCTCTTCACGGCCTTCCGGGACCTGATCGAGGGCCGGGCGGCCTGATGCCGCGCCGGACCGACCTGTCGTCAATCCTCGTGATCGGCTCCGGGCCGATCGTGATCGGGCAGGCGTGCGAGTTCGACTACTCGGGCACGCAGGCCTGCCGGGTCCTCCGGCGCGAGGGCTACCGCGTGGCGCTCGTGAACTCGAACCCCGCCACGATCATGACCGACCCGGAGTTCGCGGATCGCACCTACGTGGAGCCGCTCACGCCGGACTCGATCCTGGCCGTGCTCGAGCGCGAGCGGCCGAGCGCGCTCCTCCCGACGATCGGGGGCCAGACGGGGCTGAACGTGAGCGTCGCGCTCGCGGAGTCCGGCGACCTCGACCGGCTCGGCGTCGAGCTGATCGGCGCGAACCTCGAGACGATCCATCGCGCCGAGGACCGGAGCGGGTTCAAGGAGGCGATGGCCAAAGCGGGGCTCGACGTCCCGCGCGCGGGGACCGCGCACACGCTCGACGAGGCGCTCGGGCTCGGCGAGCGGCTCGGGTACCCCGTGATCGTCCGTCCTTCGTTCACGCTCGGCGGCGGGGGGAGCGGCTTCGCCGATACCCGGCCGGAGCTCGCGGCGCTCGCGCGCCGCTCGCTGGCCGCGAGCCCGGTCTCCGAGATCCTCGTGGAGGAGTCGATCGCGGGCTGGAAGGAGTTCGAGCTCGAGGTGATGCGGGATCACGACGACAACGCCGTCGTCGTCTGCTCGATCGAGAACGTGGACCCGATGGGCGTCCACACCGGCGATTCCGTCACGGTGGCGCCGCAGCAGACGCTCACCGATCGGGCGTATCAGGCGATGCGCGACGACGCGCTCGCCTGCCTCCGGGCGATCGGGGTGGAGACCGGGGGGTCGAACGTGCAGTTCGCCGTGGACCCCGACACCGGCCGGCGCGTGCTGATCGAGATGAACCCTCGCGTGAGCCGCTCGTCGGCCCTCGCGTCGAAGGCGACCGGCTTCCCGATCGCGAAGATCGCGGCGCTGCTCGCGGTTGGATACCGCCTCGACGAGATCCGCAACGACATCACCCGCGCGACGCCCGCGTCGTTCGAGCCCACGCTCGACTACGTCGTCGTCAAGGTCCCGAGGTTCGCGTTCGAGAAGTTCCCCGAGGCGGACCCCACGCTCACGTCGACGATGAAATCGGTCGGGGAGGTGATGGCGATCGGCCGGACGTTCAAGGAGGCCTTCGGCAAGGCCTGGCGGGGGCTCGAGCGGAGCGGCGCGGACCTGGGCGCTCACGACACGTCGGTCTCCGACGAGGAGGTCCTGGCATCGCTCCACGCGGGCAGCGAGGCTCGGTTCCGATTGATCGAGCGGGCGCTCGCCGCGGGGCACGATGTGGACACGGTCGCCGCGGCCTCGGGCGTGGATCCGTGGTTCGTGGACCAGATCGAGCAGGTGCGCGCGCTGGCCTCCGGGCTCACGTCCCTCGGCGAGCTCGACGAGGCGACGCTCCGCGCCGCGAAGCGCGGCGGGCTCTCCGACGGGCGCATCGCGCGCGAGACGGGCGCGTCCGAGATCCAGGTGCGGGAGCGGCGCGAGGAGCTCGGCGTGGTCCCGGTGTTCAAGTCGGTGGACACCTGCGGCGGCGAATTCCCGGCGCAGACGCCGTACCACTACTCCACCTACGAAGAGGAGTCGGAGGTGCTCCCGTCCTCGCGACCACGGGTCGTGATCCTCGGCGCCGGACCGAACCGGATCGGCCAGGGGATCGAGTTCGACTACGCCTGCGTCCACGCGGCGTTCGGGCTCGAGGAGGCGGGATTCGAGGCCGTGATGGTCAACTCGAACCCGGAGACCGTGTCGACGGACTACGACACCTCGAGCCGGCTGTACTTCGAGCCGCTCACGGCCGAGGACGTGCTCGCCGTCTGCGATGCCGAGCGTCCGGTCGGCGTGATCGCGCAGTTCGGCGGGCAGACCCCTCTGGAGCTCGCGCGGACGTTGGAGGTCGCCGGCTACCGGATCCTGGGGACGTCGCCGGACGCGATCGACCTCGCCGAGGATCGGGGCCGCTTCGCGGCGCTGCTCGGCGAGCTGGTGATCCCCGCGCCGCCGCACGGAGAGGCGCGCACGATCGCGGAGGCGCGCGTCGTGGCCCGCCGGATCGGCTACCCGGTCGTCGTCCGGCCGTCGTTCGTCCTGGGCGGGCGCGCGATGGAGATCGTCTACGACGACGAGGAGCTGGAGACGTTCGTCCGGTCTGCGGCGGAGGCCTCCCGCGAGCATCCGGTCCTGATCGATCGCTTCCTCGAGGGGGCGATCGAGGTCGACGTCGACGCCGTCTGCGACGGCGCCGACGTCTTCATCGGAGCGGTGATGGAGCACATCGAGGAGGCCGGGGTCCACTCGGGGGACTCCTCCTGTCAGATCCCACCGGCGACGCTCGCCGACGAGGAGCTCGATCGGATCGAGGAGATCACCCGGCGGCTCGCGCGACGGATCGGCGTCGTCGGGCTGCTCAACCTGCAGCTCGCCGTGAAGGACGAGAAGATCTGGGTGCTGGAGGCGAACCCGCGCGCGTCGCGTACGGTGCCGTTCGTGTCGAAGGTGATCGGCGTCTCGCTCGCCCGGGTCGCCACGCTCGTCCTCGGGGGCAGGACGCTGGCCGACCTCGCCGACGAGGGAGTGCTGCCGACCGACGCGACGCACTACCGTCGTCTCCCCTACACCGCGGTCAAGGCCGCCGTGCTGCCGTTCGGTCGGTTCCCGGGTGTCGACACGGTCCTGGGGCCGGAGATGCGTTCCACCGGAGAGGTGATGGGGATAGACCGCGATCCGGGCGCGGCCCTCGCGAAGGCGATGGTGGCGGCCGGGCACGCCCTGCCGACGGCCGGCACGGTGTTCGTGAGCGTGGCGAACCGCGACAAGCGGGCGATCGTCTTCCCGGCGAAGCGGCTCGCCGACCTCGGCTTCGGGCTGCTGGCCACGACCGGCACGGCCGGCGTGCTCCGGCGGGCGGGGGTCCCCGTCGAGCCGGTGTCCAAGGTGAGCGAATCGACCGATGAGGGCCCCGACGACGTCGTGGAGCTGATCCGCGCGGGCCGCGTGGACCTCGTGATCAACACGCCGTTCGGTCGCGGCCCGCGCACCGACGGCTACCACATCCGGACGGCCGCGGCCGCGGCCGGGGTCCCGTGCATCACCACCCTCCCCGGCGCCTACGCCGCCGTGCGGGGGATCGAGGCCCTTCGGGCCGGGGCCACGACGCCGCTGTCGATCCAGGAACATCACGCGGAGGCGCGGTCGGGACCGATCCAGGAGTCCCTCCGCTTCGAGCGAGACCGCGCGAGCACCCGAGGAGGAGTGGCGTGAAGCGGGTGCGTGCGGAAGTGCTCTCGACACGCAAGCTGGGCGCGTTCCAGCAGCTGACGGTCGTGGCGCCGGAGATCGCGGAGCGGGCGCGACCCGGGCAGTTCGTCGCGGTGCAGATGCCGGCGGGCCGGGAGTTCCTGCTCCGCCGCCACCTGGCGATCCACGACGCATCGCGTCGGGGTGGATGGGCGGGAACCCTGGAGCTCGTCGTTCACCCGGCCGGAGCGGGCACGTCGTGGCTCGCCTCGGTGCGCGCGCACGCGTTCCTCGATCTGATCGGCCCGCTCGGCAAAGGCTTCGCCCATCCGCGACGTCTGACGAACTGCCTGCTCGTCGCGGAGGAGCACGGCGCGGCGACGATGTACTTCCTGGCGCAGGAGCTCGTGGGCGCCGGCAAACGCGTCGACATGGTCGTGGGCGGCGAGTCGCTGGAACGGGTGCTGAAGCCGATCGAGGCGAAGCGGCTCTCCCAGACCGTCGCGATCGTCACCGAGGACGGCACGCTCGGCGATCGCGGTCGCGTGATGGATGCGCTCCCCGAAGCCGCCGACCGGACCGGCGCCCAGGTCGTCTACGCCGCGGCCCCCCCGCCGACCCTCGAACGGATCGCGGCGTTCTGTCGAGAGCGCGGCCTCCCCTCGCAGATGGCGATCGAGGAACGGATGGGATGCGGCTTCGGCCTGTGTCAGACCTGCGTCGTGCCGGTGGCCCGGAAGGACGGCACGGGCTACGACAACCTCCGCGCGTGCGTCGACGGGCCAGTGTTCAATCCGGCGCGCGTCCTGTGGGACCGCTGGCTCGGGGAGCGGCCTACGATGCTTCCCACGCCGCCCGAGGGGCTGCCGGTGGTCCGAGCGTGGCCGGGGTGAGCGATCGAGCCGTCGGTGCGCGATCCCGACCGACGGTGACGGTGGCCCCGTGAAGCGCACGCTCTCCGTGGACCTCGGCGCGGGACTCGTGTTGCCGACACCGGTGCTGGTCGCCTCCGGGTGCGCCGGCACGGGACGCGAGCTGGGCGGGCTGGTGGACTTGAAGAGGGTCGGTGGCGTCGTGAGCCGCAGCATCACGCTCGAGCCCCGGAAGGGCAGCCCGCCGCCGAGGATCGCCGAGACGCCGTCCGGCACCGTGTGGACGACCGGGTTGCAGAACCCCGGGGTGCACGCATTCGTCGACGACGAGCTGGGACGACTCGCGCGGGGCGGCGCCCCCGTGATCGTCTCGATCGCGGGAGGCTCGCTCGAGGAGTACGTCCGGCTGATCGGCGCGCTCCAGACGAGACCCGAGGTGGCGGCCGTGGAGCTCCATCTCTCGGGACCCGACGAGGAGCTGCGCCGCGACGTGTTGGGCGAGCACGTCGACCGGACCACGGAGGTCGTCGGGGCTGTGGCCCGCATGTCGCTCGTCCCGGTGTTCGCCAAGCTGCCGATCGCGGCCTCCGAGCTGCCCGAGCTCGCTCGGGCCTCGATCCGGGCGGGCGCTCACGGACTCACGATCGGCGGCCCGCCGCCGGCGCTCGGCGTGAGCGCCTCGACGCTCCGACCCGCGCTCGGCGCGGTGACCGGATGGATGTCGGGCCCCGCGCTGAAGCCGCTCACCCTCCGCGCGGTCTTCGAGGCGGCCCGCGTCGTGCCGGATGCCCCGATCGTCGCCGTGGGCGGGGTGCGCACGCCGGAGGACGCGATCGAGATGCTCCTGGCCGGCGCGTCCGCCGTCCAGGTGGGGACCGCGGTCCTGATCGACCCGTCCGCCCCCGTCGAGATCGCGCGCGGGATCGCCGGCTACCTCCGGACGAAGGGCCTCGGGTCCCCGGGCGACCTGCGGGCGCGCCTGCGGATCCCGGCCGGGTTCCGCGAGCCGGAGGAGCCGTGATCCCGCGACCGGCCCAGCCGATCGTCGCGGCGCTCGACGTCTCGTCGATCGAGGACGCCGAGCGGCTCGCGACCCTCCTGGCACCGCACGTCGGGATGCTGAAGGTGGGGCTCGAGTTGCTCTGGGCCGAGGGCCCGGGGGCGGTGCGCAGGGTGCGAGCGCACGCTCCCGTCTTCGTGGACTGCAAGCTGCACGACATCCCGACGACCGTGGAGCGAGCGGCGGCGAACGTCGCCGGGCTCGGCGCGGCGATGCTGAACGTCCACGCGCTCGGGGGCGAGGCGATGATGCGGGCCGCGCGGCGCGGAGCGGCGCGCGGCGCCGACGAGGCCGGCGTCGAAACGCCGCTCGTCGTCGCCGTCACCGTCCTGTCGAGCGACGCGGGGGAGGGGCTCGCGAGCCCCGCGTCCCTCGCGTTCGAGGCGAAAGCCGCCGGGCTCGACGGCGTCGTCGTGTCCGGCGATGACGTCGAGGACGTCCGCGCGACGTGCGGCGAGGGGTTCTGCCTCGTCGTCCCGGGGATCCGGCCCGCGGGGTCGAACGGTCACGATCAGGTGCGCGTCCTGACGCCGCAGGAGGCGATCGAGAAGGGCGCCGACTACCTGGTGATCGGCCGGCCGCTCACCGAGGCGGCCGATCCCGCGGGCGTCGCGAGCGCGATCGCGTCCGCGATCCGCTGACCCGCCCGGCGCGGGAATCCGCAGGACACAAGGGAGACCGTCCCATTGCCACGCCGGAGCGAGCCGTGCGTATACTCGCGCCCTCACACCTTCCCGATCATCCCGTGTGTGGTCCGATGATCGACCACCGAGCAGAAGGAGCGACGGCATGGCACTCCCCACCCTCACCCCGGAACAGCGCGCGCAGGCGCTCGCGAAGGCCGCGGAGGCACGGAAGAAGCGCGCCGAGATCAAGGGAGAGCTGAAGTCCGGGAAGCGGACGTTGGGGGACGTGCTCATGCGATCCAACGAGGACACCGTCGGGAAGATGAAGGTGTCGGCCGTGCTCGAGTCGCTGCCGGGCGTCGGGAAGGTGCGGGCCCAGAAGCTGATGGAAGAGCTCGACATCTCCGCGAGCCGTCGCGTCCGGGGGCTCGGCGCCAAGCAGCGCGCGCAGCTCCTCGAGCGCTTCAAGAAGTAAGTCCGGCCATCCGAACGGGGAAGCTCTTCGTCCTCGCGGGGCCGTCGGGGGTCGGGAAGGGCAGCATCGTCCGCGAGCTGGTGGCTCGCGATTCGGAGGCGCTGTCGCTCTCGGTCTCGGTGACCACCCGCGCGCCACGGCCCGGCGAGATCGACGGCGTGGACTACTTCTTCGTCGACGACGACGCGTTCGACCGGATGGTCCGCGCCGGTGAGCTCCTCGAGTCGGCGGAGATCGTCGGCCACCGGTCCGGGACGCCGCGTGGCTTCGTCGAGGACCGGCTCGCGGCCGGGCGGGACGTGATCCTGGAGATCGACGTGGTCGGCGCCTCACAGATCCGCGATCGCGTTCCCGGATCGGTCCTCGTGTTCATCGAACCGCCGTCGATGCAGGAGCTCGAACGTCGGCTCCGAGGACGCGGGACCGAGACCGAGGAACGGATCCGCCTGCGACTCGAGACCGCCGAGTGGGAGCTGGAGCAGCGTCCGTGGTTCGATCACGTCGTCGTGAACGACGACCTGACGCGAGCATCGGCTCAGGTCGCTGCTATCATCGACGCATCCCGCCCCGCGTGAGGAAGGCTCTGCCCGTGATCGAACCCAAGATCGACGACCTGCTCGCCGCCGTGGACTCCAAGTACTCGTTGGTGATCCTGTCCGCCAAGCGCGCGCGAGAGATCAACTCGTACTACAACCAGCTCGGCGAGGGCCGGGGCGAGTACGTGCCGCCCCTGGTGGAAACCGGCTTCTCGAACAAGCCTCTCTCGATCGCCCTCGAGGAGATCGCCGAAGGGAAGATCGACTACGAGCGACCCGAGGAGCCCGAAGGCGAGTAGCGATCCACTCGCCGGGCGCCGCGTGCTGCTCGGCGTCACCGGCGGGATCGCCGCGTACAAGGCCGCGCTCGTCGCCCGGCTCCTGGACGGGGCCGGCTCCCACGTCGCCGTGGTGCTCACCGAGAACGCCACGCGCTTCGTCGGCGCCGACACGTTCGCCGCGCTCACGCGCGAGCCCGTCCACTCGTCCCTCTGGGAGCGGCCGGGCGAGGTGCTGCACGTCCGGCTGGCGCGCGAGGCGGACGTCGCGGTCGTCGTCCCGGCCACGGCGAACGTGATCGCGAAGCTCGCGAACGGCCTCGCCGACGATCTCCTGACCGCGACGCTGCTCGAGGCGACGTGCCCGCTCGTGATCGCGCCGGCGATGCACACCGGCATGTGGGAGCATCCGGCGACGCGGGCGAACGTCGAGCGGCTGCGGGAGCGCGGCGCTCGGATCGTCGCCCCCGCGACCGGACCGCTGGCCCATGGAGACGAAGGCGTGGGCCGCCTCGCCGAGCCGGACGACGTGATCGTCGCCGTGCGCTCGGCGCTCGGTCCCCACGATCTCGCGGGTCGCAGGGTGCTGATCACGTCCGGTCCCACGCACGAGCCGATCGATCCGGTGCGGTTCGTAGGCAACCGATCGACCGGCCGGATGGGGGCCGCGCTCGCGGCCGAGGCGCTCGGCCGCGGCGCCTCCGTGACCGTGATCCTCGGCCCCGGCGCGATCCGGCCGCCGGGCGCGGAGATCGTCCCCGTGGAGACCGCCGAGGAGATGCGCGACGCCGTGCTCGCCCGCGTGGCCGATGCCGACGCGCTCGTGATGGCGGCGGCGGTCGCCGACTTCCGGCCGAAGGCCGTCGCCGACCGGAAGCTGAAGAAGGACGCGGGCCCTCCCGACGTGATCCTCGAGCCGACGCCCGACATCCTCGGCGAACTGGGGGACCGACGCCCGTCCGTGCTCGTGGGGTTCGCCGCCGAGACCGACGACCTGGAGACCTCCGGGCGGTCGAAGCTCACGTCGAAGCGCCTCGACCTCGTCGTCGTGAACCGCGTCGGTCGCGAGGGGACCGGCTTCGGTTCGGAGACCAACGAGTCGGCGATCCTCGCGGCCGGCGGCGATGACGAGCCGCTCCGAACCTGGCCGAAACGGGAGCTCGCGGAGACGCTGCTGGATCGCATGGCGGCGCTGCTGGCGCAGCGCGCGACGGGCGTCCAACCCGGCCGCTAGACTCCGGCGCGCATGAGCGGGTCCTACCTCTTCTCATCGGAGTCGGTCACCGAGGGGCACCCCGACAAGCTCGCCGATCGGATCTCGGACGCGATCCTGGATGCGATGCTGGGCGTCGATCCACATTCCCGCGTCGCGTGCGAGACGCTCGTGACCACCGGGTTCGTCATGGTCTCGGGAGAGATCACGTGCGACGGCTGGGTGGACATCCCCTCGGTCGTCCGGAGCACGATCATGGACGTCGGCTACACCGACGCTCGGTTCGGGCTCGACGGGGAGACGTGCGGCGTCGTGACCGCGATCCAGGAGCAATCGCCCGACATCGCCCGCGGGGTCGAGGACTCCCTCGAGCACCGCGAGGGTCACTCGGGGGACGAGCTCGACCTCCTGGGCGCCGGCGACCAGGGGATGATGTTCGGGTTCGCCTGCCGCGAGACGGAGGAGCTGATGCCGCTCCCGATCGCGATGGCCCATCGCCTGGCCAGACGGCTCGCCGACGTCCGCAAGGCGGGCGTCGTCCCGTACCTGCGGCCCGACGGCAAGAGCCAGGTGGCGATCGAGTACCGCGACGGCAGACCCGCCAGGGTCGACTCGGTCCTGATCTCCGCGCAGCATCGGGAGGAGGTCGACGTGGAGACCCTCCTCAAGCCGGACGTGGTCGCGGAGGTGATCGACCCGGTGCTCCGGGAGTTCCCCGACGTCGACGCCACCACGATGAAGCCGCCGCTCGTGAACCCGACCGGACGGTTCGAGATCGGCGGGCCGAAAGCCGACACGGGGCTCACCGGCCGCAAGATCATCGTCGACAGCTACGGCGGCATGGCGCCGCACGGCGGCGGCGCGTTCAGCGGCAAGGACCCGACCAAGGTCGACCGGTCCGCGGCGTACATGGCGAGGTACGCGACGAAGAACGTCGTCGCGGCCGGCCTCGCGGAGCGCGCGCAGCTGCAGGTCGCGTACGCGATCGGCACGGCGCATCCGACGTCGATGAACCTCGAGACGTTCGGCACGGAGCAGGCCGACCCCGACGCGATCCTCGAGGCCGTCCGGCAGGTCTTCGACTTCCGACCGGCGGCGATCATCCGGGACCTGGACCTGTCCCGGCCGATCTACCAGGAGACCGCGGCCTACGGTCACTTCGGGCGCAAGGAGTTCCCCTGGGAGGGAACGGACCGCGCCGATGACCTCCGCCGGCTCGTCGGCTGAGGTCCTCGCGGGCCCGGTCGACGTCTGCGTCGATCGTCCGCTGCTGTCGCTCGATCGTCCGTTCACGTACGAGCTCTCCGCGGAGCTGAACGCCGGCCTCGGCTCCCTCGTGAAGGTACCGTTCCACGGGCGCGCCACGCGCGGATGGGTGCTCGGTCCGTCCGGCGACGCACCGACGCGGATGCTCCGCGTCACCGACGTCGTGTCGCCCGTCAGGTTCTTCGACGAGACGAGGCTCTCGTTGTTCCGCTGGGTCAGCCGGCGCTACGTGGCGCCGCTCGCGGCGGTGATCGCTCGAGCGATCCCGCCGCGCGTGGTCTCGGAGGAGGCCGGTGGGATCGCGACCGTCGCCGATCTCGCGCCGTCCCGGCCGGTGGCCGACGCCGGCGGCCTCGGCCGGTACGGGGGTGGCGACGCCCTCCTGCGCGCGATCGCGGAGGGCTCGGGCGCATTCTCGCTCCGTCCCGCCCCGGAGGACGAGCAACGGTGCGCGGTCGAGGCCGTCGTGGCCTGTCTCGCCGGCGGCCGTCGAGCCGTGGTGCTGGTCCCGGAGGCGAGACCGGTTCCCGCGACGGCGACCGCGATCCGGGATGCCGTCGGCGACCGGGCCGCGATGTTCCTCGGCGGATCGAAACGCTCGAGATACCGGATGTGGCTCGAGATCGCCGCCGGGCGCTACGACGTCGTGATCGGCACGCGTCCCTCCGTGTTCGCGCCCCTGGAACGGCTCGGGCTCGTCTACGTCGCGCGCGAGAGCCATCCAGCCCATCGCGAGGATCGGGCGCCCTACTACCACGTCCGCGACGTCGCCATCGCGCACGCGGGGCTCGAGGAGGGGGTGTGCGTCCTCGCGGCGGCATGCCCGGCGGCGGAGACGGCGGCGCTCGCCCTGCCGGAGGTCGCGCCGACGACTCGACGCTGGCCGCCGGTCGAGGTCGTCCGGCCCGGCCCGGGGGGCCGGGCCCCGAGGCTCGTGAAGGCGCTCGCGGGCGTCCGCCGCGGGTTCGTCTTCTCGCCCGTGCCCGGCGCCGGCGTCGCGCAGGTGTGCCGGACGTGCGGCGAGCCGGCCGCGTGCGCGTCGTGCGGTGGGCTCCTCCGCGCGTCCGGCGACGCGGTCGCCTGCGTCGTCTGCGGGGCCGCGGGTCGCTGCCGCTCGTGCGGGGGATCGTCGTTCGGCGTGCACCGCGGCGGCGCGGAGCACGTCGAGGCGTGGGCGGGCCGGGCGGCTTCCGTGCCCGTTCGACGCCTCGGCGCGGAGGAGCCGGCTCGGCTCCCGTCCCGGGAGGAGATCCTCGTCGGCGGCGCCGACCACGTGCGCGACCTCGGGGTGGGCGACCTGGACCTCATCGCGATCCTCGACGCCGACCTGGCCGATCGCAGGCCGGGTCTGTCGGCGCGGGAGCGGAGCCTCTCGACGTGGATGGAGGCGGTGGGCTGGGCGCGACCGAACGGACGTGCGATCGTCCAGTCCTCCTCGCCCGGCGATCCCCTCGTGCAAGCGCTGGTCCGTGGCAATCCCGACCGGTTCCACGCCGACGAGCGGCGCCGGCGTGCCGACGCGGGGCTGCCGGTCGGCGCCGCGGTGTTCCGGGTCACCGGCCGCGACGCGCTGGAGGCGGAGCTCCGCTCGTTCGAACCCGTGGCCCTCCTCGTCTCGACGAGCGAGGGGCGGACGGTATGCTTGCTCGCCCTCGACCCCGACCGCGTGGACGTGCTCGGGACGCGGCTCCGCGAGCTCGCGGCGGACGGCACCGTCGACCGCGTCGAGGCGGAGCCGCACCTCTAGGGAGCGAGGGGGAGCCGACGTGATCCTGCGCATCCGGACGCTCGGCGACCCGGTCCTTCGGGAGCCGGCCAAGCCGGTCGACGACTTCGGCCCGAACCTGCGCGCGCTCTTCGACGACATGATCGAGACGATGCGCGACGCCCCCGGCGTGGGGCTCGCGGGCCCGCAGGTCGGCATCTCGCGGAGGCTGTTCGTCTTCGATGACGGCGAGACCGGCCCGATGTTCATGGCGAACCCGCAGCTCCTCGACCCGGTCGGGGAGCTCCTCGAGGACGAGGGGTGCCTGTCGATCCCGGGGCCATACCACGCGACGCCGCGGTTCGCGCGGGTGCGTTGCCGCGGGCAGGACCTGGACGGCGCTCCCTACGAGCTCGTGGGAGAGGGACTCCTCGCGCGGATCTTCCAGCACGAGACCGACCACCTCGACGGGATGCTCTACATCGATCGACTCGACGACGACGGCCGGCGGGACGTGATGGCGCAGCTCCGGCGGATCGAGATGGGGCTCGCCGAGCCTCGCGCGGGCGAGGTGGACTGACGCCGCCCTATCCTCGCGGCATGCGCGTCGCGTTCCTCGGCAATGACACATGGTCGGTGCCGTCGCTGCGCGCGCTCGCGGACGCCGACGACGTCGAGGTGGCCTTGGTGGTCACGAACCCGCCCCGACCCGCGGGCCGCGGCTCGAAGCTGACGCCGACCGACGTCGCGGTCGCTGCGGGGGAGCTCGGGCTTCCGCTCCTGGAGGTCGAGGGTGTCCGCGAGGGCGAGGGGTTCGACGCGCTCGACCGGCTCGAACCGGACGCCCTCGTCGTCGTCGCGTACGGCGAGATCCTGAGCCCCGCGGTGCTCGACATCCCACGCCTCGGCGCCGTGAACGTGCACTTCTCGCTGCTCCCGCGATGGCGCGGCGCCGCGCCGGTGCAGCACGCGATCCTCGCGGGGGACGACGTCACGGGCGTCACCGTGATGCTGATGGACGAGGGCATGGACACCGGTCCGATCCTCCTGAGCCAGGAGACGCCGATCGATCCGGAGGAGGACGCCGGCACCCTCGGCGCGCGACTGGCCGAGCTCGGCTCGCCGCTCCTCGTTCACGCGCTCCGCGAACTCGAGGCCGGATCACTGGAGCCGAGATCCCAGGACCACACCGCAGCGACGGATGCCCCGAAGCTGAAGCCAGAGGATCGAACGATCGATTGGACGCGGCCGGCGGACGAGGTCGTGAGGAAGGTCCGCGCGTTCGCTCCCGAGCCCGGGGCGGTCACCTCGTTCCGCGGCACCGGCCTGAAGATCCTCCGCGCCGAGACGTTCGAGATCGGTGGCTGGGTCCTCACGAGCCCTCCGAGGCTCGCTCACATCGGGATCCACGCGGATGGTTCGGTCTCCGTCGGTGCGGCCGGGCCCAGCGGTGTGTGGTTGCGCCAGGTGGCGCCCGCCGGACGGAAGCGGATGTCGGGCGCCGAATGGGCCCGGGGCGCGAGGCTGCAGCCCCACGACGTCGTCGGATGAGTACGAGTGCCCGGGCGGTCGCGCACGAGGTCGTCCGCCGGGTCGCGGACGAGGGCGCCTACTCGACGCGAGTGCTCCCGACGGCGCTCGCCCGGTCGGGCCTGGACGAGCGTGACCGGGCGCTCGCGACCGAGCTCGTGTACGGGACGCTCCGCCACCTGATCCCGATCGACGCGGCGCTGGGTGCGCGCGCCGCGCGGCCGATCGCTCGCATGACCCCCGGCGCGCGCGCGGCGCTGCGTATCGGCGCCCATCAGCTGCTGCACATGAGGATCCCCGCCCACGCCGCCGTCAGCGAGACCGTGGCGGTCGTCGTCCCCAGGGAGCGTGGGTTCGTGAACGCCATCCTGCGCCGGCTGGCGAAGGATCCACCCGCCGAGCCCACAGGGCGGGACGACCGGCACGTGAGTCTGCGTACGGGCATGGCGCCCTGGGCGATCGCGGAGCTCGGGAAGGTCCTGCCCGCAGACGAGGTGGAGGGGGCCGCGCTCGCCTTCGGC
>DASUPO010000076.1:0-47356 GCA_036281075.1 Actinomycetota bacterium | reverse complement strand
CTGCGGCGCGTCCGCGCCGCCACCGCCCGGATCAAGGACTCGGGGATGGCGGTCGGTGCCGACACGATCATCGGGCTCGGCGCGTACGCGCCGCCGGCGCTCCACGCGACGGCGGCGCGCCTGGTCGCGCAGGCTCGATGGTGCAACCTCGTCGTCTCGAACATCCCCGCCCCGCAGGTGCCGCTGTACCTCGCCGGTGCGCCCCTGGAGGCGAGCTACCCGGCGATGAACCTGAAAGAGGATTGCGGGCTGTCGCTCGCGTGCACGTCCGCCGCCGGCACGATGGCGTTCGGTCTCACGGCCGACTGGGACCTCGTCCCGGATCTCGAGATCCTCGCCCGCGGCATCGAGTCGGCGGTCGACGAGCTCGCCGCGGCGGCGGGCGTCTAGCGGAACGTCGCGGACCACCAATCGGCGACCTCGGCGAGCCATCGCTCGGGCGCCTCCATCTGGGGGATGTGCCCGAGATCGGGGAAGAACCGCCCACGCCAGTCGGGGTGACGAGCGAGCTCGGCGCGAGCGAACGTCGTGGGAACGAGTCGGTCGCGCCGTCCGTGGAGCAGGAGGACGGGGCAAGTGACGTTCTCGAGCGCTCGACGCGAGATCGTCGGTCGTCGGCCGAGGCGGAGCATCGAGCGGGCGGTCTCGAGGAACGACCGCGCGGCCTCCGGGTCGTTCCTCCGCGCGCGAGCCTGCTCGATGAGGAGGTCGATCACGTCGGCGGGGATCGAGGACGGGTCAGCGGCGAGGACCCGGAGGCTGAGCCGAACCATCTGCTCGGGTTCCATCGCTCGGAGCCGCCACCGCACGACGCGTTCGCCGATGCGAGGCGTCGCGTAGATGCCGAACGCCGCCATCACCAGCGGATGCGGGATCGCCCCGAGGCGCCACGGGAAGACGCTGTTCGTCAACACGAGGCCTTGGACCGACGACGGATCCACCGCGGTCTGTAGGATCGAGATCGCGCCCCCCAGCGAGTTCCCGCACAGGATCACCCGCTCCGCGCCGATCCACTCGATGAACGCAGCCACCGCGCGCCGATGATCCATCAGGTGGGTACCACGGCCGTCGAGCGGCGTCGCGCCGAAGCCCGGGAGGTCGATCGCGAACGCGCGCCCGAGGACGGACAGCCCCCTTCCGACCTGGACCCACGAGAGGTGCGACGCGCCGAGTCCGTGCACGAGGACGAACGCCGTATCGGTGGGACCGTCCCAGCAACGATACGAGACCGGACCGTTCCGGTCGCTCGTTCGAACCGGCGGGAGCTCCACCGTCGCAGGGTAGCCGCGGAGTCGATGAGGCTCTCAGCGGTCGAAGCGCGCGAGGTTCCTCCGGAGGGCCTCCTGGTCGAGGAGGCCCTTCCTCGCCATCAGCTCGACGTACAGGACGGCCACGATCGCGGTGGTCATCGGCGTCAGGAGGCCGTTCAGGAACGACTGGATCACGGCCCGCGCGATCGCGTCGCTCCTCGTCACGGCGGGGAACAGCTCCGTCATGAGCGCGCCGACCGGGATCGACATCGCGAGCGCGAGCAGCACGGCGAGGACGATCGCCCCGGCGGACGTCGCCCAGGCCCCGGACGAGAGCCGCCATGCGCCGCCGATCGCCTTCGTTCCCCGAGCGTCCAGCCCGACGAACACGTTGGCCAGCGTGGCGAGCCGAGGCACGAAGTACAGGGAGAGCGCGAGCGGGATCAACAGGAGCAGGGCGGTCGCCTCCGTATCCCGCGCCGCGTAGACGATGCCGAAGATCGCCAGGAAGAGCGGGATCGCGAGGAGCGCGAGGAGGACGAAGATCCACAGCACGGAGTGGACACCTCGGATCGTCCCCCCGATCAGGGCGGAGCCTCTCAGCGGTTCGGCGAACGTCGAGCGAAGGGCTGCTCGCGTCAGGATCACGAACTCCCACGGCCCCAGGAGGAACGTCCCCACGAGGCCGAGGAGCACCGCGAGGCCGTTCGGGTCCGGCCGCGCGACCGGTGGATCCCCGAACCACCATTCGACCCCGTAGGTCGCCGACCACGGATCGACCACCGCCGTCGACACGGCGACCGTTCCGGTCAACACCAGGGTGACGAGCAGCCACGGGAACCAGCTCTCGGCCCAGAGCCGGAGCCCCGACCCGACGATCCTCGTCGAGCCCATCCGGCCCGGGTCGAGGCCGCGCCACGACGCCAGGACCGGGGCCGCCGGGGGAGCCAGATCGGGTCGGGGAGGCGGAGGGGGGAGCTCTGGACCCACGGGCGGACGCTACGGGACGGGGCCAACCCGGACAAGCACGTGACCCGCGACCCCTCCGGACCTGGGAGCCCGTGTCCGCTCCCCAGGGCTGAGCAGGGGCCACTGACCGCGGGTCATGTGACACGGATCGACGAGGAAGCTTCGAGAACGGGTTTGACGTTGAACGTTCCGGGTACGGAACGACGGCAAGACCTGGCAAGCCATGCGGGGCAGGGTTTCCTCCACGGAACCGCCACAGCTCCCGGCTTTACAGAGATGGGAGAGGCCCCTACCATGGGATCGAGCGACCGGGGAGGACGGCTAGTCCTGTCTGCCTACGTAGTCGCTCGGCCCAACACCCGAGATCCCGGGTGCGACCCCCGCGGAGCGGGTACGGACCTGGGGAGGAGCGTGATACGAAGTGCCTGAGCCGGCGCGTCCCCTTGGGACCGACGACGCTGACGACCTGCGCCTCTACCTCGAGGCCGCGGCCCGTGAGCCGCTGCTCACCAAGGAGGAAGAGGTCGAGCTCGCCATGACGATCGAGGCGGGCAAGGAGGCCGAGGACCGCCTCCGCGCGGGCCGTCTCCGCTCGGAGAAGTCCATCGCGAAGGCCCGCCGTGACATCCGCACGGCGGAGGCCGCGCGTCAGCGTTTCATCATGGCGAACCTTCGGCTGGTCGTCTCGGTAGCTCGGAAGTACCAGGGCCAGGGCCTCCCGCTCCTCGATCTGATCCAGGAGGGGAACATCGGGCTGATGCGCGCCGTCGAGCTGTTCGACTGGCGCCGTGGGTTCAAGTTCTCGACGTACGCGACCTGGTGGATCCGCCAGGGGATCACGCGCGCGATCGCGGATCGCTCGCGTTCGATCCGGCTGCCGGTCCACATCCACGACCGGCTCCGGAAGCTGAATCGCACGCGGTTCCAGTTCGCGCAGTCGATGGGGCGCGAGCCGACCCGCGAGGAGCTCGCGAAGGCCCTCGACACGACGGTGGACGAAATCGACGACCTGACCGAGATGGGCCGGCGCGAGCCGCTGTCCCTCCAGTCGCCGGTCGGCGAGGACACGGAGCTCGGGGACCTGATCGAGGAGATCGACTCCGAGGCCGGGTTCGCCGAGGTCGAGGACCAGTTGCTCCGCGAGGAGATCGGCGGCGCCGTCGACAAGGTGCTCGACGAGCGCGAGCGTCACGTCGTGGCGCTGCGCTACGGGCTCGAGAACGGCCAGCCGCTCTCGCTGCGGGAGACCGGGAAGGTCCTCGGGCTCTCCGGGGAGCGCGTGCGCCTGATCGAGCGCGAGGCGCTCCGGAAGCTCCGCGACTCGAACCTGATCACCGGGGTTGCGCTGGGCGGCTGACACCGCCCAGATCCCCCGACCCAGCGACCTATCGAGCGACCGCGGCCTCGCGCTTGACCTGGATCTGGTTGCTCACGTCCGTGACGCCGCGGGTGTCCCACGCGTCGTCACCGGCCGCTCGCTTGGCGACGGTGGTCAGGGCGGTCCCTGTCAGGATCACGACACCCTTCTTGACGTCGACCTCGATGTCGTAGTGGTCGGCGTAGGGGCCGGTCCGGATCCGATCCAGGAGCTCCTGCTTGATGTCGCCGTCGGATCGGTCGTCGGGGGATTGGTCGTACCACTCGTAGTAGTAGCGGTTCTCGGGATAGGCCCAGGGACTGTTCATCCTTCGACACCTCCGTTCCTCTTCGATACCCGCGACGGGACGCCGCCAATCCGCTCGCCGGACGCGGATCGGCGCGCCACCGCCCCTCCGGTGACGCGGCGCTCACGCCGGGTCTCCCGCCAAGTGGCGCGCGTCGGCGAGCTGTCGCTCGAGCGCCCTCCGGAGCCCGGCGATGAACCGATCGAGGTCCTCTCGATCGGCCGCGCCATCGCCCTCGAGGTCGATCGGCGCTCCGAACGAGAGCGCGAGGATCGGTCGCCAGGGCGGCCCCCAGCGTCTGCCTGCCTTCGGCCAACGTCGCTGCGGCCCCCAGATCCCGACGGGGATCAAGGGGGCGCCCGTGGGGACGGCGATCCGAGCCACGCCTGTCCGGATGCGCTGGAGCTCGCCGGGCGCCGCGTTCACCGTGCCCTCCGGGGCGATCGCCACGACGGATCCGGCCGCGATCGCGTCGGTCACCGCGTCGAGGGCCTCCGTGTCCTGACGCCCTCGCTGGATCGGGATCTGACGGTATCGCCGGAGGAACCACCCGCTCACCGACTGCGCGAAGATCTCCGACGCGACGAGGAAGCGCGTTGCTCTGCGTCGCCGCCACGCCACCTCGGCCGCGAGGCATGGGCCGTCTAGGACGCTCACGTGCACGAACGCGAGGATCGCCGGGCCCTCGAGCGGCACGTGATGGATCCCCGCGACCCGCACGCGGAACAGGATCCGCGCGATCGCGGCGGCGATCGGGACGCCCGCCCGCCACCACCCGTTCAGATCGCCCCGTGGCGGGCCGACCACGGAGACCGTCCTCGTCATCCGGGGAACACCACCACAGAGCGGATGACCTCGCCCGCGAGCATCGCGCGGAACGCCTCGTCGAGGTCGTCGAGGCCGAGCTCGCGGGTCACCATCCCGTCGAGATCCAGCTCGCCCTCGAGTGCCCATCGCGCCATCTGCGGGAAGTCCTCCGAGGGGATCGGGTCACCCCCGTCGGTGATCAGCAGCGAGGCCTTCCGCGGGTAGGCGGCGTCGGGGGTTCCGTTCCACGCGAGCGTGATCTCCGCGGGGATAGGCGGGACGCCGATCGCGACCGCGGTGCCCGCGTGGTCGAGCATCGCCACGGCTTGCGAGACGACCGCGGGCACGCCGGTCGCCTCGAAGGCGACGTCGACGCCGTCGCCGTCCGTGAGCTCCCGAACCGCCGCGACGGCGTCGACCACCGAGGCGTCCACGACGTCGGTCGCTCCGAAGCGCTCGGCCCATGCCAGCTTCCGCGCGGCGATGTCCACGGCGACCAGCCGCCCGGCGCCGGCGATCCTCGCGCCCTGGAGCGCGGACAGGCCGATCCCGCCGAGCCCGATCACCGCGACGCGGGCGCCGGGCCACACCTTCGCGGTCTGGATCGCCGCGCCGACGCCGGTGGACGCGCCGCACCCGAGGAGGCACCCGCTCCGCAGGGGAAGCTCCGGAGGCATCGGGATCGCCTGGGCCGCATGCACGACCGTGTGGCTGGCGAGCGTCCCGAGCGACAGCGTCCCCGCGAGCGGCGCGGCGTCCCGCGCCCGCCGCACGCGCGGCGGCTGGACCCAGGCGTGCGAGCAGCGGCGAGGGACGCCCCGTCGGCAGGGACCGCACGTTCCGCAGGGGACGGCCCAGGCCAGGACGACGGGATCGCCGACCGACGGTGAGCGCACACCCTCGCCGACCTCCTCGACGACGCCGGCACCCTCGTGTCCCAGGAGCATCGGGAACGGCGCGCCCCAGTTCCCGTGCTCGATCGCCCACAGGTCGGAGTGACACACGCCGCTCGCGACGATCCGCACGAGCACCTCGTCCGGGCCGGGCGAGTCGATCACGAGGTCATCGATGCTCACCATCGCGCCGATCCCGTCGACGACGGCGCCGGATGCCTGGCGCGACACGCTCCCTCCTCTCCCGCGGGGCGGCTCATGCTAGCGTCGGCGCCGCGATGGACGCGCACGCGCTTTGCGACCGCACGGAGACCCGCTACGAGGAGTTCCTCGATTCCCTCGAGGAGATGGTCAACGTCGACTGCGGCTCCTACTCACCGGACGGTGTGAACGCGATCGCGGATCTCTGCGGGCGGCGGTTCCGCGACCACGGCTGGGAGGTCGAGCGGCGCGCGCACGACGGGTCGCCGCGGCTCGGCGACCTCCTGATCGGTCGTCTGCGTGGCGCCGGCGGACCGAACGTGCTGCTCGTGGGACACATGGACACCGTCTTCGACGAGGGCACCGTCGCGGAGCGGCCGTTCGAGATCGACGGGGAACGCGCGCGGGGGCCGGGGGTGTCGGACATGAAGGCCGGCCTGCTCGCGGGGTTCTTCGCGACGGAGGTGCTGCAGGACGCCGGGTTCGACGCGTTCGGGACGATCACCTACGTGTGCAACCCGGACGAGGAGGTCGGCTCCCCGTTCTCCGGCCCGGTGATCCGCGCGCTCGCGAGCGAGCACGATGCGGCGCTCGTGCTCGAGGGCGCCAGGGCGAACGGAGACATCGTGTCCTCGCGGAAGGGGATCACGGACTTCACGATCACGATCGAGGGTCGCGCCGCACATGCGGGCGTCGAGCCGGAGAAGGGCCGGAACGCGGTCCTGCAGGCCGCGCACACGATCCTCGCCCTCCAAGGATTGAACGACCGGTGGCCGGGTGTGACCTCGAACGTCGGCGTCGTCCACGGCGGGACCCGGTCCAACGTCGTGGCGGAGCGATGCGAGCTCCACGTCGACCTGCGCTCGCCGGAGCTCGCCACGCTGGAGGAGGCCGAGGCGGAGATCCAGCGGATCTGCGCCGAACCGGTGATCCCGGACGTGCGGATCTCCGTGGAGGAGCACGGCTGGCATCGACCGATGGAGAAGGGGGAGGGTGCCCGGCGACTCGTCGACATCGCGGTCGGCGCTGCCTCCGAGCTCGGGTTCGAGCTGCGCGATGCCTCGACCGGCGGCGCCTCCGACGCGAACACGACCAGCTCGACGGGCACCCCGACGATCGACGGCCTCGGCCCGGTCGGCGGCGACGATCACGGTCCGGCCGAGTGGGTCGACCTCACGAGCGTCGTCCCGCGGATCGCCCTCCTCGCCGCGATCGTTTCGCGTATCTGAGCGATGGCCGTCCGACCGCGCATGGACCTGCACCCGGACGCGTATCGCGCGCTGGTCGAGGGCGCCCCGGCGATCCTCTACATCGACCGGCCCGACGAGCTTTCCACGAACCTGTACACGAGCCCGCAGGTGATCGATCTCCTCGGCTACACGGTCGAGGAATGGATGCGGGACGAGGAGCTGTGGGTCCGGTCGCTGCACGAGGACGATCGCGACCGTGTCGTCGACGAGCACCGACTGTCCAACAGCAAGGGGAAGCGCTTCGTCTCCGAGTACCGGATCCGAGCCCGAGACGGCCGGGAGGTGTGGCTCCGCGACGAGGCGGTCCCGGTCACGGCCGAGGACGGCACGGTCCTGGACTGGCGCGGCGTGATGGTGGATATCACCGCGCAGAAGCAGGCGGAGGATCGCCTGCGCACGAGCCTCGACGAGGTCGGCCGGATGGTCGCCCGGCGTCGAGCGCTCGCCCAGCTGCTCGAGACCGCCCAGGAGGAGGAGCGACGCCGGATCGCGGCCGACATCCACGACGGCCCGATCCAGGTGATGAGCGCGGTGGACATGCGGCTGCAGCTGCTCCTCGAACGTCCCGATCGCGTCGACGCCCACGAGATCGGGGAGCTCGCGGAGGATCTCTGGTCCGCGATCGATCGTCTGCGTAACCTCCTGTTCGAACTCCGGCCCGTGGCGCTCGACCTGGAGGGGCTCACGCCGGCGATCTCGATGTACCTGGAGCACGCGGCGAAAGAGGCCGGCTGGTCGTGGGGGGTCGTCGACGAGCTGGCGGACGAGCCGACCGAGGAGTCCCGCGTCGCGTTCTACCGGATCGCGCAAGAGGCGCTCGCCAACGCCCGGAAGCACGCGCGCGCGACCCGCGCGGAGGTCCGGCTGCGTCCCGCCGAGGAAGGGCTCCTGCTCGAGGTGGAGGACGACGGTCGCGGGTTCGACGCCTCGAGGACCGCGGAACCCGGGCACCTGGGGCTCGCGACGATCACGGAACGGGCAGAGCTCGGCGGCGGTTGGTGCCGGGTGGAGAGCGAACCCGGCCGCGGGACCGTGCTCCGGTGCTGGATGCCGCTCGTCGCCGGGCCGGGACGGTAGGCGTAGGCGTCGATGAACCGCTGGCGGGTCAGCACGGTCTGGCTCGCCATGTGGGCGACCGACGGCTTCTTCTTCCACCTGATGAGCACCGTCTTCAGCGTCTTCCTGATCCTGGAGCTCGGGCTCGATCCCCTCCAGCTCGTCCTGATGGGCACGGTCCTCGAGGTGACGTACCTCGTGTTCGAGATCCCGACGGGCATCGTGGCCGATGCCGTGAGCCGGAAGCGCTCGGTCGTGATCGGGTTCCTGGGCACGGGCGTCGCGTTCCTCGTCCTCGCGTCGGCGGACTCGGGGTTCGCGAGCCCCTTCGCGATCGCCGCGATCTCGCAGGGGCTGTGGGGGGTGTCCGCGACCCTGATCAGCGGCGCCGACGTCGCGTGGCTCACGGACGAAGTCGGCGAGGACGCCGCCCGGCCCCTCTACGTACGGAGCGAGCAGTACTACAACGCGGGGGCCCTCCTGGGGATCGGGGTGAGCGTTGCGCTGGCCTCGATCGCGCTCTCGCTCCCGATCGTGGTCTGCGGCGTCGGCAACATCCTCCTCGGTCTCGCGCTGATCTCCGTGATGCGCGAGAGTCGGCGCCCCACGAGATCCGCGGGCACGATCGGGGGCTCGATGCGGCGGACGCTCGGCGACGCCGTCCGTCAGATCCGCGCGCATCACGTCCTGCTGCTGATTCTCGCGACCGCCGTGCTCCACGGCGCATCCACGGAAGGATGGGACCGGCTCTCGGACCTCCACTTCCTCCGGGGGATCGGGCTCCCGCCGCTGGGCGATCTGAGCTTCGTGGTCTGGTTCGGGATCCTCGACGGGATCGCGCTGCTCCTGGGGATCGGCGCCCTCGCGTACGTGAGGCACGTGGGGCACCTCGAAGGACACGGGAACGTCGCCTGGCTGCTGATGGTGATCGACATCCTCCTGATCGTGAGCGTCGTCGGGTTCGCGGTCATCGGGGTCTTCTGGGTGGCCGTGGTCCTGTTCTGGATTGTCGGTGCGCTTCGAAGCGTACGCGCGCCGATCTTCACGGCCTGGCTCAACCAGGGTCTCGACACGGCAACGCGTGCCACGATCAATTCGATCGGCGGGCAGGCCGACGCCGTCGGGCAGGCGATGGCCGGGCCGGTGATCGGAGGCGTCGCGCGTGGGGTGTCGGTGCCGTGGGCGCTCTCGCTCGCCGGGCTGCTCCAGTTGCCGATCCTGCTCCTCTACGTCCGAGCGATCAGACGAGGGACCGCGGGGACGAAACGACCCGAGGAGATCGAGCCGGAGCTGGACCTCGCGGAGGAGTGACCGGCTACACCGGCCGGGGAGGCACCGCCGGCACGTCGAGCACGTGGACGTGGTTCATCGTGGACCGCCGCGTGCCCCGATCCCTGATCGAGCAGTCGACCCGCTCCACGCCCTTCGTGTCGGCCGCGATCTCGGCGACGAGGTCGTGGAGCGGTGGCGTCAGCCGACCCTCCAGCCTCGCGACGCCGTCGCGGACGAGCACGGTGAACGAGGGTGCGCCGCGCGTGCGCTCGTCGCGCGCGAGCGCGCCGCGAAGGCGTGCTTCGGTCAGCAGATCCGCGCCGCTTCCGCCGGAGGGCGGCATCGCTCGCAACGCGAAACCGACCCACCGGCCGAGCTCGCGCCTGTTCTTCCACGCCCACCAGGCGGCGGCCGATCGTCCGATCGGGAGCCACATCAGGGGCCCGGGCATCGGTCGGAGCTTCCCTCCATCTGCGTCATCTCCTGCATCGGTTGCCTCCCTTTCCGTACCCGCGATCCCAGCGCTCGGAACGGACCTGGTGATGTTTCCCCTCACCACGTCGCGGGTAGCGCCGAAGTAGCGGCCATCGAACGATGACCGCTATCGCATAGGGAGGTGGAACACGCATGAGGGACATGTGGACGTACCGCAGCGAAGTGGAGTTGACGCCTGCGGTGGAGCTCACCGGTTTCAAGGTGGAGGCCCTCGACGGCAGCATCGGCAAGGTCGACGAGTCGACCGCCGACGCCGGGAAGAGCTTCGTTGTCGTGGACACCGGTCCGTGGATCCTGGGACGGAAGGTGCTCCTGCCCGCCCAGACGATCCACCGGATCGACCTCGACGGGGAGCAGGTCTTCGTCGATCGGACGAAGGAGGAGATCAAGAACGCTCCTGAGTTCGACCCCGAGCGGGGCCTCGACCCGACCTATCAGGACGAGGTCGGCGGGTACTACGGGCGGTACTACTCGTAACGGGTAGACGCTCTCGGCGGACCCGGAGGGCCGATGGCCCTCCGGGTCCCTGCTGTCCGGAGATCTAGCGCGATGTGATGCTGGCCGACCTCGTCGCCCAGAGCATCACGTGGTCGGCTTCGAGCGAGACGGGCACGGTCGGGCTCTTCCAGCGCACGCGGCCGAAGATCCGCTGGTAGGTCGCGTGGATCGGGAAGATCATCGTCTGCACGAACGCCGTGGAGAGCTGACGGTTCGATCGCAGTGCTCGGGCCCGGACCTTCGTGAGGGAGCGTGATTCCGGCGGCCACCACTGGTAGCCGCCGATCTCGAAGCCGGCGTCGCGGACCTTCCCGAACAGGACCTCGGGTTCGTCGCGCCGGACGTGACCGCAGGCGTCGTCCAGCGCCGTCCACATCGAGGCGTGGACCGGCGTCGACAGGATCAGCACCCCGTCGGAGCTCGTGACGCGCCCTATCTCCCGGATCAGGTCGGTGTCGGCCTCGACGTGCTCCACGACCTCGAACGCCAGGACGGCGTCGAACGACGCGTCGGGGAACGGGAACGACGTCCCGGCGGCGATGGTCCTGCCGCCGCGCGCGGCCAGCCGGTCCAGCGCGTGGGAGGAAGCGTCCACGAACGTGGACGTGCGGACCGGCGCCGTGGGTCGGAGGCCGGGCCCGATCTCCAGGACCTCGCCACCACCGATCCGCGGTGCGAGCCAGTTCCAGACGTGGGGTCGCACCTGGACGACGTGGCGCGAACCGGTCCAGTTGTCGGCGTGACGCTCGGCCTGCGAGCGGCTGCCGTCTCCGGATGTCTCGACCTCGCGCGCGATCCCTCGGCCCTCCTCGTCGGGAACGGCGAGCATACCCGGCTCGGGTTGTCCGGACCGGGCGACGCCCGGCGCTCCGAACGACGTGGCGGAGGCGGACGGGAATCGAACCCGCCAGGGAGCTCGTCGCCCCCTCGTCGGTTTTGAAGACCGCGGGGCCCACCAGGAACCCAGACGCCTCCGCGGTCGAGGATAGCGGCGCCGGCTCCGTGCTCCGTTGGTGTACGGTCGCGTCGTGACGGAGCCGTCGCCGCAGAAGCAACGACACATCGCCCTGATCCTGGCGAAAGACCTCGCCGCCAACGTCGCGAGCGCGATGCTGCTCGTCGACCGGCAGGGCGATCTCGTGTTCTTCAACGAGGCCGCGGAGCGGATCCTGGGCCGGCCCTACGCCGAGGCACAGATGAGCACGGCGGAGCTCGCGAAGACGTTCAAGCCCGTCGACGGCGACGGAGCGCCGATCCCGATCGACGGGCTCCCCATGGCACACGCGTTCCGCGACGGGGTGCCGACGCACGGCCACATGCGGATCGAAGCGGTGGACGGGCACGTGCGCGACCTCGAGGTCGTCGCGGTCCCGCTGTTCGCCCAGCCGGACAACCTCGTCGGCGGCGTTGCCGTCTTCTGGGAGCGGGCCGAGGGATCCTGACGTGCGCGCCAGGTTCTGGGGCTCGCGCGGCTCGCTCGCATCCCCAGGCCCCGACACGGTCCGGATCGGCGGGAACACCTCGTGCGTGGAGGTTCGCCCCGACGACGGCAGCCTCGTGATCCTCGACTCCGGGACGGGGATCCGGGCTCTCGGGCTCGAGCTCGACGGATCGGCGCCTTCGCGGATCGACATCCTGCTCAGCCACCTGCACCTCGATCACCTCGAGGGACTCGGGTTCTTCGCCCCGCTGTGGGACCCGAAGACCGAGCTCCACATCTGGGGTCCGCCGTCCCCGATCCGGTCCCTGTCCGACCGGATCTCGCAGTACCTGTCGCCGCCGCTGTTCCCGGTCCGCCTCGCGGAGGTTCCCGCCCGCCTCGAGCTGCACGACGCCCTCGACGAGCCGTGGACGCTCGGATCCGCGACGATCACGGCGAGGCCGATCCTCCATCGGGGCCCGACCGTGGGGTATCGGATCGAGGACGGCTCCCGGAGCCTCGCGTATCTGACCGACCACGAGCCCGCGCTCTCGGTGGACCTGTCGTCCGTGGACCCGGAATGGGTCTCGGGGTTCGACGTCGCCGCCGGCGTCGACGTCTTGATCCACGACTGCCAGTACACGGAGGAGGAGTACCCGGACCGCGCCGGCTTCGGGCATTCGAGCACGAAGCATGTCGCTGACTTCGCCCGCCTGGCGGGTGCACACCGACTTTTGCTCTTCCATCACGACCCCAATCACTCGGACGACGAGCTCGAGTCGCTCTGTCGGCGTGTCCGTGAGCTCTGGGACGGCAGGGTCGACCTCGCCCGCGAGGGCGAGGAGATCGACTTCGGCTGAGCACTTCCGCGAGCTTGCCGCGTTCCGTCGCGGGGTGCTCGTACGATGGTTCCTCCGATGGAGGCGGCATTCTTCGACCTCGACAAGACCGTCATCTCGCGGTCGAGCACCCTCGCGCTGTCCCGGCCCCTGTATCGCGCCGGCCTGGTGTCACGCGGCCAGCTCTTGCGCGGCGCGTACGCGCAGCTGGTGTACCTCCTGGTGGGCGCCGACGAAGGCAAGATGGAGCGGCTCAAGGAGGGCATGCTCCAGCTCACGAAGGGGTGGGACCGCGCGCAGGTGGAGCGTCTCGTCGAGGACGTGCTCCTCGAGGTGATCGACCCGTACGTCTACGCGGAGGCGCTCGACCTGATGGAGCTCCACCGGTCGGAGGGGAGACGGATCTACATCGTGTCGTCGTCGCCGGAGGAGGTCGTTCGGCCGCTGGCTCGACACTTCGGCGTGACGGGCGTGATCGCGACGCGCGCCGCGGTCGGACCGGACGGCCGATACACCGGCGAGCTCGAGTACTACGCCTACGGCGATGAGAAGGCGGCGGCCGTCCACGCCGTCGCGGAGAGGACCGGGATCGACCTGGCGGGCTCGTACGCGTACACCGACTCGATCACCGACCTCCCGCTGCTCTCGGCCGTCGGTAACCCCGTGGCCGTGAACCCGGACAAGGAGCTGCGGAAGGCGGCCGAGGAGCGAGGCTGGCCGATCCGCGATTTCCACCGGCCGGTCCGGCTGCGCACGAGGATCGCGTCCGCGGTCCCCGCTCCGAGGCCGAGCATCGCGGCCGCGCTCGCGGCGGTCGGCGTCGCGGCGGTGCTGCTCTGGGTGGTCCTCCGGTCGCGCGCCGCCGGCCGCCGCGCGGCCGCTCCGTGAGGCTCGCCCTCCTCGAGCTGTGCCTCGCCCTGCTGCTCGCCGCGTGCGACGGCGGGGACGGGAGCCCGCTGCCGCTCGATCGGCCTTCGGTGTCCAACGAGCCCGCCGAGGAGTGCGCCTCGACGACGATCGGCCGGGCGATGGTGCTCCGGTTCGAGGTCGGTGGGAGCTGCGCCGCGGGCGACGGCGTCGTGCTCGTCCGATGCTCGCCGGAGGCCGCCCCGGTCCTCCGCATGTCCTCGACGCGTGGGCCGGCGCTGTTCCTCGGTGGCCCGTACGCGGTCGCGGTGGAGTCGCTCCCGTCGAACGTTCGGTTCGCGAGCCGAAGCGGCGGAACCGAGATCCTGGTCGCGGACCCCCTCCCTCCGTCGCCCGGCGCGTCGGCCTCGGGGATGCCGAGCTCGCCGTCCGTCTCGGCGGGGTCAACGACGTCGTCCGAGGCGCCGGAGCCCCTCGTGTACGTGCGGAGCGACGGGGTGACGGAGCGCTGGCTGCGGCTCGAGGGGAAGCGCCGCGGCCGGCCGGCCGTCTGGGCGATCGGGGATTCGATCCTGGACGGGGGGAGCGAGGCGGTCGAGAGGCGGCTCCTCGATTGGGACCTCACGCTCGACGCCGAGATCGGTCGTTCCTCTTCCTCGGCACCGTCGATCGCCGAGGAGGCCGTCCAGGCGGACGCCGACGCGGTCGTCGTCGAGCTCGGGACGAACGACTCGTCCGTGCCCGAGTTCAGGGATCGGCTCGCCGAGACGCTCGACGTCCTCGCGGGGGTGCCCCTGGTGGTCTGGCAGACGTCCAGGGGCCCGGCGGAGGACGCGACGATCCCGGCCGTGAACGCCGCGATCCGCGAGGCGGCGGCCTCCTACCCGAACGTCGCGATCGCCGACTGGGAGGCGTTCGTCCCCGAGGAAGCGGTGCAGACCGACGGGATCCACCCGGACGAGGACTTCCTGCATCTGGAAGCGGATCTGCTCGTGCCGATCCTGTCGGAGTGGCGTGCGGCGCTGACGCGCGAGGGCGCGACGTCGTGCGTGCCGAGGGTCCTGCGAGAGACGAGCTGAGCCGTCCCTGGAACGAGAGAGCGGGGAGAGCAGGTATCAGGCGTCTCGTCTGCATCGTGCTCGGGCCGCCGGACCTTACCTGGGCCGGGGGCCTGAGCATGCCTCTCGCGGCAGGACTCGCGCGTGGGTTCTGCTCTCCCCGCAGCCACCTCTCGGTAGCGATCCGACCGTACACCCGAGGGTCGAGGTCCGCAAACGAACGTTCAGGAGCCGGACGCCGCCGGATGCTCCAACAGGTCGGCGAGTCGTTCGGCGCGGTCCGCCGCTTCCCGCGGCTTCCCCGACGAGACCGCTCGGGCGATCGTCAGAAGTTCACGCTCGACCGTGGGCGCCATGCGACCTGGTCGGCGCTGCACCACCACGTCGAGCCGGGTCACGGCACGGTCGAGGCGCTGCATCGCAACGAGCCCCGGGAAGCGACGGTCCCGGTGGTCCTGGAACGAGATCACCTCGGCAGCCATGGCGGACATCATGCAGCCCCCCTCTGACACGCTCCGACGGGTTCGTCAGGAGACGCGGACCGAGTTCACCGGCGCGAGCCGTTCGCGGACCGAGAACCACGTGGCGCCCGCGTCGCCGGACCCGAAGACATCGCCCGAGGTCGCCCCGAAGTACAGGCCCATCCCCGGGCCCTGGCCGTCGGCCGCGAACGCCTGCCGGAGGATCGTCAGGTAGGCATCTTCCTGTGGGAGGCCGTCGGCGAGGGCGGTCCAGGTCTCGCCCGCGTCGCGCGTGCCGTATACGCGCACCCGCCCGTCGACCGTCACGCGGTCGTCGTCGCCGATCATCGGGATCACGAACGCGGAGTCCGGGTCGGACGGGTCGATCACCATCGGGAAGCCGAAGTCCGCCGGGAGCCCGTCCATGATCGGGATCCACGTCTCGCCGGCGTCGTCGCTCCGATACACACCGCCGTGGAACTGCATGAACAGCCGCTCCGGCCGGAGCGGCGCGCGGTGCATGTTGTGCACGCAGAGGTCGATCGTTCCGTCCGCCCCCTCGGGGAGGTAGCGCGGCACCAGTCCCTCGTTCCCGTGACGCCACGACGCGCCGCCGTCGTCGCTCAGCCAGACACCGACCGCCGAGATGCCCAGCGCCAGGCGGGAAGGATCGCCCGGCCACGTCGCGATCGAGTGGAGGCAGAGGCCGCCGGCGCCGGGCTGCCAGTCCTTCCGGGTGGGCTGGGCGAAGAGGGCCCGGTTCAGCTCCCACGTCATCCCGCCGTCCGTCGAGGTGAACAGGCCCGCGGGCGCGACGCCCGCGTACATCAGTCCGTCGGCCTCGCCGGGTTCGATCGCCCAGATCCGTTCGAGCGTCCACTCGTCGTCCTCGGGGTAGCCGAGGCCCGTGGTCGGCTCCCACTCGCCGGTCGGGTCAGCCGCGTGCATCACGCGCGGGCCGTAGTGCCCGGACGTCACGGACGCGAAGTACGTGCCGGTGCGCGGGTCCCGGATCGCGAACTCGACCACGTTCCCGGGGAACGCGCGGGCCTTCATCTCGAACGGCTTCTCGCTGCCCGCGTCCCCCTCCAGGACGAACAGCCCCTTCCTCGTGCCCACCAACAGCTCGGTCATGCGCACCCTCCCGAGATCGAGGGGAGGACGTGGATCGTCGCGCTCCGCGCGACGGCCGCGTCCTCCCGAACGCGTTCCCCGTCGACGAAGACGTTCACGTGCGGGCGCACGTGGCCGTGCTCGTCGAGCACCCACCCCACCATCCTGGGGTGCTGCCGCTCCAGCTCCTTCAGGACCTCGCCGACCGAGCCGGCGTCGATCGACACCTCGCGGTTGCCGCCGGCGAGGTCCTTCAGGGGGGCTCGAAGCTTCACGGTCGCCACGTGTTCGAGACTATCCGGCGGCGGCCGCCGCGAACCGCTCGAGCGGGAGCTGCCATCCGCCGTCGTGGCCGGCTCGAGCCTCCTCCGCCCGGGCGCCGAGGCGCTCCCACCCGCGATGCTCGAGGTTCACGAGTGTTCCCTCGCCGTCCGGATCGAACCGGATCTCCACCTCGGTCGGGGGCTCCGGCCGATCGTTCGGCTTCCACGCCAGGACGAGCCGTCGAGGAGGTTCGTAGACGAGCACCTCGGCCCAGGAGCCCTCCTCGCCGGTGGACGTGACCTCGTAGAGCCGGCCGCCGGGCCGTGGCTCGAACACGAGCCGCTCCAACGTCACTCCCGCGGGGTACTGCTCGTCGGCGGTCCGCGAGAGGTGCTCCACCGGCCACCACTCGTCGATGTGCTCGACGAACACGCGGAACGCGTGCTCGACGTCGCAGTCGATGCGCACGCGCTTGCGAACGGGTTCGGTGGGTGCGCTCGTGTCCATGGTCATCGCCGGTCACCTCGCCGCCGCCGCATCGCGCGTCGGCAACCGCGGAGCGCGCGGTCGATGTCGTTCCGCCGGCCGTGCTGCAGCTCGCGTGACATCTCCGGATGGATGGGGCCGATCATCGGATCCTCCTTCCGCTCGGTCTTCGGCCCGCCGCGCCCGTCGGAACGGACTCGACGTACTCCTTGAACCTGGCCAGGCGTCGGTCCCAGGTGGCGCCGATCGCGCGCATCCAGGCCTCGGCCTCGGCGAACGCATCGGTGCGCAGCTCGTATCTGGTCTCTCGTCCGACCCGCTCGCCGAGGGCGAGCTCCGCTTCCTCGAGCGCGGCGAAGTGCTTGGCGATCGCCTGGCGGGTGACGGGGATCCGCCGAGCGAGCTCTGTGGCCGTGAGCGGTCCGTCCCTCGACAACTCGTGGACGACCCGACGACGCGTCGGATCGGCGAGCGCCGCGAACACCGCGCCGGCCGGATCCTTCATGCGGCCTCCAGGTAGGCCTTGAGCTCCTCGAGCTCGTCCCGCCAACCCGCGTCGTTCCCTTCCAGCGACTGCAGCGCGATCTGGTCGGCGAGCGACGCGAACCCGGACTCGACGAGCGTGAGTCGCGTTCCGTCGCGGGTCTCCTCGAGGGTGAACGAGACGGTCGTGTACGGTCGGTCGAGACCCGCGGGCCGCCACCGGAACACGAAGCGGACGGGAGGCTCGACGACCTCGACGACGGCTTCGTCGGCGCTCTCCTCCGAGACGAAGCCGGCCACGCCTCCCGGTCTGAGATCGAGGTGGGCTTGTTCGGTCGGGAACCAGCGGAGGAGTTCCTCCGGACGGGTGAGTGCGGACCAGACGCGCTCGCGTGGTGCTCCGATCTCGATCTGCCGTCGCACCTCGTCCGGGGTCTCCATACGGTTCCTCTCGCAACCCGTTGGTTGCGCGAATCTTACGCAACTCTGAGGTTGCGTGTCAAATCGAACTCCACGCCACCACCCGATGTAAGGGGTTCGCAATCTCCCCGTCCGAGGGCCGTCACCGTCGCATCCCGACACTGGCCACGAGAGCGGTGGCCGAGGCGCCACCCACGACGAGGGAGGAACGCATGAAGAGGAGGATCCTCACGATCGGAGCGGCGATCGCGATCGCCGGACTGCCCGGCACGGCGGTCGCGGCCGGCCCTCCCGCTCCGTCGTTCTTCGTGAACGGGACCGTGTACCGGACGATCGGAACCCCGACGGACCTGAGCGGGACCGGCGCGCCGGCGCACTCGTTCGACACGATCTATGAGTTCTTCGGAGCTCAGATGAACGTCGCGACGGCGGCGCCGGGAGACCCCGGGTACAACGGCGGTCGCTGGATCGTGCAGGGGCTGGACTGGAACTCCACGTACGCGGATGCCGTGACGCAGCACGGCGGCTCCAACAGCGTGATCGACACGAACGCCGAGATCGCCTCGGTGCTCGCCGACACGGACGCCGGCGGCGCCACGACGTTCGAGGCCAAGCGATTCGTGTGCCCGGTCATCAAGGGCTAGCGACCGAGCGCGAGCGAGCGGGGCCGGCGCCCGGAACGGGCGCCGGCCCTGCAACGTTCGACCCCCCGGCGGAGACGGGAAGGGGAGTGGAGCATGCTCGCGTGCTGCTCGTGGACGACGAGGAGATCGTCCGAGATGTCCTGACCAGGTACCTCGAGCGCGAGGGCTTCCGCGTGTACGTGGCGGCCGACGGCCAGGCGGCCGTCGACGCCGCGTCCCGCGAGCGCCCGGACGTCGTGCTGCTGGACCTGATGCTGCCCACGATGGACGGCCTCGAGGTGTTCCGTCGACTCCGCGACGACGGGGACGTCCCGATCGTGATGCTGACCGCGAAGAGCGAGGAGGTGGATCGGGTCGTGGGCCTCGAGCTCGGCGCCGACGACTACGTGACGAAGCCCTTCTCGCCTCGCGAGGTCGTCGCGAGGATCAAGGCGGTGCTCCGCCGCGGTCGCCGGGCGGCGGATCGGGAACGCACGATCTTGGCGGGGTCGCTCGCGATCGATCGCGATCGGCGGGAGGTCCGGCGGGACGGAGACCTGCTCCCGCTGACCCGGAAGGAGTTCGACCTGCTCGAGGTGCTGGCCTCGCACCCCGGCGTCACCTTCCGGCGGATCGACCTCCTGGAGCGGGTGTGGGACAGCGCCTGGGACGGCGATTCCTCCACGGTGACCGTCCACGTGCGCCGTCTCCGGTCGAAGATCGAGGACGATCCGTCGGACCCCGCACACGTCCTCACGGTCTGGGGCGTCGGATACCGGTTCGAGCCATGACCCGGGTTCGCCCCGTCGCGATGCTCCTCGCGCTCGTGGGTCTGGGCGCCGTCGGTGCGCTGCTGGTGGCGGCGGCGCTCGGGATGAAGGCCTCCGAGCTCGCGCACCTGGCCGGTCTGCTCGGGCCGGCGATCGTGGTCACCGTGGTCGCCGCGATGCTCGCGTCGTGGCTCCTCCGCCGGACCTCGCTCCGTCAACGGTACGTGGCGATCGCGGCCGTCGGCACCCTCGTCGCGCTCGGGAACCTCCTCGCGCTCTCACGGGCGATGTTCGTCTCCGCCCATGCCGCGACGGTCCTGGCCGTCGTGCTCACCTACGCGTCCGCGGCGGGGCTCGCGGCGGCGTTCGCGGCGGCTCGATCATCCGTGTCGGCGCTGGACCGCGTCACCCGGACGGCCGAGGAGCTCGCCCACGCCGACCTCTCGGCGCGCGTCGGTTCGCTCGACGCCGGCCCGGAGCTCGACCGGCTGGCCGAGACGCTGGATCAGATGGCCGAGCGCCTGCAGTCGCTCCGTGACCAGGAGCAGCGGATCGAGCGGACACGGCGAGACCTGATCACCGCGGTGTCGCACGATCTTCGAACGCCGCTCGGCAACCTTCAGGCGATGGCGGAGGCGGTCGACGAGCGAGTCGTGGATGACCCGGAGACGTTCCGACGCTACGCGTTCGAGATGCGCCGCTCGGTGGGGCAGCTCTCGGCGCTCGTGGACGACCTGTTCGAGTTCGTCCAGGCGGTCGCGATCGACGTCGGAGCCGATGCCGACCTGGCCACGCTCGGCGAGGTCGTCGCGTGGGCGGCCGACGCGGTCCGGCCGGAAGCCAACCGGAAGGGTCTGGTGCTCTCGACCGACCTCCGGGGCGAGAACGGAGCTCCATGCTCTCCCCACCTCGCTCGGGTGCTGCAGAACCTGCTCGCGAACGCCGTTCGCCACACGCCCGCCGGTGGATCCGTGACGCTGGACGCGAGCCCGACGCCCGGCGCGCTTCGGATCGCCGTGCGCGATTCGGGAGAGGGGATCGAGGAGCGGGACCTGCCACACGTGTTCGAGCCCTTCTACCGAGGCGACCCCTCTCGATCCGGGAACGGCGCCGGCCTCGGCCTCGCGCTCGCCGACCGTCTCGTCCGCGCGATGGGCGGGTCGATCACCGCGACGAGCGGCGGCCGCCGGTCCGGCGCCCGCTTCGACGTCCTCATCCCGGCGAACGGGGCGTTCAGGTCGTCGTGAGTTACTCGGGGAAGCGCCAGAACTCGAAGTGGTGGCCGTCGGGGATCAAGAAGTCGCCGCCCCAGTTGAAGCCCTGTGACTCGAAGATCCGCACGATCCGCCGGTTCATCGTCGGCTTCGACCCGTAAGGGTTCTGCGGCGCGTTGATGTCGATCGCGGCGCCGTACGCGTGGTACGACGGCGGTGCGGTCAGGCTGCGCGCGATCGTTCGCGAAGCCCAGCAACCCGAGTAGACCTTGATCTCCGGACCCAATCCCTCCTCGATGACCTCGTAGAGGGCCGCCTTGACCATCGGGATCAGCTTCCGGTGGCACGTGACGTCGCCCAGCAGCGGAACCCTCGCCGTCACGATGTTGCGCTCGACCCACCACGGCTGGATCGTGAAGTAGGCGGAACCGGGCTGCGGAGCGGCCGCGAACTCCCCGAAGGACCGTTTCAGGACGATCGGCGGCCGGACGCCGCTCGCGACCCGCACGTACGGCGTGCGACCCGGCAGGTCGACGCGGAGCGGATCGCCGCCGATCAGCGGGCGCAGCATCCGGCGCCAGGCCGTTTCGGTGATCGGATCGCTCGCCTGCGCGAGGAGATACCGCTCGTGCGCGATCCCGAGCCTGCGGCCGACATCCCACGGGACCAACACCTCGGACCAGCCGACCGCCTCGTCGGGCACCACGGCGCCGACGCGGACCGTCCCCGTCCGGAACCGGAGGACGCCGCCCACGCCGAGCTTCCGGAGCCGCGCGCTCTGCGCGCCGAGGACGGCCCGTCCCCGCTGGAGGGCTCGGATGAGCTCGCCTCGCACGCTCGGTCCGACGAACGGCGCGTAGTCGTTCGCCCTGACGGCGAAAGCGTCGATCGGGAACGCGAACGGCTGCGGCGGGTCCTGCACCACGCGGCCCTCGGCGTCCTCGGTCCTCCCGAGCCAGAGCGTGTCGCCGGCCACGACCACCGCTTCCTCGAGCGCGTCGAGCCGCTCGACCTTCTCCCGGAACCTCGGGTCGTCGAACCCGCCGGGGACCCAGGCGAGGTACGCGGGGGGAGCGGCCTCGGCGGCGGTCCCCGTCGCGCCTTCGCTCGCGCCGCCGAACGGCGTCCGACGCAGCGGCTCCGTTCCATCGCCACGCCACCCGAGGAACGCGACGACCCCGACGAACGCCAACAGGAGCGGTGGGACGACGCGACGCCGTAGGGTGGCCTGGGGAGAGGGCGGCACGTTCCTCAGGCTACTTCTGGTCAGCCGCGCATCCGCGAACCATCGGGGTCGTACAGGGCTCGCGTGGAGAGACTCGCCTTCACGAGGGTTCCCGCGCGATCCACCTCGACGGGGCGCTCTTCGTCCACGACCCGGCGTTCGACGAACGCCAGGCCCGCGGCGGCGCCCGCCGTGTGCGCGTACGCCGCCGACATCACGGTGCCGACGATCTCGCCGTCGACCAGGACGGACTCGCCATGGAGGAGGAGCGGCTCGGGGTCGTCGAGGGCCAGGGTGACGAGGCGGCGTGGCGGCGGTGCTTCCTTCGCCCGGCGAGCCGCCTCCACCCCGAGGAACTCCCTCTCCGTCTTCACGACGTGCCCGAGTCCGGCCGAGAACGGGTCGTCGGTCGGTCCGACGTCGTGCCCGACGTGGACGAACCCCTTCTCGATCCGGAGCGAGTCGAGCGCGTGATACCCGGCGTCGCGGAGACCGACGTCGCCGCCGGCCTCCACGATCGCGTCGTACACGTGCCCCGCGTACTCGGGCGGCACGGAGAGCTCCCAACCGAGCTCGCCGACGAACGACGCGCGGATCGCGAGCGCGGGCGCGTGCGCGACATCGAGCCGCTGGACGGTGAAGAACGGGAACGCGTCGTTCGACAGGTCGGTCGAGGTCAGGGTCGCCAGCAGCTCGCGGCTCCGCGGGCCCATCACCGCGAGGGTTGCCGACGCGTTCGTGACGTCTTCGATCACGACGCCCATCCCGTCGCCGTGCGCGTGGAGCCACTCGATCGTTCGGTGTTGGGTCGCGGTCGGCGTGATCACGAGGAACCGCTCGTCCTCGAGCCGGGTCACGGTCCCGTCGTTCTCGATCCCGCCGCGCCGGTTCAGGAACAGGGTGTAGACGACCTTCCCGACGGAGACGTCGACGTCGTTCGTGCACACGAACTGGAGGAGCCGCGCGGCGTCGGTGCCCACGACCTCGGTCTTCGCGAACGAGCTCAGGTCGAACATCGCGACGGCCTCGCGCGCGGCTCGATGCTCCTCGGCCGAATACGGGAACCAGTTCTGCCTCCCGAAGGAGTAGCCGTAGACGGGTTCGACGCCCTCCGGCGCGAACCACATCGGCCGCTCCCACTGCGTGAGCTCGCCGAAGCACGCGCCGGCCGCCTTCAACCGGTCGAACAGCGGCGAGACGCGGATGTTCCTCGCCGTCGTGGCCTGGAGGTTCGGCCAGTGCATCGCGTACAGGCGACCGAGCGCCTCCGTCGTCCGCTCGTGGAGGTAGCGCTCGTTCGCCTGCGACGCGGCGAAGCGTCGGACGTCCACCTCGGAGGCGTCGAACGTGGGCGCGCCCTCGCGGATCCACTCCGCCAGGGCCTTCCCGGCGCCCGGGGCGTAGATGATCCCCTGCGAGTTGAACCCGGCGGCGATGTAGAGGTTCGCGAACTCCGCCGTCTCCCCCAGGCAGAAGTTCACGTCGGGCGTGAACGACTCGAACGCCCGGAGGTAGCGCGTGAACTGCGCATCTTTCAGCGCGGGGATGCGCCGCTCCGCGTTGCCGCGGATCGCCGCGAAGTGCTCCCAGTCCGGTCCGAGCTCGCCGAACGCCCAGTCCTCGGGGATCGAGTCGGTCGAGCGCGGACGTCCTCGCGGTTCGAACGTCCCCACCATCAACCCGCCGTCGTGGTGGCGCGCGTAGAAGGAGCCGTCGAGCGCCCGCATCAACGGCAGGAGGTCGTGCGCGCCGTCGATCGGCTCGGTCGACACGTGGACGTGCTCGGCCGCGTAGAGCGGTACCGGCACACCGACCGTGGCTGCGAGGTCACGCGTCCACAGGCCGCACGCGAGGACGATGGTCTCCGCCTCGACGTCGCCGCGCGACGTGCGGACGCCCGTCACGCACCGCCCCTCCACCGTGAGGCCCTCGACCCGGACGCCCTCGCGGATCGTGACGCCGCGGTCGTGCGCCCCCTGGGCGAACGCGAGCGCCGCGTGGCCGGGGTTCACGGTGCCGTCGCCGGGCTGAAGCAGCCCGCCGACGAGCCCGTCCGCGACAGCGAGCGGCCAGACCTCGGGGGCCTGGTCCGGCTCGAGCAGCCGAGCCTCGATCCCGTGGTGACGGGCGATCGCGGCCGCGTACCGGAGCTCCGTCATCCTGCCGTCGTTCTCCGCGAGCGTGAGCGAACCCGTCGGGCGGAAATGGACGTCGACGCCGGTCTCCTCCGCCAGCCCTCGATACAGATCCACCCCGTACGTCGCGAGCTCGGTCATCGGATGGGATCCGCGGACACGCGCGACGAGCCCGGCCGCGTGCCACGAGGTCCCGGACGCGATCCGATGTCGTTCGAGCACCAGCACGTCGGTGATCCCGAGCGAGGCGAGGTGGTACGCGATCGAGGCACCGATCACCCCGCCGCCCACGATCACGACCTGGGCGCGTTCGGGGAGCGGCCCTCCCTCGACATCCGGAGCGAACGATGTCGCGGTGATCGACGGGTCGAGCATCCGCTCCGCCATGGAGGCGAAGGATATCGACGGCTATCCGGACGCGGGGGTCGAGTTCACGGCCGTTCCCGTCGTCGGGGATCCGCTCGAGACGATCACGACGACGACCGTGAGCGCGATCGCCGCGAGCCCGAGGCCGACCGCGAGAAGGGCGATCCGCCGGCGAAGGCCCGCGGATGCCCGGAGATCCAGCGCGCCGCCGGCGATCGTGACCGCCGCGAAGACGAGCGCCAGCGTCGGGATCCAGAAGGTGAAGAGGATCGCGAACGGCGCGAAGGCGAGCCCGGTGACCGAGAGGCCGCCGATCTCGGTCTTCGTCGTCGAAGGCGTCGCGGTCACGGAGCAAGCGTACGCGGGTTGCCCCTGGTCGGGCCGGTTGGGACGATGCAGCCGTGACTGACGCTGGAACGACGATGCGTGAGGAGCGACGGTTCGTGACCGCGCTGTTCGCCGACCTCGTCGGGTCGACCGCGCTCGCGGAGCGCCTGGAGCCCGAGGACCTGAAGCTCGTCGTCGGCGACGCCATCGCGCGGATCGTCGGTGCCGTCGAGGCGTTCGGCGGGACCGTGAAGGACCTGGCCGGGGACGGCGTTCTCGCCCTCTTCGGCGCGCCGGTGGCTCACGAAGACGATCCCGAGCGCGCCCTGTTGGCGGCGCTCCGGATCGTCGAGGAGCTCGACGATTTCTCGGCCGAGGTCCGCCGGAGCTGGGAGATCGACGGCTTCGGCGTGCGGGTCGGCGTCGAATCCGGGCCCGTGGTCGTGGGCGCGGTCGGCGCCGGTTCGCGCGTCGAGTACGGCGCCACCGGCGACGCCGTGAACGTGGCGGCCCGGCTCCAGTCGCTCGCCGAACCCGGTTCGATCCTCGTTGGCGAGGGGACCACCGAACGGGTCGAGCCGTTGTTCGAGTGGGGACCCGAGCAGCGACTCGACCTGAAGGGGAAGACCGACGCGGTCGCCGCTCGGCCGGTGCTTTCCCACACCGCCTCGACCTCGAGGATGCGCGGGATCGAAGGCATGCAGACCCCGCTCGTCGGCCGCGACCGCGAGCTCGGTCAGATCGCGGAGCTCGCCGCGGGCGCGCTCGCCGGCACCGGCGCGATCCTCTTCCTGACCGGTGAGCCCGGGATCGGCAAGACGCGGCTGCTCTCGGAGTTCCGGTCGGTCTTCGAAGCAGGGCCGGCGCCGCGCGGGCGTCCGCTCTGGATCGAGGGCAAGTGCGTCTCCTACGGCGAGTCGATGACGTACTGGCCGTTCCGGGACCTCGTACGGACGTGGCTCGGCGTGACGGCCGAAGAGCCCGAGATGCGGGTGCGGATCGCGCTCCGCCGGAACGTCGAACGGCTCTTCGGGGAAAGAGCGCGGGAGATCCACCCGTACCTCGCCGCGATGCTCGGGCTCACGCTCGAGCAGGACGCGCAGGCGCGGGTGGCCGAGCTGTCGCCGGAGGCGCTCCAGTACCGGACGTTCGAGGTGGTTCGCCATCTGCTCCGGCGGCTCGCGGAGGACGGTCCCGTCGCCGTCGCGCTCGAGGACCTCCACTGGGCCGATCCGACGTCGCTCCAGCTCCTCGAGCGGCTGCTGCCCGACACCGAGACGTCGGCGCTGCTGCTCGTCCTGACGCTCCGGCCGGAACGCGACCATGCCGCCTGGCGCGTGAAGGAGGACGCGGCCCGCGAGCTTCCCCATCGCACGACCGAGCTCGCGTTGCAGGCGTTGTCCGGCGACGCGGGGCGCGACCTGCTCCGCTCGCTGGTCGGCGGGGGGACGCTCCCGCAGGACGTCGAGGAGCGGATCCTCGAGCATGCGGAAGGGAACCCGTTCTTCCTGGAAGAGCTCGTTCGGTCGCTCGTGGACGCGGGGTCGCTCGTCGGCGAGGGCGAGGGATGGCGCTTCGATCACCGGGCCGACCTGGAGATCCCGCCCACGGTCGAGAAGGTGGTCCTCGCGCGGATCGATCGGCTCGACGCGCATCCGCGCGACGTGCTGACCGCCGCGTCGGTCCTCGGTCGCGAGTTCGGCCTTCCGCTCCTGGAGGCGGTGAGCAGGGACGGCGACGTGCGGGAGTCGCTCTCGTCGCTGATGAGGCTGGACCTCCTCCGCGAGGCGCGTCGCTGGCCGGAGCCGGAGTACCGCTTCAAGCACGCGCTGATCCAGGAGGCCGCGTACCGGACGCTCGTGGTCGACGAGCGGCGGGCGCTGCACTCGAAGGCGGCGACGTGGCTCGAGGAGCGGTACGACGGTCGCGAGGACGAGGTCGCCGGGCTGCTGGCCCATCACTGGCTGGCGGCTTCGGACGAGGACAAGGCGGTCGCGTACCTGACGAAGGCGGGGGATCGCGCCCGACAGGAGTACGCGCTGGACGAGGCGATCGCGTACTACCGGGAGCTGCTGCCGATCCTCGGGCGTCGCGGTGAGCAGGAGGAGATCGCGCTCGTGCTGTTCAAGCTCGCGCTCGCGTTCCACATGTCGCTACGGTTCGCGGAGGCGAACGACATGTACCAGCGGGCGTTCGACCTCTGGAGGCCGCCGGAGGGACCGGATCGGCCTCCGACGGCGACGCTCCGCGTCGGGACGAGCTTCCTCCCCAACGACCCCGATCCCCGGTCGGCGATCGCGTGGCCCAACATCCAGCTCTGCATGCAGCTCTTCGATCGACTCGTGGAGGCCTGGCCGGAACGCACGATCGTGCCGTCGCTCGCGGAGCGCTGGGAGATCTCCGACGATGGGCTCCGCTACGAGTTCCACCTTCGCGAGGGGCTCATGTGGTCGGACGGCGAGCCGCTCACCGCGCACGACGTCGAGTTCGGGATCAAGCGTGTGCTGAACCCGGACGCACCGGGCTCGTCCGTGGCCATCTACTTCGTGCTGGAGCACGGCCAGGATCACTACCTGCGGAGGACGACGGACCCCGACCTGATCGGCGTTCGAGCGCTGGACGATCGGACGCTCGAGGTCCGGCTGGCGGCGCCGGCCCCGTACTTCATGAGTGTGATGAACCGGCCGGACGGCGGCCCACAGCCACGGCACGCGATCGAGCGCGACGGCCACGCGTGGACCGAGATCGGGAAGCAGGTGGTGAGCGGGGCCTACGAGATCGCCGAGCGCGAGGAGGATCGGGTCGTGCTCCGACGCCGCGACCGGCCGACGACCGCCCGGGCCGGGAACGTCGCCACGATCGAGTACGTCCGGCGAGAGATCCCCGAGGCGATCGAGATGTACGAACGCGACGAGCTCGACGCCGTGACGGTCCGGTACACGCCGAAGACGGCCGACCTCGTTCCCGGGATCGAGGGGGACGCCCACCTCGGCGCCGCCAGCTGGTCCGGGTTCCTGGCGTTCCGGCACGCGGACCCCCGCATGGCCGACGTCGAGGTCCGGCGCGCGCTGGCTCATGCGATCGATCGCGAGGCGCTCGAGGAACACCTGCCCGCCAACCTCGTCGTCGCGGGGGGCGGGATCGTGCCGCCGGCGCTGCAGGGGCACACGCCCGACATCGTGCCGAGGTTCGATCCCGACAAGGCGCGTGAGCACCTGGCGCGGAGCGGCTTCTCCCCGGACGATCTCGCGGGGCTCGAGCTCGCCGGGATCGAGACGTGGCTCGACGACTTCCTGTTGCTCGTTTCGCACACGTGGAAGGAGGTCCTCGGCCTCGACGTGCCGGTGCGTCCGTGGACGCTGGAGCAGGCGCTCTCGATCGGCGATCCGACGGAGATGGCGCCGATCGTGATCACCGGCTGGCTCCCCGGATACGCCGATCCCGAGTACTTCCTGCGCCTGCTGTTCCAGAGCGACAGCAAGACGAACTACGGCCACTTCTCGGATCCGGAGTTCGACGACCTGATCGAACGCGCCCGGCAGGAGCGCAGCGACCGCTCCCGACTGGAGCTGTTCCACGAGGCCGATCGGATGGCGGTCTCGGACCGGATCGCGTGCATCCCCCTGGTCTACGGGCGGAGCATGGCGTTCGTGAAGCCGTGGGTCACCGGCTGGTGGGAGTTCGGGAAGTCGTCGGCGTCGGTCGCCGACCTGATCACGGGCGCCCACACGACGAGCGCTCGCGCCGATCCCCCGAGCGCGGAGGCCGGTCACGCGAAGCTCAAGGAGCCCTGGCGCGGGGCGTCGAAGAAGGCGAAGCCGAGGGATCGCGAGACGCACAAGCGGACGATCTGATCCCTACCAGGCGTCGAAACGCCTCCCCGGTGCATGGAAGCCGCTTGAAGCGCAGGTCAGGTCGGGTTCCCAGGTTCCGCGGGCCGAACGATAATCCGGGCATCCACGCGGCCGGGCGAGCGGGGGAACGAGGGATGGACACCGAGGCGCGATCACGGGAGCGGGAGGATCGACCCGCGTCCGTGATCCGGACGTTCCTGATCGCGGACCTGCGCGGGTACACGAGCTTGAGCGACGCCCGCGGCGACCAGGCGGCGGCGGACGTCGCCGAGCGGTTCGTCGCGATCGCGCGTGAGTCCGCGGAGGCCGGGTCGGGGACGATCGTCGAGGTGCGCGGCGACGAGGTGCTCGCGGTCTTCGACTCCGCCCGTGAGGCGCTCAGGGCGGCGCTCGCTCTCCAGGAGGGGATCGGCGGCGAGGCCGAGGGGAGCCAGATGCTCGGTGTCGGGATCGGCCTCGACGCCGGCGAGGCCGTCTCCGTCGGGAATGGGTTCCGTGGTCGAGCGCTGAACCTCGCCGCGCGACTGTGCGCCCGCGCGCGCTCCGGCGAGATCCTCGTGACGTCCGAGCTCGTCCATCTCGCCGGGTCGGTCGAGGGAGTCCGCTTCGACGACCGGGGCGCGGTTCGGCTGAAGGGCGTCTCGAGGCCGGTGGACGTGTTCGCCGTGACGGCGGCGTCGGGAGCGGCGGCAGCGCCTGCGTCCGCGGGCAGCATCGCCGGTCACCTCGCGTTCCGGCTCCTCGGTCCGCTCGAGGTCACCGATGGCGGCCGCCCGGTCACGCTGGGCGGCCCGAGGCAGCGGCTCGTGCTGGCCCATCTGCTCCTGGCGGCGAACCGGGTTGTCACGATGGACGAGCTGATCGAACGGGTGTGGGACGAGGATCCGCCGCGGGCGGCCCGCAACACGATCCAGAGCTACGTCTCCCACCTCCGTGCCGAGCTCCGCCCGGACCGGATCGAGGGTCGGAGCCCCGGCTACGTGATCCATGCCGAGGCCGACGAGCTCGACGTGCTCCGCTTCGAACAGCTTCTGCGCCGGGCTCGCCGACTCCTGCCGACGGATCCTCGCGAGGCCGCGGGGATGCTCGAGGAGGCCCTCGCGCTGTGGATCGGCTCGCCGCTCAGCGACCTCGCCGATGCGGCGTCCCTGGACGGTGAGATCGCGCGACTCCAGGAGCTCCGCGTGTCCGCGATCGAGGACCTCGTCGGCGCGCGCCTGAACGTGGGTGAGCACGCCGAGGTCCTGCCCGATCTGGAACGGCTGATCCGCGAGCATCCGCTGCGCGAGCGGCTGTGGGCCCACCTGATGCTGGCCCGGTACCGCTCCGGGCGCCAGGCGGAAGCGCTCGACGCGTTCCGCCAGGCCCAGGAGCTCCTGGCGGATGAGCTGGGGATCGATCCGTCACCGGAGCTCCGGGAGCTGCAGCGGCGGATCCTGCAGCAGGATCCGGCGCTGCAGCTCACGGGGAAGCCCCTCCGGGGCTACCGCCTGCTCGAGCGGGTCGGCGAGGGCGCATTCGGCGTCGTCTGGCGCGCCCTCGACCCCGAGCTCGGCCGGGAGGTCGGCGTGAAGCAGATCCATCCGCGCCTGTCCGACGACCCGAGCTTCGTCCGTCGATTCGAGCAGGAGGCGCAGACGATCGCTCGATTGGAGCATCCACACGTCGTGCCGCTCTACGACTACTGGCGCGACGGGAGCGGCGCGTACCTCGTGATGCGCTGGATGCGGGGCGGGAGCCTCGAAGACGTCCTCGTGCGCTCCAAACCCGAACCGGAGCACGCGGCGAAGATCGTCGACCAGCTGGCGGGGGCCCTCTCCGCCGCGCACCGGGCCCACACGGTTCACCGCGACGTGAAGCCCGCCAACGTCCTGCTCGACGACGACGGGAACGCCTACCTGTCGGACTTCGGCATCGCCGAGGACCTGACCGACTGGCGGGACAGCGTGCCGCCGGAGGGTCTCGGGTACTCCGCACCAGAGCTCCTCCGCGGCGAGGACGTCACCCCGAGCGCCGACATCTTCGCGCTCGGGATGATCGCGCAGGATCTGATGAACGGCCGGGGCGGCGACCCCCGCGTGGCCGGCGTGATCGGTCGGGCCACCGCCGACGACCCCAGGGATCGGTTCCGCGACGCGGAGGAGCTGGCTCGGGCGCTCCGCGAGGCGCTCGGAGCCACGTCCACCGCCACGGCGGAACGCCGCCCATCGCGGAGCGACGAACGCAACCCGTACAAGGGACTCCACTCGTTCGTCGAGGCCGACGCGGACGACTTCTTCGGCCGCGACGCGCTGATCGACACGCTCGTGGACCGCCTCGCCGAGCCGGTCGAGGGCTCGCGCTTCCTCGCCGTCGTCGGCCCGTCTGGGAGCGGGAAGTCCTCCGCCGTGCGCGCCGGCCTCGTCCCGACGCTCCGCTCCGGCGCCCTCCCGGGCTCGGAGGCGTGGTTCTTCGTCGAGATGCTCCCGGGCTCGCAGCCGTTCGAGGAGCTCGAGACGGCTCTGCAGCAGGTCGCGGTCGATCCGCCCTCGGATCTGCTGGAGATCCTCGAGGCGAGCGACGACGGGCTCGCCCAGGTCGTCGGTCGGATCCTCCCCGACGACGGGACCGAGCTCGTCCTCGTCGTCGACCAGCTCGAAGAGGTCTTCACGATGGTCGAGGACGAGGAGCTCCGGAACCGGTTCCTCCGAAGCCTCGTCGTCGCGACGCAGGGACCTGATGCCCGGCTGCGCGTGATCGTCACGCTCCGCGCGGACTTCTACGACCGTCCGCTCTCGGTGCCGGAGGTGGCGGACCTGATGCGGACGCGGACCGCGACCGTCGTGCCGCTCACGCCGGAGGAGTTGGAGCGCGCGATCGATGGCCCGGCAGGGCGGGTGGCTGTCACGCCCGAGCTCGCGCTGATCGCGGAGATGGTCGCCGACGTCTCCGAGCGGTCGGGCGCGCTCCCGCTGCTGCAATACGCCCTGACCGAGCTCTTCGAGCTGCGACGCGGGAACGCGATGACGCTCGAGGCATACCGCGAGCTCGGCGGTGTCTCGGGGGCGCTGGCGCGCCGGGCGGAGGATCTGTACGAGCGCCTGAACCCGGAGGGACGGCGCGCCGCGAAGCAGGTGTTCCTCCGGCTCGTGACCGTGGGCGAAGGGGTCGCCGACACGCGGCGGCTCGTCCCGCGATCCGAGCTGCTCTCCCTCCGGCTCGACAGCCGGGCGATCGAGGGCGTGATCGACCTGTTCGGCAGACATCGCCTGCTCGCGTTCGACCGCGATCCCGCGACGCGCGGGTCGACGGTCGAGGTCGCCCACGAGGCGCTCCTCCGTTCCTGGGACCGACTCCGGATCTGGATCGACGACGCCCGCGTCGACCTGCTGCAGCATCGACGGCTCGCGTCCGCCGCGGCCGATTGGGATGCGTCGAGCCGTGATCCGGGGTTGCTGCCGCGAGGCCGTCGGCTTGAGGACCTCGCGTCGTGGGCCGCCTCGAGCGAGCTGATCCTGTCGCGTTCGGAGGAGGACTACCTCGCGGAGGGGGTTCATCAACGCGAAGAGGAGTTGCGCGACAAGATCGAACGGGCCGAGCGCGAGAGCACGCTGGAGCGTCGCTCGGTCGTTCGGCTGCGGGCATTGGTGGCGGTTCTCACCGCCGCCGTCCTCGTGGCAGCCGGACTCACCGCGCTGGCCGTGAGCCGGGCGAGCGAGGCTCAGCGCCTACGCGACGACGGTCATGTCGCCGCGCTCACGGGCTCCTCGCTGTCGAACCTCGAGTCGGATCCGGAACTCAGCGTCCTCCTCGCGCTCCACGCCATCCAGCTGAGCGATGCGCAGGGCGTCCCGGTGCCGTCCGAGACCGTCGAGGCGCTGCATTGGGGGATGCAGGAAGCCGGCGCCACCTATCCGGTCGGCCACCGAGACGACCTGATCGAGGTCGTGGCGGGACCGCTCGGGACCCGGGGCGTCTTCGATCTCCCCATCGCGGACCTCGCGAACGCCGCGCGAGCGAAGGTCCCTCGCGACCTCACGGAGGAGGAGTGTGGCCAGTTCTTTCCCGAGAGCGAATGCCCGTCGCTGTCCACGTCGTTCCCTCCGAGCATCGCCGCTGAGCCGATCACCCCCGTGCCGCCACCGCCCGGTGAACCGGTCACGCCGCTCCCGGCACTCTCGGGAACGCGCGTCACGATGCTGTGGGGCGCGCACGCCGATCCGGACACCTTCCTCCCCTTCACGCGTGAGCTCCGTGCGTTCACCGAACGAACGGGCATCGAGGTCGAATTCGTCAACATCCCCGACCTGGAGACGTGGATCACGGCGGAGCAGGCTGCCGGGGAATCCCCGGATCTGGCCTCCGCGATCCCCGGCATCGCGGCCGACCTCGGTCGACAGGGTTTGCTGGTGGACATGGGCACCTACATCGATCTCGAACGGCTTAAGGAGGTCCAGAGCCCGTACCTGGTCTCGATGGGAACGGTCGGTGTCGACGGAAGCTGGCCCGCCGACGACGGTCATCTGTACGGCGCCTTCACGAGGGTCAACGTGAAGGGGATCGTCTGGTATCCGAAGCCCGAGCTCCGCGCGGCCGGCTACGAGATCCCGACGAGCGGGGAAGAGCTCGTCGAGCTGACCGACCGGTTGAGGGCCGATGGTGAGACCCCTTGGTGCATGGGCCTCGAATCTGGGGAGGCGGATGGGTGGCCGGCCACCGACTGGATCGAGAACCTCGTGCTCAACGGCGCCGGCCCTGAGGTCTACGACGACTGGACGTACCACCGGCTGCCGTTCGACAGCCCGCCGATCCGGCTCGCGTTCGAGCAGTTCGGGGAGGTCGTCTTCACGGAAGGGTCGGTCCTCGACGGCCCCGAGGGCGCAGCGGATACGCCGTGGGAGGAGGCGCAGCGTCCGATGATGGAGGCGCCTCCGCGATGCTGGCTCTACCTCTTCCCGACCTTCGCGGCTCTGAACCTCGATCCGGACGACGTGGGCACGGCGACCGACACGTTCCCGTTCCCGGCCATGGCCGGCACGACCCGCGGCATGATCGGTGGCGGCGAGTTGATCAGCGCGCTGTCCGACCGGCCGGAGGTTCGAGAGCTGGTCCGGTTCTTCCTCAGTGCCGAGCACGGGATCGAGGCCGCGGAATCGGGCCTGGAGCACATGTCTCCGAACCTGAACTTCGACGTTCGCCACTACCCTCCCTTCGTACGTCGTCAGGCCGAGGCCCTCCAGGAGGCGCTCGCCGCCGACACGTTCCGGTTCGACGCCTCGGACCTCATGCCGCCCCCGATCGGGGATCGCCTCTTCTGGGACGCGATGATGAGGTACGTACGGGAGGGCCCGGAGAGCCTCGACGAGGTCCTCGCCGAGCTGGACGCGGCCTGGCCCGACACCGGCTAACCCTTCCACCGCAGCCATCCTGCGTTTCAAGCGATCCTCAAGCCCTCTCCAACGGGCTCCCATGAGGCGTGCGCGACCGTGTCCGCATGGACACGAGGAGATGGATCGGACGGGCGGCGCTGGTGGCGACGGTGATCGTCGGCCTGGCGGGCTGGCGGGCCGGCGAGGGTGTCGCGATCGAGGGCGGCTCGCAGGCACAGCACGCGATGACGGTGGAGGCGGCGGGCCGCTTCCGTGAGGCCGGGATCGCGGAGCCGACCGTCCTGATCCGCTTCCACGACGACGACGAGGCGTGCGACGGTCGGACCGGACGCTCCCAGAACGGGATCGTGGACCTCTGTGGGATCCACACGAACGAGCTCTCCCGGCGGACCGTCCTCCACGAGATGGCCCACGCGTGGGTCGACGGTCACGTCTCGGCGGGACTCGAAGAGCGGTTCCTGCGGCTGCGGCAGCTGGAGACCTGGAACGACCACGACGCGGGCTGGGAGGAGCGGGGCAGCGAGCACGCGGCGGAGATCATCGAGTGGGCGCTGGCTGGCCAGGGGGCCGGGACGGACCTCCCGTCGATCCCGGACAACGACCCGCAGCAGCTGGCCGAGGCCTACCAGCTCCTCACCGGCCGGCCGCTCCCGGATTGACCGGTACAGTCCCGGAAGCGTGATCGATCGCTCCGACATCCATCCGTTCCTCCTCGGACACTTCACGATCCCGGACGACGGCGACCCACGGGCCGGCGAGAAGGTCGTCGTCCGCGCGTACCTGATCGACCATCCCGACGGGCCGGTACTCCTCGACACCGGGATCGCCGACGGGCACGAGGAGACGGAGGAGCTGTATCGCCCGGTGCGGCGCTCCCTCGACGAGGGGCTCGCGGCGGCCGGAGCCAGCGTCGGCGACGTGCGGGCCGTCGTGAACTGCCACTTCCACTTGGACCACAGCGGCGGCAATCCGCGCTTCGCGGGCACGCCGATCTTCGCGCAGCAGGTCGAGTTCGACGCCGCGCACGCCGAGGAGGACTACCCGATCCCGGAGCTCTACGACTTCGACGGCGCGAAGTACGAGCTCCACGAGGGAGATGCGGAGGTCGCGGCCGGGATCCGGATCGTGCCCACGCCCGGGCACACCCCTGGTCATCAGTCGCTGCTCGTCGAGACGCGGCAGGGTCGCGTCGTCCTCGCCGGCCAAGCGGTGAGCGGCGCCACGGACTTCGCCCGGGCGTACTTCGCACAGGAGCTCCGGGATGGCGGCTCGGACGAAGAGGTCAAGGTGCCGGAGTGGATCGGGCGGATCCGCGAGCTCGATCCGGTCGAGGTCCTGTTCGCGCACGACATAGCGTCGTGGCACCGCGATCATTGAGCGGGTTCAGGAGATCGTGATGCGACCGTCTCCGCCGATCGGGAAGCTCGGGTTGTACGCGATCTCCCACGGATGTCCGTCCGGGTCCGCGACGTAGCCGGAGTAGCCGCCCCAGTCCGCGCGCTCCGCGGGCTTCAGGATCCGGGCTCCCGCGGCGACGGTCTCGGCGAACGCCGCATCGACGGCGGCTTCGCTCTCGAGGCAGATCGCAAGGGTGATCCCACCGAAGTCCGCCCTCGGCTCGGATCGGAGGGCCGCGTCCTTCGCGAGGTCTTCGCGACCGAACAGGCCGAGGTAGGAGTCCGAGGTCTTGAACCAGCAGATCTCGTCGCCCTCCTCATCGGCGAGCTCCCATCCGAGCGCCTCGTAGAACGCCTTCGACCTCGCCAGATCGTCCACCCCCAGGGTCACGATGCTGATCCGCGCGGGAACGCTCATGTCGACCTCCTTCGGACGTGACGACGACGCTATCGCGCTCGTCCGACGTTTCGCGCTGCGTAGAGTGGCGGCGATGCCGGCCGTCCGGAACACGCCCGTGCTCCGAGCGATCTGGAGGTTCCATCGGGCGCTCCTGCGCATCTCCGGCGGCCGGGTGGGCAAGGCCGTGGGCCCGATGCGCGTGCTGCTGCTCGAAACGACGGGCCGGAAGAGCGGGGAGCCGCGGCGCGTCGGGCTGTCGTACGTCGAGGACGCCGGCCGCTTCTACGTCGCCGGCTCGTTCGCCGGAGAGGACCGCGACCCCGACGCGCTGAACCTCCGTGCGACGCCGAGCGCCAGGGTCACGATCGACGGACGCTCGTTCGCCGTGCGGGCGCGGGCACTGGCGGGGGAGGAGCGCGGGGCGATGTTCGACCGCTTCGTCGCAGGCGACGCGTCGTACGGCGAGTACCGCGACCGGACCGACCGAGTCATCCCGGTGTTCGAGCTCGTGCCAGAGGCCTAACGGGCGTGCCTCGGATCACCGACGTGGCGGGCATCACGGTGGGGCACTGGACCGACCCGGAGGCGATCACCGGGTGCACGGTGGTGCTGCCGCCGGAGGGCACCGTGGCGTCGTGCGAGGTCCGGGGCGGCGCGCCCGGGACCCGTGGGACGGACATCCTCCAGCCGGGCACGATCATCGAGGTCGCGCACGCGATCGTGCTCACGGGGGGCAGCTCGTTCGGCCTCGCGACGGCGGGTGGCGTCGAGCGCTTCCTGGAGGAGCGAGGGATCGGGAACGAGATCGGTCCGATGCGGGTGCCGACCGTGCCGGCCGCGGTCATCTTCGACCTCGGGGTCGGCGATCCGACGCGACGGCCGGACGCCGATGCAGGGTACGCGGCGTGCGTGGCCGCGTCCGCGGTCGTCGCCGAGGGGCGGGTCGGGGTCGGGACGGGCGCCACGGTGGCGAAGCTGTGGGGGCCGGAGCGGGCGCGACCCGGGGGCGTGGGCACGTGGGCGGCGCGGGACGGCGAGCTGGTGGTCGGCGCGCTCGTGGTGGCGAACTCCGTGGGGGAGATCGTGGCGGAGGACGGGTCGATCCTGGTCGGCCCGACGTTGGAGCCCGGCGAGCGGCGCGAGGACCTCGTCGAGCGGATCGGGTCCTCCGCCGCCGCGAACACGACGCTGGGAGTCGTCGCGACGAACGCCACGCTCCCGAAGGCCGACGCCAGGCGGCTGGCGGTCGCCGCCAACGACGCGCTCGACGCGGCGATCCACCCGGCGCACACGATCTACGACGGCGACACGGTGTTCGCGCTCGCGACGCAGGAGATCGAGGCGTCGTTCGAGGAGGTCGCGGCGCTCGTGGAGCCCGCGGTCACGACGGCGGTCCGGCGCGCCGTGATGCCCGACCGGCCGCCGTCGTGACCGCGGGCGCGGCCGGCGGCTCGACGGGCTGGCGGACCGACGTCCTGCTGTACGGCGCGTCGACCGTCTTCGCGGTGGCCACGGCGGTCGCGGCGGCCATCCCGCTCCAGCGGGCGTGGGGACGGACGGCGGTGTGGGGCTACGGAGCCGCGACCGCAGTGGCCGCGGTCGGCTGGTTGTTCGGGAGGCGGGCGGAGAAGCCGGGCCTTCGGTGGCGCGTCGCGCTCGCGGCGGCGGTCTTCGTGGTCGTGGCGATCGTCCCGCTCGCGACGGCCGCGACTCGCCGAGCGGACGTCGGGGCGGGGAGCAACGCGCAGTCCGAGGTGATCATCGTGGAGGAAGCCGCGGACGCCGTGCTCGACGGGCGGAACCCCTACGCGGCCGAGTACGTCGACGGACCGCTCGCGGAGCGACCTCGCCCGACCCAGACCCACGTCCCGTACCCGCCCGGCATGCTCGCGTTCGGCGTTCCCCGGGCGCTGGGTGGGCACTCGCCGTGGACCGACGCGCGCGTCTGGTTCGCGATCGCCTCGATCGCGATCGCCCTCGTGAGCGTCCGCGCGATCGACGCGTCGCGACACGCGCGCCTCCTCGTCCTCCAGGTCCTCCTGGTGCTGCCGACCGGAGCGCTGCTCCTCGCGACCGGCGGGACCGACGTGCCCGTCCTCGCGCTGCTGCTGGCCACCGCCGTCCTGGCCGCGGGCGACCGGGTCACCGTCGCAGGCGTCGTCGGGGGGCTCGCACTCGCCGTGAAGCAGACCTCGATCCTGTTCCTCCCCTTCGTGGTGCTCGCGCTCCCACGGGGACGTGCGCGGTTCCTCGCGACGGCGGCGATCACGTCGCTCGCGCTGACGGTGCCGCTCGCGCTGTGGGATCTCGGCGCGTTCGTCGAGGACGCGATCCTGTTCCCGCTGGGCGTCGGCGACGGGCCGTCCGCGGCCGCGACGCCGACGCTGGGATCGATGTTGATCGACCTCGTCCCGTCGCAACGCTCGGCCCTGACGATGCTGCTGGTCGCGGCGATGCTCGCCATCGTCGTCGTCCTGCTCATCCCCGGCGTGGGGGCGTCGATGTCGGAGGCGTGTTTCCGTGCGGCGGCGGCGTTCGTCGCGGTGGTCGCGCTCGCCCCGGCCGCCCGGGTCGGATACCTGACGTACCCCGCGAGCTTCGTCGCGTGGGGCGTGGCGTTCCGGTCGGCCGACCTGGAGCAGCCCGACGAGATCGAGCTTCACGCTTCGGGCGAACATCGCGGCCCGACATGACGATCATCTGGTCCAGGCTGCGTTCGACGGCGCGATCCATATGAGCGGCTGCCGAGGAGCTTCGACTAGTTTCGCGATGGCTGTCTCCGGAACCGGGGAGGATCGTGCCTCTCGTTTATGTCACCGGGATCTCGGGCGCGGGGAAGTCCGCCGTCCTCCGAGAGTTGCGCCGACGGGGCTATGAAGCCTTCGGCGTCGACGAGGACGGATACGGCCGGTGGCTGGACCGTCGCACGGGCGAGGAACGAACGTATCCGGTCGAGAGCGAGACGCTGGACCCTCATGGGTGGTACGCCGATCACGACTGGGCCTTGGACGTCGACAAGATCGCGAGGCTGAAGGAGCGCGTCGATCGCGAGGGGAGTCTCGTCTTCCTGTGCGGTGTGGCGGCCGGAGACTCCGAAGCATGGGAGTATTTCGATGTCGTCTGCGCCCTCGTGATCGACGAAGCGACGATCAGATCGCGGATCGCCGTTCGCGATGGAAGTTGGTTCGGCAAGCGAACACATGAGCTCGATCAGATCCTCGCGTGGAACGTGGGGTACACCGACACGTATCGAGCGTTCGGTGCGGTCATCCTCGACGCGACGCAGTCGCTCTCCGTCGTCGTCGATGCAGTCGTCGCGATAGCCACGGACTAGCTGTGGCCTCAGCGATCCGTGGGCGCGATGCGCCCCGGTCCATCGGCTAGCGTGCGCCCGTGGACACCTTGGTCACCGTGCTCGTGGTCGTCCTCGTGGTCGCCGGCGTCGCGATCCTCGCCGTGTTCATCGGTTTCCGCCGCCGGGCGCCGTGGGCGCTGGACACCCTCCGATGGCTGACCAAGGTCGTCTTCAACCCGCTCTACATGCGCACGGCTGGGATGGCCGGGCGCCTTCGCAGGCATCGTCGAACACCGCGGACGCGTGTCCGGCGCGATCTACCGAACCCCCGTGGGCATCCGGCGGACCGACGACGGGTTCGTCATCGCGCTGCCCTACGACACGCGGCCGGACTGGGTGCGCAACGTCCTGGCGGCGGGCCGGGCGGTGCTCACCGTCGAGGGCGAGACGTCCGAGGTCGAGGATCCCGAGGTCCTGGGCCATGCCCTTCTACAGCGAAAAGGAGCAGCGGAAGGTCGGCGCGATCACGCGCTGCATGCGCCTTCGCACGACCGCGCGGACGAACCTCGGCTTATGACGGCCTGCTATGCGCCCGCGTGCCAGAGGTGCATGACCGCGTACGCGCGGAAGGGTCGCCATCGTTCGGCGTGTGCCGTCAGCTCCTTCGGTGAGGAGGGGAGGCCGATCGCTGCCGCGCTCCTCCGCACGCCGAGGTCGCCGGCGATGAACGCGTCGCGATCGCGGAGCGCCCGCATCGCGACGTAGGCGAGCGTCCACGGCCCGATCCCTCGGACCTCGGCGAGCGCGGCGAGCGTCTGTTCTGCCGGCTGCGTCCGGTCGAGGCGGAGCTCGCCGGCGTCGACCAGCTCCGCGACCCGACGGATCGTCGCCCCGCGGGCTCGCGGCATCCCGAGGTCCTCGAGCGGGATCGAGGCGATCTGCTTCGGGCTCGGGAACAGGTGGGTGACGCCGCCGCCCGTGCGTTCCAGGGGCGTGCCGAACGTCGCCGCGAGCCTCCCCAGCGACGTGCGCGCGCCGGCGACGGAGACCTGTTGACCGTAGATCGCACGGATCAGCACCTCGAAGCCGTCGAACGTGCCGGGAACGCGGATCCCCGGCCGGCGGGCGACGAGGGGCGCGAGCGTGGGGTCCGCGGAGAGGACGGCATCGATCTCGGCCGGGTCGGCGTCGAGGTCGAACGCGTCGCGGGCCGCTCGTCGGACCAGTGGGTCGCCGATCGCTGGCGCGACGCGGAGGCGAACGTGGCCCGGCGCCGGGGCCATCGTGACGACGGCCGGCCCGTCCGCGCTCCGTACGGCTCGGCGGTAGGCACCGCCCACGACCTCCTCGACCCCGGCGATCGCCCGGCCGCCGAGGAACGACAGGAGCGTGTCCGCGTCGAAGTGCGACCAAAAGGGCAGAACCACCGTCCGGGATCGGCTCGAAGGCGGCATGCGTGGAGGGTAGAGCCGCGGCGATGTCGGACCGCCCCGGTACGGTCGGGCCCCGACCCCGCCTCCCCCGTGAGCGACGGAGGACGCCGTGGATCAGGTGGCGCGGGTGGTGCTTGCGCTGGAGGCTGCCGAGGTGGCCGAGGAGGTGATGCACTTCCTCGATCGCAGCGGCCGTGCGCGGGTCGTCGCCACCGCGGGCGACGACCGTCAGCTCGCGGAGGCCGTCCGGCAGCTCGAACCCGATGCCGTGGTGGCGGCGCCGGCCCTCCTGGGGGAGTCGCGCGGTTCCTCGCCGATCCTGGCGCTCGACACCCGTGAGTCCGTGACGTCGTTGCGGACGGCGATCCGGGCGGGGGCGGCCGGGTACTTCTTGTGGCCGAGTGAGCGGGAGGAGTTGCTGGGCGCCGCCGCGGGCGCCGTCCGGCGTGCGCGCACGGCGACGAGGCGGGGCACGGTGATCGCGGTCCACGGCGGCCGAGGCGGCGCGGGGACCACGTTCGTCGCAACCCACCTCGCCGCGGCGCTGGCGCGTCGCGGCTCGGCGGTCCTGATCGATGCCGACCCCGTGTTCGGCGACGTCGCCCAGGCGCTGGGCGCGCCTGCCGGCGACGACGCCGAACCGGTCCATACCTTCTCGGACGTGGCCGCGCTGGGCGACGACCTCGGCCCGGAGCAGCTCCAGGGAGCCCTCTGGCGTCACGACTGTGGCGTCGACGTCCTGCTGCCGCCCGCGCCGGAGGAGGCGACCCGGCTAGGCCCGCCGGAGCTGCGATTGGTCGTCGAGGCCGCCGCGGGACTCGGCGACGTCGTCGTCCACCTCCCGCGGGCCCTCGATCCGATGACGCTCGCCGGGGCCGAGCTCTCGGATCGGCTCCTCGAGGTGCTCCTCCTCGACGTCGCCGCGTTCCGGGCGTCCTCTCGCGCTATCGAGGCGTTCGCCCCGCTCCGGCTGGATGGCCGGATCGGCTTCGTCGTGAACCGGGCCTCGCGGAGCGAGGTCACACCCGACGACGTCCGTCGCGTCTTCGGCGAGCCGGCGCTCGCCGTCCTGCCCGTCGACCGAGGCGTCGGCTCGGCCCGGAAGGGAGATCGGCTCGCGCCGCCCCGGAGCCGCACGGCGAAGCGCTTCGACCGTCTCGCGGCCGCGCTCCTCGACGCGGCGCCTCGCGATCGCTCCTCCTGAGGTGGCGGGCAGCGATGCGGGCGGGACGAATCCCCCATCGAGATCGAGGAACCCCCCGGCCTGGGGATGTTCCGAGTCGGCGCGGGACGTTAGGGTCGCTTCCGTCGACGTCGGCGACCTCCCCACCGGGTCGACATCCCCCATACCCCCTCGGTATCGGCACGAGCTTCCCCATCAGCGTTCGGAGGGGACCGGTGGACCAGCGGCTTCCGGGTCACGTCGAGGAACGAGGCGGATCGAGCGTCGATGCGCTCGCCAAGGTGCGTCGCGAGCTCCGCGCCCAGCTCCGCGAGCGCGTGGACGCCCGAGGTCTTTCCGCGGCGCCTCGAACGGAGCGACGGCTCCGCGTTCGAGAGGAGGCGCTCGCCCTGATGCGGGAGCGTGGCGCCCTACTCCCGCAGCGGGACCTGGCCCGCGTGGTCAACGAGGTTTCCGACGAGGTCGTCGGGTTCGGCCCGATCGAGTTCCTGTTGAAGGATCCCGAGGTGACCGAGGTGATGGTCAATGGACCTGACGACGTGTACGTGGAGCGAGAGGGGCGGATCGAAAGGGTGCAGGAACGGCTGTTTGAGGGGGAGGAGTCGGTCCTGCATCTGATCGAACGTATCGTGGGTCCCCTGGGCCTCCGGGTCGACCAGGCGTCACCTTGGGTGGACGCGCGACTTCCGGGTGGCAGCAGGGTGCACGCGATCGTCCCGCCCCTTTCGCTCCGCGGCCCCGTGCTCACGATCCGCACGTTCGCCCCGGTGCCGCTCACGGCGGAGGACCTCCTCCGCCAGGGCTGCATCGGCCCGCGTGGGATGCGATTCCTCGGGGCGTGCGTGCGCGGCCGAGCCAACCTCGTCGTGAGCGGAGGGGCCGGTAGCGGGAAGACCACCCTGCTCGGCATCTTGTCGTCGTTCATCCCGGACGGCGAGCGACTGATCACGATCGAGGACGCGGCCGAGCTGCGCCTGCATCGGTCCCACGTCGTGTCCCTCGAGGCTCGTCCGCCGAACGTCGAGGGGCGAGGCCAGGTGACGGTCCGTGACCTCGTCCGCAACGCCCTCCGGATGAGGCCTGACCGAATCATCGTCGGCGAGGTTCGCGGTGGGGAGGCCCTCGACATGCTGCAGGCGATGAACACGGGCCACGACGGCTCGTTGTCGACGGCGCACGCCAACTCCTGCCGTCACCTGCTCTGGCGTCTGGAGACGATGGCGATGATGTCGGACGTCGAGCTCCCGGCCGCGCACATCCGTCACCAGGTCGCGTCCGCGATCGACGCCGTCGTCCAGCTCGCGAGGCTCCGCGACGGGCGGCGCGTCGTGTGGGAGATCGCGTCGATCGAGGGGACGCATCGCGGAGAGCCGGTCGTCTCGCCGCTCTTCCGGTTCCGGGGTCGTGAGGGCGAGGGCGGCTTCGAGGCGACGGGGGCCGTCCCGCGGGTCGCCGAGGTCCTCGACGATCGCGGCGAGGACGTCGGCGACTGGCTGTTCGCCGAGGGCCCCGACGGATGATCTGGCTCGCATCGACGCTCCTCGCGCTGGCAGGGCTCCTCGCGGAGCGGGCGGTGTCGGCCGCTCGCTCGGACGGACGACGCGCCGCGCTCGGGATCGATCGACGCGGTCGCGCGTTCCGCGCGCCTCCGATCACGTGGCTCCTGGTCGCGGGGGCCGTGGCCGCAGCGATCCTCGTCGGCCCGCTGACGACCGTGACGGTCGCCGCCCTCGGCGTGACGATCCGATCCTGGCTCGACAGACGCAGGCACGCGAACGATCGCCGTCGTGGCGCGGAGCAGATCGCCGACGCGGTGACGGCGATGTCCGCAGGTCTTCGCGCCGGCGGCTCGGTGCCCCAGGCTCTCGCGTACGCCCGCGACGAGGTCGGCGAACCCCTTCGGACCGAGCTGTCGGAGCTGGTCGAGCGGATCGACGTCGGGACGCCGGTCGGCGAGGCGCTCTCTTCCTGGGCCGACGCCCGCGATTCCGAGGACGTGCGGCTGCTCGTCGGGGTCCTCGACGTGCACCGCCGCAGCGGCGGGGATCTCCCGTCCGTGCTCGACGGCGTCGCCGGAACGCTCCGCGAACGCCGTGCGGCGCAGCGGGAGGTCCGGGCGCTGACGGCCCAGGCCAGGCTGTCAGGGGCGATCCTCGGCCTGCTCCCCGTCGCCTTCTTCGGTTTCCTGCTCCTCACCTCCCGAGACGAGATGCTCCGGGCGCTCGCGACGCCGATCGGGACGACGGCCCTCGCGGTCGGTCTCGGCATGGAGCTGCTCGCGTTCCTGTGGATCAGACGACTGGTGGAGGTGCGGTGACAGAGCCCTGGCCGCTCGTCGCTCAGGGCTTGGCTGCCGGCTCGGCCGTGTGCGCGGTCGCGGGCCTGGCGATCGCGTTCCCGCGGTCCGTGCGACCGCGTCCCCGCCGGTGGCGTCCGGACATGCGCTGGGCGTGGCTCGCGGTCGCGGGTGCGATCGGAGCGCTCGCGCCGGGTCCCGGGCTCGTGACGATCCCCCTCGCGATGCTCCTCGGCGACAGGGTTCGCAGGCTCGCGATCGCCCGCTCTCGAGCTCGGGAGCGCTCAGCCATGGACGAGGAGATCCCGCAGCTGCTCGATCTCCTCGCGGCGGGCTCGGCGGCCGGCCTGTCGGCCGTCGTGGGGCTGGAACGATCGGTCTCCGGGCTCCGAGGTCCGCTCGGAGGGGAGCTGCGCGGCTCGCTCGAGTCGGTCGAACTCGGCGCCCGATGGCGCGAGGAGCTCGCCGCGGTGACCGAGCGGCTCGCGCTGCCCGACCTTCAACGGGCCGTGACGGTCCTCGCCCGCACCGACACGCTGGGAACCTCCCTCACGGACGCCACCCGAGAGCTCGCCGCCGACGTCCGGAGCGCCCGGCGCGCCGCTGTCGCCGAACGAGCTCGGGCGGCGCCGGTCAAGATGCTGTTCCCCCTCGTGTTCCTGGTCCTCCCCGCCTTCCTCCTCCTGACGGTGGTGCCCGTCTTGCTCACCACCGTGCGGTCCATCAGCTGAGAGGAGGTGAACGATGCTCTTCCTGTACGCCCTGTTCCTGCGCGCCGTCGACACCCTCCGACTCCGCAGGGAGGAAGGCCAGACCACGGCCGAGTACGCCCTCGTGATCCTGGCGGCGGCCGCGGTGGCTGTGGTCCTGATCGCGTGGGCCCGGTCGTCCGGCAAGCTGCCCGCGTTCTTCGACAGCGTGATCGACAGCGTGATCGGCGATGCGGCGGCGGCCTGATCCGTCGCAGGAAGGCGGCACGGCCGCCGTCGAGTTCGCGCTCGTGCTCCCGCTCGTCCTCGTGGTCGCGCTGGCATTGGTGCAGACCGGACTGGTCGTGCGGGACCGCCTGCTGGTCGAGGCGGCGGCGCGCGCGGGGGCGCGCGCCGCCGCCGTCGAGGAGGACCCCGCCGCGATCCGCTCCGCGGCGCTCGCGGCGGCCCCCTCCCTCGTCGACGGCGCCGTGGTCCTCGACGTCAGCCGGGTCGGCGTCCGCGGAGAACCCGTGACCGTGTCGCTGCGCTACGACGCGCCGGTCCGAGTGCCGTTCGTCGAGTGGCTGTTCGGGACCGCGATCGGCATCGCCGCCGAGACGACTGCCCGCCAGGAGTTCGGCTGACCGATGATCGGTCCGAGGTCCGAGCGGGGGAGCGTGTCCGTCGTGGTCGCGGCCGCGGTCGGGATGGCGCTCGTCGTGACGATGGGCGCCGCCGACGTCGGCAGGGCGCTCGTCGCGCGTTCCCGGGCCGAGGCCGTCGCCGACCTGGCGGCGCTCGCCGCGGCGCAGGAGCTGGCGTTCCCCTCCGGCATCGAGCCCGCCCAGGTCGCGGCGAGCTACGCGGAACGGAACGGCGCGCGACTCGTCATCTGCTCGTGCCCCCCGGGAGCATCCGAGGCGACCGTCCGGATCGCGGTCGAGGTCCGAGGCTTCCTGCTCCCGCTCCCCGACCGCGCGGTGATCGGCGTTGCTCGTGCCGTGGTCGATCTCCCGGTCTGAAGGTGATCGAACCCGCCCGACGGCGGTAACGACTATTCGAGATCCCGCTGGCGCGCGTCGCGCGCGACCGGCGGGCGGTAGTCGGGCTCGCTCCGCAGCACGAGGAACTCGACCCCCGACCAGATCGCCTTCGACCGCGGATAGAACCACAGCGGCACGAGGATCAGGATCACGGCGCTCAGGATCAGGAGGGGTACGACCGGAACGTCCGGCACGGTGAGGACGATCGCGACCGTCAGGGCGACGAGCCAGACGCCGATCGCGACGATGTAGTTCAGGGTCATCGCGCCGAGGAACCCGCCCTCCTCCTTCGCGAACCGGAGGTCGCAGCGCGGACACGACGTGCGCTGCCGGAACCAGCTCACGAACGTGTCGCCCTCGCCGCAGCGGGGACAACGCTTCCGCAGCCCGCGGAGCAGCGCGCGCGTGGCGCCGACCTCGGGGAACAACGGCTTCGGCGACGGGTCGGGCGTTCCCGGATCGAGCGACGCGTAGGGGTTCGAGCCCACGGGCTCCAGCCTAGGTCTCTCCGGCGGGAGCGTCCCCGCAGACTCGCTGGAGCGAGAAGGGTCGTTCACGAGCGGTAGGTCGAACCGCCGAGGGCATCGCGAGACGGCGATGTCGTTTGATGTGCCGACGGCCCAGGGGGTGGATCGATGTCGCCGGAAGACCTCGCTCGACGGCAGACGTGATCGATGGCGGAGCTCGTCACCTCGGTCAAGCCGCTCCGACCGGACGCTCCCAGGAAGCTGGGCCTCGCGCTCTCCGGGGGAGGCTTCCGGACTGCCCTGTTCCACATCGGGACGCTGCTGCGGATGGCGGAGCTCGGCGTGCTCAAGCACGTCGCGGTGATCTCGACGGTCTCGGGCGGGTCGATCGTGGGCGCCGTGTTCTACCTCCGTCTGCTCGAGCTGCTGAGAAGGATCGGGGGCACGGTCGGCGATGAGGACCTCGTGGTGCTCGTCGAGGAGATCGCTCGCACGTTCCCCGCCGGCGTCTCGGAGAACGTTCGCGTCCGCACGCTCACCAGCTATCCGCGGATCGTGCAGATGGCCCAGCCGGACTACTCGCGCAGCGACCGCGTGGCCGAACTCTACGACCGATCCTTCTTCACCGGGATCGCGGAGGGCGCGGCCGAGCGCGTCACGATGATCGAGCTCGGGGAGCGGCTCCGGGGCATCGAGGACGGGAGTCCGGACGAGGGCAGGATGCCCGAGCTCCTGGTCAACGCCACGTCGCTGACGACCGGCCGCGCGTGGAGGTTATCGGCCGACGACGATGGGGGAGGCTCCATTGGTCGGGCAGGCCGCCGACATCGATCGCGTCACCCTGCGTCCGCCCGAGCGTTACGCGGACTGACGTCACCCCGCCCCGCGGACGTTCACCTGTCCATCGCGGTCGCCGCGTCATCCGCGCTGCCGGGCGGACTCCATCCGATGTCGATCTCCGATATGCACGAAGGGATCAGGATCCAGCTCACGGACGGAGGTGTGCACGAGAACCAGGGGATCCAGTCGCTGCCCCTCGCGGGGTGCACGGACTTCATCGTGAGCGACACCGGGGGACAGATGGCCGACGGGGGGCAGGCCCGGGCCTCGTTCCTCTCCGTCCTGTTGCGAACCCAGCAGATCATCTACGGCCTGGTCCGGCAGGACCAACTGAGTGCGCGCGTCGGAGCGGCGCCTCCCGGGTGAGCCGTCCCCGCTCGCCCTGATCCATCTGCGCAAGGGCACGACCGTGGGTCGGGTCTGGCCGACGGGACCCGGCGGAGCCCCCGCGCGGGACGTCGACGGCGGGCCCCCGCCCTCGACGGATTTCGGGGTCGACCCGCGAGCGATGGAGCTGCTCGCCGACCTTCGGACCGACCTCGACTCGTTCAGCGAGGTCGAAGCGAAGGCGCTGATGTCGGCGGGGTACGTGGTGGCGGGGCACGTCTTCCGAGATCCGGGCTGGGCCGGCGCCTCCTACGTCGACGGTGAAGGTGATCCC